>JAYGEH010000371.1:0-3833 GCA_046582475.1 Rhodospirillales bacterium
GGTCGAGAACATGTTCGGCAAACTCAAAGACTGGCGCCGCGTTGCAACACGATATGACCGTTGCGCACACACCTTCTTTTCAGCCATATGCATCGCCGCTATTGTTATCTTCTATCTGAATTAATGAGTCCTGACCCTAGATAAGGGGGAGAAACATGAAGGATTTGGCGGGCAAGTGCGCGTTTGTGACCGGCGGCGCCAGCGGCGTCGGGCTGGGCATGGCGGAGGCCTTCATCGGCGCCGGCATGAAGGTAGTCATCGCCGATATCGAGGCGCCGGCCCTGGCCAAGGCTGCGGCAAAATTGGAAGCGGCGGGCGGCGAAGTGCATGCCATCCAACTGGACGTTTCGGACCGCGCCGCCATGGAAAGCGCCGCCCAGGAAGCCGAAGACGCCTTTGGCGCGGTCGATGTGATCTGCAACAATTCCGGTGTTTCCTGGCGGGGTTTCATGGCCGGCGCCAGCTACGACGATTGGGATTGGGTGTTGGGCGTCAATCTCGGCGGCGTGGTCAATGGCATCCGAACCTTCGTTCCGCGCCTGATCGAACGCGGGATAGGCGGCCATGTGGTCAACACAGCCTCCATGGCCGGGCTCCTGGCGAGCGCCGGAAACAGCGTCTATTGCACGTCGAAATTCGCCGTGGTCGGCCTTTCCGAAGGCTTCCGCCAGGAGTTGGCGCCGAAGGGGATCGGCGTCACCGTGCTCTGCCCAGCGGCCATTAATACCAATATCAACCGCGCCCAGCGCAACCGGCCGGACGCGCTTTCCGATACCTCCGATGCCCTGGACGCCCAAGGCATGGCGCTCCTGGACCGGTCTTTCGACGGCGGCACCGATCCTCGGGATTTCGGCGCCATGGTCTTGGGAGCGATTCGCAACGATTTGCCCTATGTCATCCCGCACCAGGAATTCGAAGCCGCATACCGGGACAAGGTGGAGGGTATTCTCGATATCTGGAGCGGCGACGCGCCGCCGGCGGCGCGCATCGAAGGCAATGAACTGCGAAAACAGGCGTTTCAGCGCCTGTGGGAGCGGTAAATCCGCGGCGCCCGGCAGAGGCCGGTCATGCGGCGCATCGGTGCCCTCATTCCGATGTTGGCTTTGAGCGGCTGCCTTGCCGCCGGCGCCTTGGAAGATGTTACCGAGCCGCCGCAAGATAAGCCGCTGGTCACCGGATCGGTGCGGGTGATCGAAAACGGAATTGCAATGAAATGGCCGGCCAATTACCTGGCCGGCACCCATTTTTGGCTGCTGGTTTTGGCCAAGGGCGCCCGCCGGGCGGTCAGCTACCGGCTCGGGCCCGAGGCCGAGTTCTATTGGGCGCTGGCGCCCGGGGACTATCATGTGCTCGGTTTCGTGAAGCGCCATTTCAATAACGAAACCAGCGGCCGCCTGTGGGCGGAATTCACCGTTCCGGCGGGCGCGGGCTCGGTCTATATCGGTGATTTGACCATCCGCCTGGCCGGCGGCGCGGTGGATGCCGAAGTGAGCGATGACCTGGATTCCAATTTCGAAGCCTTGGCCAGAAAATATCCGCGTAGGAGCCAAACGCCCACATGGTCGCTGATGAAGATGGTCGCCGATCAGGGCAGCTTTACCGATATTGTCGAAGGCTGCGGCGGCTGGGGCATCGATTGCGACGAAAGTTTTCGCGGCGTGACGCCGCTCCGCCCGATGACCGATGGCGCGCCTGCGGGGCAGGTTGCCAACCTCAGCCCGACATTGGAATGGATACCGTCGGTGGGCGATGGCCGGATCCGATACGATGTGGTTGTGTTCGAGGAGATTGCCTTCACCTATGGGCTTGGCGCGTTTGCCTCCAAGCTGCCGGGGCCGGCGGTGGCCTATTTGCAAAACCTGTGGGCGGCGCAATTTACCGTAGCCGGGCCGCTCCGCGCGGGCGCCCGTTATAATTGGTCGGTGCGCCTGCGCCGGGGCGATATTGTGACCGTCTGGTCGCGCTACAAATATACCGGGTTCCGGTTGCCGGGCTTGTCCCGGCATTCCGGGCCCTGGTTCCTGTTTACGACGCCGGGCACGCAATAGGTCCGGTGGGGTTAACCGGTCCGTAACGTATCGGGGGTAAACCGCAACGACATGTATTGGGAGAGACTCATGCGCAGGAAATTCGCAATCCGGATATTGTTCGCCGCTTCCGGCGCCGCCATTTGGGCGCTGATGTTCGCCGCTCCCGCCCAGGCGGCGGCGGGAAGCGCCATTGACTTCACCAGGCACTGGGCCGGATTTGCCGCGCTGGCGGTATTTTTCGTCGCCTACATGCTGGTGATCGCCGAGGAAAATCTGCACCTTCGGAAATCGAAGCCGGTGATGCTGGCCGCCGGCATCATCTGGGCGCTGGTGGCCATCGCCTATGCCGGCGCCGGCGATACCGAAACCGCGGAGATCGCGGTGCGCCACAATCTTCTGGAATTCGCCGAATTGTTTTTGTTCCTGCTGGCCGCCATGACCTACATCAACACCATGGATGAGCGCGGTGTGTTCGATACCTTGCGCTCGTGGCTGGTGTCGCGCGGCTTTTCGTTCCGCGCCATCTTCTGGCTGACCGGCATTCTTTCCTTTATCATTTCGCCCATCGCCGACAATCTGACCACGGCGCTTCTGATGGCCACGGTGATCCTGGCGGTCGGCGGCGCCAACAAAAATTTTGCCGCCGTCGCCTGCATCCACGTGGTCATCGCCGCCAATGCCGGCGGCGCCTTCAGCCCGTTTGGCGACATTACCACGCTGATGGTCTGGCAAAAGGGGCTGGTCGGTTTCACGGAATTTTTCGCCTTGGTTGTCCCCTCGCTGGTCAATTGGCTGGTGCCGGCGATCATCATGAATTTCGTGATGCCCGCCGGCAAGCCTGACGCCATCCACACCGAACCCATGCTCCAGCATGGCGCCTGGATTGTGGTCGGGCTGTTTATCGTGACCGTTGCGATGGCCGTCATCGCCCACGGTTTCCTGCACCTGCCGCCGGTGATGGGAATGATGACCGGGCTCGCATTGCTGAAACTCTATGGATATTACCTAAAGCGCCGCAGCAATTTCTTCCCGGCGCCGAGCGATGACGACTTCGGTGAAATGGCGCTGGAACTGGAAACCAGTTCCGAGCCCGAGCCGGATGCGGCGAACAGCACCGAGCCGTTCAATATCTTCAAGGCCTTGGAGCGCGCCGAGTGGGATACGCTGATGTTTTTCTATGGCGTCATTCTCGCCATCGGCGGGCTTGGCACTTTCGGCTATCTCACCCTCGGCTCGAACTTCCTCTATGGCGATCTGGGGCCGACCACGGCCAACATTCTGGTCGGCTTCCTGTCGGCGGTGGTCGATAATATCCCGGTCATGTTCGCGGTGCTGTCGGTATTGCCGGAAATGGATCAGGGGCAATGGCTGCTGGTGACGCTAACGGCCGGCGTTGGCGGCTCGATGCTGTCCATCGGCTCGGCCGCCGGGGTCGCGGTCATGGGCCAGGCGCGCGGCATTTACACCTTCGTTGCCCATCTCAAATGGGCGTGGGCGATTCTGCTCGGCTACGCCGCCAGCATCTGGGTGCATCTGCTGATCAACGCCGATAAATTTCAGTAGCCCGCCGATCATGGACGCGTCGTTATCCGATCCCGCCACGCTGTTGGAAAGCGCCCGGGCGCTATATCCGGCCTTGCGGGCGCGCGCCAAATCGGTGGAGGCGGCGCGCAAAATATCGCCCGACAGCTTCAATGAGATGAAACAGGCCGGGCTCTTGCGCATGACCCAGCCGAAGGCCTATGGCGGCACGGCGATGCCCTATTACGTCTTTTGCGAAGCGGTCATGGAGATCGCCAAGGG
>JAYGEH010000378.1:0-8199 GCA_046582475.1 Rhodospirillales bacterium
TCATGCTCACCCTCCAGGCTGAGAAACTGGGTCTCAAAATGTCTGTGACTAGAAATTGAGAACGCCGGAGTAATAATCCACCACTGAGGATCGGCCAGATTGTCTGGTTGCTGGCCGGAGTAAAAATCCGCCAGTGGTAAGCTTTCTGCTTTTGCAGAGGGCGGGGATGAGGCAATTGGAACTCTATGGACGCGTACGATATGCGGTAATTATTCAAGGTATGAGCCGGCGCAAGGCGGCACGGATGTTCGGGATAGATCGACGTACGGTCGATAAGATGGTGGCATTTCCAGAGCCCCCCGGTTATCGCCGCAAGAAGACGCCGGCGCGGCCCAGGCTTGATCCGTATATTGGCATTATCGACCAGATTCTTGAGGACGACACCAAGCGCCTGAAGAAGCAGCGGCACACCTCGAAGCGGATATTTGAGCGCCTTCGTGATGAGTACGGCTTCGCCGGTGGCATCACGATCGTGAAGGACTATATTTTTGCAGCCCGGCAACGCCAGCGGGAGATGTTCGTGCCGCTGAGCCATCCTCCGGGTCATGCCCAGGCTGATTTTGGTGAGGCGGATGTTATTATCGCCGGTGTTGAGTATCGGGCTCATTATTTTGTCATGACCCTTCCTCATAGCGATGCCTGCTTCGTTGCGGCTTACCCTGCGGCGACGACGGAGGCTTGGCTGGACGGTCACAACAGGGCCTTTGCCTTCTTCGGTGGCGTCCGACCTGTCGCGGATCGGCGACGGGGATGTCTTGCTCGCAACGACCTATCGCCCCTATCGGCGCGGGACGGTGGAGGCGATGAAATTCGCCAAGGAGAAGGGCGCGTCGATTGTCTCGCTCACCGATAGTCGCACGTCGCCCATTGCATTCATGATCGCGGAAAGCGACGATGCGGCCGTTGCCGAAATTGAGAGTTTTCATCGCAAGCGTGAGGAGCACGCGGTCTACTGGGCAGATGACAACAAATGATCAATTTATAGTTCCAATGGTACGTATGTCACAAAAATCAAAGACCTAATCAGCGAATTGCTGCCAGGAGGACGACCCATGTACCTGAATAATCCGGCATTGTTATCGTATGAAACTTACGTACCCGGTTTGCCGAGAGAGCAAATTGCCGCGCAGTTCGATATTCCCCTCGAGGATGTCGCCAAGCTGGGATCTGCGGAAAATCCCTTTGGTCCTTCTCCATTGGCGGTAGAGGCGGTTGGTGGGGCCCTGTCGCGAATTGATATCTACCCGAACTGGCGCGCCGACGCGCTTCGCGAAAAGATCGCTGAAAAGTTCGATGTCGATCCCGCGTGTGTCATCTGCGGTGCTGGCGAGACCGAGATCATTTCATGGATCGTCCGTACCTTCGCCGCGCCGGAAGACAGCATTTTGATGTATGAACCGTGCTTTCCCATGTACCACCTCTCAGCCGACGCGGAAGTGCGGAACGGCATCTACGTTCCCATGGGAACCGACTTTGATTTTCGGATCGAGGACTACGTGGCGGCTCTGGACGACACGGTCCGGGTGGCGTTTCTCACCAACCCACATAGTCCCTCGGGCAAGTTGATGGCGCTTGATGATATCCGGACGGTGTGCCGGGCCGCCGGTGATGACCGGCTCGTTGTTCTGGATGAGGCCTACATCCATTTCACGCAGACCGACGGGGGCATGGCGCTTCTCGAGGAATTCAGCAACCTCATCGTGTTGCGGACCTTTTCCAAGGCCTACGGGCTTGCTGGTCTGCGGATCGGGTTTGGCATCGGCCATCCGGATATGATCAAGGCCCTGTTGGCGGTCAAACCCACATGGAACATGGGGCAACTGCAGGTCGCCGGCGCTGTCGCCGCGCTTGACGACGATGCCCACGTGCGTCGCACGGTCGACATGATCCGTGAGATGCGTGACTACGTGACGGAAAGGCTTGGGCGGCTCAATTCGTTTCGCATAATCCCTGGAAGCCGGTCGAATTTCTTCCTGGTCGAGATCATGGACCCGGATCAGAATTCGACCGGCGTTTTTGAAGCGTTGCTGCGAAAAGGCGTCATCACCAAAGATTGCAGCCAATCTTTCCGGGGGCTGGGAGATCGCTATCTACGTGTCGACGTGTCCCTCAAAAAGCACATGGATCGTTTCGTGGATGCCTTGTCGGAGCTCGATGTCAGCGAAGGGGCGGCCGCATGAGCGACGCGGATATTGCGCTTGGCATTGATGTGGGGGGAACGTTTACGGACGTCCTGGCGATGGATCGGCGGCGCGGTGCACTGATCTCCGCGTTCAAGGTCCCTTCGACGCCGCGGAACCCGCAGGACGGTGCCCTCATGGGGGTTGACCGGTACCTTGAGCGGACCGGCAAAGACGCGGCGGCTGTCTTCCATGGGACCACCGTCGGAACCAATGCGTTGATCACGCGCAACGCCGCGCGCACGGCCTTATTGACCACCAAGGGGTTTCGTGACGTCTTGGCATTGCGCCGTCATGCGCGTCCTCGGCTTTACGACCTGTCGCCGCGCATCTCTCCGCCCCTCGCACCCCGTGAACGCCGGTTCGAAGTGGCGGAGCGCATGTCCCATGACGGCGAGGTCTTGGTCGCTCTGGATGATGCCGAGTTCGGCCGATTGGTCGACCTCGTCCGCGATTGCCAAGCCGAGGCCGTGGCCATTTCCTTGCTGCATGCCTATGCGAACGATGTTCACGAACGCGCGCTTGGCGCGGCCATCAGCGATGCCCTGCCGGATGTGTATGTGACGCTCTCGAGCGATGTCTGCCGGGAGTTCCGAGAATTCGAGCGGACCAGTACCGTCGCCGTGAACGCGTTCATCGGGCCGGTGGTGGAAACATACATCGACGGCCTTGAAAGTGAGCTGCAGGGAAGGGGGATCGCCGATCTCTCCATCGTCAAATCCAACGGCGGGCTGACTTCGGCGGCCAATGCCAGGCGGTATCCGGTCCATCTCATCGAATCAGGTCCGGCCGCGGGCATCATCGCCTGCGCCGCCCTGGGCGAGGCGGAAGACCTGGGTGATTTGATCGCCTTCGACATGGGCGGCACCACGGCAAAGGCGGGCGTGGTGGTTGGCGGGCAACCGCGGTTGAGTACGGAATTCTACGCCGCCCGGTTTGTCGACGGGGTCGATGTCGGCGGTTATCCGATCCAAAGCCCAGTGATCGATCTCATCGAAATCGGCGCCGGCGGCGGGTCGATCGCGTGGATTGACGCGGCCGGCGTCATCAAGGTTGGGCCGGAAAGCGCCGGAGCCGATCCTGGACCCGCGTGTTACGGCCGCGGCGGTCAGCGACCGACGGTGACCGACGCGCATGTGGCCGTTGGACATATCGCGGCCGATGGTTTCGGTAGCGAGGATCTGACCATTGATGCCGACATGGCGACCCAGGTTATCGATGAGCATATCGCACGTCCTTTTGGTTGGTCCGTCCCCTGGGCGGCATGGGGGGTGCTACGCCTGGCGACGGCGAACATGGCCGAAATGGTGCGCTTGGCAACGTTGCGCCGCGGTCTCGATCCCAGGGATTTCAGCTTGGTGGCGTTCGGCGGCGCGGGCCCCCTGCATGCGGCGGAGATCGCCCGCGAGGTCGGGGTGCCGCGAATTGTCATTCCGACTGCTCCCGGCCTGTTCAGCGCCATCGGCACGATGCTGGGCGAGGCCCGTCACGATCTTGTCCAAACAAAGCTTCGTCGTGTCACCGAGCTTGGCGCCAATGAGGTGGCGGACGATTTCCGGGAGATGGAAGCTCGGGCGCGGGACCTGATTGCCGCTGAGGGCATGGGGGACGATTGGCAGTTCCAGCGTTCCGTGGATGTCAGATTCGAAGGACAGCTGTTCGAATTGACGTTGCCATTGCCGTCGGAGAGCGGTGTTCAAGCGGATCTGCTGGAGGCGCAATTCCGCCGCGCCTATCACGACGCCTATGGATATGATTTGCCCGACCATGCGGTGCAGTTGGTCAACCTCCGGCTGATCGCGAAGAAAATCGTCTATGCGGGGGGCTGGCCATCGGCGGACCAGGAGGCTGCATCCGGCGGCGTTCGGACGCGCCAGATCATTGATGCCGATGGACACGTGCGCGATGTTCCCGTCTACCATCGTGCCGTCCTGGAAGCCGGGAAACCTTTGCATGGCCCCGCCATCATCGAGGATTTTGGCGCCACCATCCGTATCCTGGATGGCCAAACCGTGGAAACGCGACCTTCCGGTATCCTGATTGTCACGGATGAAGAGGTACGTTCCATGAGCGCGACACAATCGGTCCTGCATGACGACCCGGTGACCTTCGAGGTCGTGCGCGGTGGCCTCTATGCCATTTGCGAGGAAATGAAGTCGGTGATGATGCGGGCAAGCTTCTCACCGCTGCTCAGCCTTTCCGCCGATCTGTCGTGTGCCATTCTCGATCACCGTGGCGATGTCGTGGCCCAGGGGAACGACATTCCCGTCCATTTGGGGGCCATGCCGTTCTCGGCGCAGGGTATCTTGGAGGCGTTTCCGATCGAGACCTGGCGGCCAGGCGACGGTGTTTTGTCCAACGATCCCTATTCCGGCGGGTCACATCTGCCCGATATGACCTTGCTGACGCCCATCTTTGACGGCAATGGCGTCGTCGGGTTTTCGGCGAGCCGTGTTCACTGGCCCGATGTCGGCGGCATGGCGGCCGGATCATCGGCCGTCACCGACGAGATCATCAAGGAAGGGATTCGCGTTCCCCCCATTCGTATTATCAAGGAAGGAGAGCCGGAACGGGACCTTTGGACCCTGCTGTTCGCCAACGTCCGAATTCCCGAGGACCGTGTCGGGGATTTCAAGGCGCAGATCGCGTGCAACATGCGCGGTGTCGAACGGGTGGCGGAACAGATCGCACGTTATGGCGGCGACGCGGTTCGCCAGATTTTCGCCGAAACGCAGGATTACAGCCAGCGCATGGTCGAAGTGATCTTGACTGAGATGCCGGACGGCATTTGGCACGCCACCCATCATCTGGACGGGGATGGATACAGCGAAGATTCCGGCAATGGTCCCTTTGGAATCTCGGTCAAAGCGGAAAAGCGCGGCCAAACCCTCCACTTCGATTTTGCCGGTACCGACCCGCAGGCCAAAGGGCCGGTCAACGCTCCCTTCGCCGTGACCGCTTCGGTCTGCTATTACACGATCTTAGCCTTGGCGGGCGGCGCGGTGCCGCCGAATTCGGGGGCCTACCGCGCGGTGCATATCCATGCCCCGGAAGGAACGTTGGTCAACCCGGTATATCCGGCGCCCGTCGTCGCGGGGAACACAGAAACGTCGAACCGTATCGTCGACGTGCTTCTTGATGCCTTGGCGCCGGCCATGCCCGGTCGGGCGGTGGCAGGCAGTTACGGTTGCGCCGGCGTCTTCGCGCTTGGCGGCTGGGATGCGACGCGAGGGCGCCGGTTCGTGCACGTGGAAACCATGGGTGGCGGCATGGGGGCGTCGGCCCAGGGGGCCGGCGTCGACGGGCACCGCGTCCACATGGGCAACACCATGAATTTGCCCATCGAAGCCACCGAAGCGGGCATGCCGCTTCGGATCGAGGCCTATGAGTTGATCGATGACTCCGGTGGGCCCGGTCACCATCATGGTGGCATGGGGGCGCGAAAGGTCATCCGCGCGCTGGCCGATGATGTGGAGTTTTCGCTGCTGTACGAACGCGCGCTCAATCCGGCGCTTGGCGCGGCCGGCGGCGGTGATGGCCGTTGCGCCCGCTTCGCCATCGAACATGTTGATGGATCAACGACGGAACTTTCTTCGAAGACCGTGGCGGGCCGACTGTCCAAGGGCGAAGCCCTATGGATTGAAACCGCCGGCGGCGGTGGCTGGGGGACGCCCCCTTGACTTTGGTAAGGCGGGGGTGAGAATTTTCATAGACGGGGCTCCGGTTGCCCTGTCGGGAGGTTGCCATGCCGAACAACGTCAACGCTTTGGTGATGCATTCGGATCCGGAATCGGTGGAAACTGGAGCGGATGCCCGTGCGCTTTATCGCGGGGCCGAGTTGCCGCCCTTCACCCAAACGACAAGCATGGCCCTTGGGTTCATGCAGGGAAGCCCGGTCATTATTCCCGGCGACTTGGCCATGGATTTCGCGGCCTTCTGTCAGCGCAACCCCAAACCATGCCCGCAGGTTGCCAGTTCCAACCCGGGTGATCCATCCCTACCGACCTTCGGCGCGGAAATCGATGTCCGCACCGATATCGGCGGGTACCGGATTTGGCGGCACGGAGAACTCGTCGATGAAGTCACGGATATTCGCGATCTTTGGCGCGATGATTTCGTCACCTTTGTGATCGGTTGCTCGTATTCCTTCGAGGATGCCTTGCTCGCGGATGGATTGGAACTCCGCCATGTCACGCAGGGCGTTTGCGTTCCCATGTACATGTCGAATATCCCGCTCGTGCCGTCGGGCCCATTTTCGGGGCACATGGGCGTGTCGATGCGGCCGTTCCGGGCCGTAGATGCCATTCGCGCCGTGGAATTGACCAGCCGGTTCCCCATGACACATGGCACGCCTGTTCATATCGGCGATCCAGGTTTGATTGGTATCGTGGATATCAACGATCCCTTGGTCGGCGACCCCGTCGATGTTCGCGATGACGAACTTCAGTGTTTTGGGGGTGCGGCATTAACCCCGCAATATTCCCTCTTGCAGGCCAGGCCTGAAATCGCAATTACCCATAAACCGGGTTGCCTGTTGATCGGGGACGTGCCGTCGCGGGGTGACGCGATGGCTATGCCGACTCTCGCGACGTAGCGCCTGGAACGCCGTCACGGACCGGAAGCATTGTCCGAAACGACCACAAGGGGAGGAATGTCGATGATTGACCTGAACACCCGCCGGGCGCGGATCGCCCTGCTGGTCCCATCATCCAACACAGTGATGGAGAACGATTTCCACAAGGGACTTCCCGCCGACAAGTATACGGTTCATACGGACCGCATGTATCTTGTGGAGACGACCAAAGAGGCGGAAATCCGAATGATCGAAGAGTTCTCGAAACCCGCGGCAAAGGACCTGGGGACGCTCAATCCGGATTTGTTCGTCTTTGGGTGCACGTCGGCAGGATCCTTATTTGGCCTGGAGTACGACGCGAAGGTCTGCAGCGAACTCGGCGCCCTTGCCGGTAGTCCCGCCATGGGGGTCATCAATGCCGTGTCGGACGCGCTTGATGCCGTCGGTTCGAAGCGCCTGGCGGTGATCACGCCGTACAACAAGGAATTGACGAAATCGGTCGCCGACGCTCTGGCCGCGGAGGGGCGCGAAATTGTTGCGGCTCATGGTATGGGCATTACGGACAATGTCGAACTCGCCACCCCGACACCGGCGAAGATCGTTGCCTTCGCGATGGCGCATCTGGGCGGGAAGACGTTCGACACCCTGTTTGTGTCGTGCACCAACTTCCGCGCCCTTGAGGCCAAACCGCTCCTTGACGAGGCATTCGGCGTCCGAGTGATTACGAGCAATAGCGCGGTCATCGGTGCGATCCGGCAGCGTTTTGAAGGGGTTGTTCCGGAATGGAGCAATGCCAATGCAGGCGAAACCCCGAGACCCGAGCGGATCGCCCAACCAGCCTGATGGCAGCGTCAGGGGAAAGTTTCCAGATCAACGAAGGCAGTACGTCTCTGACTATTAGGCAGCAAGCTGGCCTCAAACCCACATTTGGCATCTGCCCGACCGACGGCCATGCGTTGGGCGCCAACGTGGCGCCGGCTGACATTCTGGCGATCGGCCCGCTGGGGCGCGGCGCCGACGATCTCACCCTCGGGCTCGACGCCATCGCCGGGCCCCATGAGATCGACGCGGCGGGCTATCGGCTGGCATTGCCGCGGGCGCGGAAGAAGACCCTGGCCGAGTACCGCATCGCCGTCATTGCCGACGATGCGACGGCACCGGTCGAGCCGGTGATCTCGGCACGGATCCGCCACCGCGCTGATTTCCTCAACCGCGAAAGGGCCGACGTCAGCGAAGGCGCCCTACCCGACATCGCGATGCAAGACATCCACCGCACCTTTGGCATCCTGCTGCGCTCGGCCACCTCGGCCAAGCATACCGATGCCGAGCGCGCCGCCGGCGGTGCCCGGTAGCGGTCCGGCCAGGCCCGGCCTTCTTGAAGAAGGCGGCGCAGAATTTCGCCCGGCGGCCGGCGTACGGCGCGCCGCGCCCTTTGCAGCCAAATTC
>JAYGEH010000412.1:0-17991 GCA_046582475.1 Rhodospirillales bacterium
TAGAAGATACGGATGGCGCCCTCGCCCTGGAAGGCGAATATGGGCGCGAAAAAGCGCAAAGTGACATAGCTGATCAGAAACAAACCGGAGATCGCGGCGGCGGTGAGCATGGCGGCCCGGTGGGCGCGGTGGGCGCGGCGCCGGATCAATACGAAGCCGATGATCAGAAAGACCGCGGCGGCGGCATTGAGACCGGCGTTCACGTGCGGCAGAACGGCGAAGACATTCATGGCTGCGCCCCGATTGGTTGGAACATGCTCTAACTAAAGCCCACATTGATGATGGTGGACACGTACATGGCCACCGCAACGATCGCCAAAACCACAATAAACACCATGTTTTTATTTCTGGGCGTCATCGGTCTGATCAATTAAATTCTTTTGCTTTGCGGGCCGGAAATCCGGTCCCGCCTGCTCATCGGTGCGGGCGATCCGGGCGGCTATGGGCCAAGCGCCCCTTTACCATTCCGCCCAATCGTTCGCAACCGCCGAAAATACCGGCGCCGCCGGAGGCGAAAAAATACGATTGCCGCGGGATAGGCAAATTGTTCTCATTTTTCCTTTGAATTCCGCCAAATAATTACAGCAACATTTGTAGGAATGCTTTACCGATGGCGCGATAATTTGTATAGGAGCCTGACAATGTTTTGATTATGTTGGATGCACGAATTCCGGTTTAGTGGCCCATAAACTTCCAGATAGTCCCTGGCTTGGCGTGGTGATCGATTTCACCGATCCGGTTTTGGCGGCTAAGTAATTAAGTAAAAGTAATAAGGAAAGTACGCGATGAACCGATGCCGATGGATGTTGTCTCCGGTTATTTTTTTCGCCGCCGCGATAGCGGCTTCCGCCGGCGCGTCTGCCGCCGGCCCCAAGCCCTGGCAGATGAATTTCCAGGAAGCCGCCACGCCGGTGATGGAAGACATCGTTTCCTTTCATAATCTGTTGCTGGTGATCGAAACGCTGATTGTCCTGTTCGTCCTCGGCCTGATGCTGGTGATCATCATCAAGTTCAATTCCAAGGCCAATCCGGTGCCCTCCAAGACCACCCACAACACCCTGCTCGAGGTGACCTGGACGGTGGTGCCGATTGCCGTTTTGATGGTCGTCACGGTGCCGTCCATGCAGCTTTTGTTCTTCATGGACAAGGCCAAGAATCCGGAAATGACCCTCAAGATAACCGGCCATCAATGGTTCTGGTCCTATCAATATCCCGACAACGGCAATTTCGAATTCGACAGCAATATCATAGACGAAGAAGATCTCAAGGAAGGCCAAATACGGCTTTTGGAGGTGGATGAGCGGGTGGTTCTGCCGGTCGATACAGAGATCCGCCTGTTGATGACATCCGACGACGTCCTGCACAATTGGGCGATACCGTCGTTCGGAGTCAAGATGGATACGGTTCCCGGACGGACCAACGAATCTTGGATCAAGGTTACCAAAATCGGCACCTATTATGGCCAGTGTTCGGAGTTATGCGGCGTCAACCACGGCTTCATGCCGATCCGGGTCGATGTGGTTTCGAAGGCGGAATTCGCCAAATGGGCCGCCGCGGCCAAGGTCGAGTATGCCGGCAACGATGCCCCGCCGACAATGGCCTCACGGGAAACCGCCCCGCCAGCATCAACCCCACCCGGGACCGCCAAGGCGATCGAGATTGTTCAGGCCGCCGCCCGTACCCTGGGCGCGCCGAAATTGAAGAGGTAGTAATTCTATGTCTGACATTGCCCATGCCGGCACCGACGGCGGACATGATCATAGCCCGCGGGGCTGGAGGCGCTGGGCCTATTCCACCAACCACAAGGATATCGGGACCCTCTATATCATCCTGGCGCTGATCGCGGCGATAGTCGGCGGCGGCATGTCGATGCTGATCCGCCTGGAACTGACCGAACCCGGTATTCAATTCATCGAGGATTTCCAGTTCTACAATATGGTGGTGACGGCGCACGGCTTTGTCATGGTTTTCTTCGTCGTCATGCCGGCCCTGATCGGCGGTTTCGGCAATTGGTTCGTGCCGTTGATGATCGGCACCCCCGATATGGCCTTCCCGCGCATGAACAATATCAGTTTCTGGCTGTTGGCGGCGGGCTTGGTGCTGCTGGTCACATCGACATTTATCGGCGGCGGTGCCGGCACCGGCTGGACCGTCAATCCGCCGCTCTCCAACGCCGACTTCCATCCCGGCATGGCGGTCGATTTCGGCATCCTCGCCCTGCATCTGGCCGGCGCGTCTTCGATCCTCGGCGCCATCAACTTTATCACCACCATCCTCAACATGCGCGCGCCGGGCATGACCCTGCACCGCATGCCGTTGTTCGTTTGGTCGATGCTGGTGACCGCGTTCCTGCTTTTGCTGGCCATTCCGGTGCTGGCCGGCGCCTTGACCATGCTGCTGACCGACCGCAACTTCGGCACCGCCTTTTTCGATCCGTCGGCGGGCGGCGATCCCATATTCTGGCAGCACCTGTTCTGGTTTTTCGGGCATCCCGAGGTCTATATCATGGTGATGCCGGCCTTCGGCGTGATCAGCCAAATCGTTTCCACCTTCTCAAAGAAGCCCATATTCGGGTATCTCGGGATGGCCTATGCGATGATCGCCATCGGCTTTGTCGGCTTCATCGTCTGGGCGCACCATATGTACACGGTCGGCTTCAACGTCGAGACACGCTCCTATTTCATCATTGCCACCATGGTGATCGCGGTGCCCACCGGAGTCAAAATCTTCAGTTGGCTGGCCACCATGTGGGGCGGATCGATCGATTTCAAAACCCCGATGCTGTACGCCATGGGCTTTATATTCCTGTTCGTCGTCGGCGGCGTGACCGGCATTACTCTCTCCAACGCGGGCGTCGATCAAGCCTTCCACGATACCTATTTCGTGGTCGCCCATTTCCACTACGTATTGTCGATCGCGACCATCTTCGCGATATACGCCGGCCTCTATTATTGGATTGGCAAGATGTCCGGCCGGCAATATTCCGAGGCGCAAGGCCGGGTACAGTTCTGGATTACCTTCGTCGGCGTCAATGTCCTCTTTTTCCCGCAGCATTTTCTCGGCATGGCCGGAATGCCGCGGCGTATTCCCGATTATCCCGACGCCTTTGCCGGCTGGAACATGGTCTCGAGCATCGGCGCGGCGATCACCCTGCTGGGCGCGCTGCTGTTCCTTTGGATCCTCTTCCGGACCGTGACCGCCGGCGCAAGGGTTGGCGGCAATCCCTGGGGCGAGGGCGCCACCACCTTGGAATGGACGGTGCCATCGCCGGCGCCGTTCCACACCCACGAAGTGTTGCCCGAAGTGGGCGAATTGCAGCCGGCCGAATAGGAGATCGGCATGGGTATGGACCACGCGAGGAGTTCCCGGGGCGGCACCCGGCGCCAAAATAACGGCGCCCGGCGGACCAAGCTGACCGCCTACGCCCTGGTCGGTCTGATCGCCGGCATGGGCGCCCTGGTGGTGGCGGCCGAACCCATGTACCGGGCTTTTTGCCAGGTCACGGGCTTTGGCGACACGACGCGCATCGCCGATCAGCTGAAGCCGGCGGCGCCGGTGGATATCGCCGCCGCCGGTTACGTGACCGTGCGCTTCGATGCCAACACCAACGCCAATCTGCCGTGGCGCTTCCGCCCGGTGCAGAACGAATTGCGGGTGCGCGTCGGCGAACAGGTGCTGGCCCATTTCGAGGCGACCAACCTGTCCGAGCGGACCATCGCCGGAACCGCCACATTCAACGTGACGCCGTATAAGACGGCGCGGTATTTCAACAAGATCGAATGCTTCTGCTTTACCGAGCAGGTCCTCGGCCCCGGCGAGACGGCGCAAATGCCGGTGACCTTCTTTGTCGATCGGGAGATTTTGAAAGACGCGGGCGCCAAGGGCGAAAGCACGATCACCCTCTCCTACACGTTCTTTGCCGACAAGGATCAAAGCGCCGCCCGGGAAGCCGAGGCGGAGCAACGCGCCGGCAACCATGGGTTGGCGCATTCCGATGCCAAGCGACACCCAGCCAGCCTAGGCAAGTTGAAAATTTAAGGCGCAGTCAAGGAAGACGACATATGGCAAGCGACACAGCGAAAACCCATCCCTGGCATCTGGTCGAGCCGAGCCCGTGGCCGATGGCCGGCGCCATTTCGGCGATGCTCTCGGCGATCGGTTTGATCTTTTTTATGCACAATGATTTTCCCTGGCTGTTGATCCTGGGCCTGGTGCTGTTGATGGGCGTGTTCTGGGGCTGGCTCCGCGACGTGGTCGCCGAGGGCGAAAGCGGCGGCTTCCATTCGGCGCTGGTGCAAAAGGGCCTGCGCATGGGCATGGTCATGTTCATCGCCTCCGAGGTGATGTTTTTCTTCGCCTTCTTCTGGGCCTATTTCCATTCCAGCCTGCCGATCCTGAACAACGTCGCCGGCGTTTGGCCGAACGGCGATTTGGAGGCCATCGGCGCCAGCGGCATTCCCATGCTGAACACGCTGATCCTGTTGTCTTCCAGCGTGACCGTGACCATCGCCCATCATGCGATTATTGAAAACGACCGCCCGAATGCGGTGAAGTGGACTGGGATCACGGTCCTCCTGGGGGTCATCTTCTTAGGATTTCAGGCCTTTGAATATGGCGAGCTGATCCTGCATTCGTTCAAAATTTCGGACGGCATCTATCCCTCCACCTTCTACATGGCGACCGGATTTCACGGCTTTCATGTGCTGGTCGGGACGACGTTTCTGCTGGTCTGTTTTCTGCGCCTCCGGCGCGGCCATTTCAAACCGGATCAGCATGTGGGTTTCGAGGCCGCCGCCTGGTATTGGCACTTTGTCGACGTGGTTTGGGTGTTCCTCTACATCAATGTATATTTCTGGGGCGCCTCCGGTTTTGGGCACGTGGCGGCAGGCTAGCCGGTAATTTACGCCAGAGGGTCAAAATAGATTTCTAGCGGCTGGGGATTTCGCTCAGGAACTTGGCGTAGATGGCGTTGACGCCCTGGCTGGTGCGCTTGACCGCTTCGCCCACCGTGGCGTTGGAAGTGCCGATCCGGACCGCATAGGGTTTCAAAAATATCATTCTGTCGTCGCGGCTGCGTTTCACGGCGAACTCCAGGGCCACGTCGATTTTGCCCGATGGTCCCCGAACCTGCTCGAAACGCCGGATTTTCCCGGAAATGATGAAATCGGGTTCCACCCGCGCATCGGGCGTCACCACGGTGGCGCCGGGCAACCGGGCGCGCAGATAGGCCACCAGCCGGTTCTGCAGCAGGATCGGCGGCGGCTCCGACCAGAAGTGATAGTGGTAGGCGCGCACTTCTCCGGCATCGATCGAATCCGTATAGACGATGGGGCGCCGCCCGGTCAGCCCGTCGGCGATAAAGCGGTTCACTTCGATCACCCCGGCGAGGGCGCGGCTCTGTTGGCCATCGGCTGGCGCCGGCGCAAGCCGGTAGAAATGATCCTCCGGGATCGCCGGCTGGGTGCAGGCGCTCACCAATATCAGGAGCGCCGCCGGCAGCAGACGGTTCACCCGCCTCATTTGGTCGCCGCCCTGTCGACGGGCGGCTTGCCGCCCAGCAGCAATCCCGGATTTTGCCGGATTTGGCGGGTGAATTCCTGCATATTGCGGCTGGCGCCCTCCAGGTTTTGATTGATGGCGTCGATATGACGGGCCACCGATTCCACCGTATGGCGCATCTCGACGATGGCGCGGTCCAGGTCCAGCCGGTTGTCCGAAACCATGGCGCCGATATTGCCGAACAAGCCATCGACCTTTTTCAACAGCAAATCCAGATCGGTGCGCGTCTGACCGAGCTGTTCGGTCAGCGTCGTCATGTTGATGGTGGTGGTTTGCAAATTGCCGACGATCTGATCGAACGCCTCGACATTCTTTTGGCTCAGCATGCGGTTCAACTGTTCGGCGCCATCGTTGAGCCGGTTCGAGAAATTCTCGATATTGTCGATGATTTCAGGGGTGCTGACGCTGAGGTTCTGGATCAGCGCCTGCACATCCCTGGCCATGGCGCCGCCGCTTTCGCCCATAATCTCGGTGAAGCCGCTGATCGCCTTGGAGATTTGCGCGATCATCGGCTTGACGTCGGTCTCGGTCAGTTGCCGCACTTCCTGGGCGAGAATGGAAACGGATGCCAGGATATTGGCCGCTTCGGCGCTGTCGATGCGGGCGCCGGGGGCAAGCAGTTCGGCTTTCTCGCCGGCCCTCAAATTGATCGTCACCGCGGCCAGCAATCCGGAAGAAACGATTTCCGCGACGCTGTCCCGGGGCACTTTCCAGCCCTTGGTAACGGATAAATCAACGCGGAATTTTACCCGCCCGTCTTCTTCGATGGGTGTGATCCGTTCCACCTGGCCGATGGGAAAACCCTCGAACAGAACGCGGCTGCCAAAGGCGACGCCGGTCACGTTTTTATAGATGGCGAAATAATCGTCGGTGGCGCCAGTGCGCCCGGTAAGCAATGCCACCGAAGCCACCAGCCCGGCCAGCACGATCAGCACGAAGGCGCCGACGATCACATAATTCAGGCGGTTGTTCTTCAAAGCGGCGGGCTCCCTTCGACCGCGATGCCGGTCAGGCGGCGGAGATATTCATCGGCGTCCAGGATTTCCTCCTCGGTGCGCCGTTGCAAGATATTTTGGATGCGCTGGTTATCGCTGCTTTTTATTTCATCGACGGTGCCGACCATGAGAATGTGCCCGTCGTCGAGCACCGTGATCCGGTCAGCGATCTTGAAGGCGCTGTCCAGCTCGTGGGTGACGACGACGATGCTCATCTGCATGGCGTCGCGAAGGCGCAGGATCAAATCGTCCAGCGCCGACGCCACCACCGGGTCGAGGCCGGCGCTGGGTTCGTCGCAAAACAAAATCTTCGGGTCCATGATGATCGCCCGCGCCAGCGCCGCCCGCTTGGTCATGCCGCCCGAAAGCTCCGACGGCATCAGGGTCTCGAACCCGGCCAGATCGACCACTTCGAGCTTCATGCGGGTCATGATCTCCATGGTCGAGGCGTCGAGCTTGGTATGCTCGACCAGCGGCAGCTGGATGTTCTCGCCGACGTTCAACGAGGAAAAGAGGGCGCCCGACTGGAAGGCGACGCCAATTTTTTTGGCAAGCTCGGCGTGGGCGCGGGTGCTTAAGTTTGCGATATCCTGGCCGAGAACCTGGATCGTCCCCGATGTCGCCACCTCCAGGGCCAGCAGGTGGCGCATGAGCGTGCTTTTGCCCGATCCGCTGCCGCCCATGACGACCATGATCTCGGCCGGACGCACATCGAAATCGGTGCCTTTGAGGATCATGCGCTCGCCATAATGGGCGACCAGATCATGGACCTCGATGGCGAAATCCTGGGGCTCATCGCTGGTCATCGGCGGGCTCCCTCAGCGCGTCGCCAGGTAGGCGAATATCATGTCGGTAATGACAATCGCCGATATGGCCTGCACCACGGCGCGGGTGGTGACCCGCCCGACCCCCTCGGCGCCGCCGGTGACCGAGGCGCCGTTGACCACGCCGATCAGGGTGATGAGCACCGCGAATATGACCGCCTTGCCTAGCCCGTGCCAAAGATCGCCAATCGACAAGGCATCGATGGTCTGGCTCCAATAGGCGGCCTGTGAGATGCCGAGATCGAAGGACACCCAGAGCCCGGCGGCAAACAGCGCCACCATGTCCGAAAGAAAGGTCAGCGCCGGCAGCATGACGATCATCGCCAGCAGCGCCGGCACCACCAGATAGCGGACCGGATGGATGCCCATCACCCTAAGCGCGTCGATCTCCTGGTTGATCTGCATGGTCGAGAGCCGCGCCGCCAGCGCCGAGCCGGAACGCCCGGCCACCAATATACCGGTGATCAGGGCCGAAAACTCGCGCACCACGGAGAGCGATATGCCGAACACCACCTGGGATTCGGCGCCGAAGATGGAAAGCGTATGGATGCCCTGGATGGCCAGCATCATGCCGATGGTCGCCGACAGAAGGGCCACGATCGGAACCGCGAATATGCCGATCTCCATCATCTGCTGAAAGACCGCGCTGATGCGCACCGGCTGTTTCAATTTGGCCCCGGCAAACAGCCAATAGACACTTTCGCCCAGGAGCGCGCCCCAATGGCCGATCATCTCGATGGCCGAAATCGAGGTTTTGCCAACCGATTCGGTGTGCCGCAGGATGGCCGAACGGGGCGCCGGTTCACTCATTGATATTCAATCCCCGGCTTGGCGCGCATCATCGAGACTGGCATGGATGGTAAAAATCTTGTCGAGGCGGGCCAGTTGAATGACCCGCATTACCTCTCGGATACCGAAACCAAGGTAAATCCGGTGCCGCCGGCGCGCGCCGACTGGAACGATTCCACCAGCGAGGCAACGCCGGATGAGTCGATATAAGTGACCGCGGCCATGTCCACATAGACCGGTTTCCCCGCCGCCACGCAATCCAAGAGGATGGTCCGGGTCTTGGGCGAGCTTTCCAGATCGACGTCGCCGTGCAATTCGATCACGGTGGCGCCCTGATCGTCCCGTACCGAATGTTCAATGCCTGGTCCCCGTTATATATCCGTGGATTTCTTGACCATGCGCAAGATATTTCCGTAATCGCCTTCGCTGGGAAGGTAGCCGATCTCGTCCATAATTTCGCGCATGAAATGAACGCCGAGGCCGCCCGGGCGGACATCGTCCAAATCACGCGGCTGAACGCGCGCCTCATCGACCGGATCGGCATAATCGCGGAGGATGATCACCAGCCCGAATTCCTCCAGCGCAATCTCGATCTCGATCCATTGATCGGAATCGCCGCCATAGCCGTGGCGGATAATGTTCTGGCAGGCCTCGTCGATGATCAGCACGATATCGGGCACATCGGTGCCGTCATATCCCACATCCTCCAAAAACCAACGTACCGCGTGGCGGGCATCACTGAGCCGGGCGGCGCGCGCCGGTATGGCGTATTCCAGGCGGGGAACGATGGGCCCGCCGGGCGCGCCGCCGCCGCCCGGGCGGACGCCAAACTTCTCGGCGCGGGAATCGATCCCCAATATGGTAATGTCGTCGTGGAGATCGCCGCCCCGGTTGAGGCCCGCGACCACGGTTTCCAGGCGCTTGCCAAGGCTCATATCCGCCGTCTCATCGAGGATTTTGCGCACCCCGTCGGCGCCCAGCATTTCGCCGTTCGCAAGCTTGCCCTCGGTAACGCCGTCGCTGAACAAATAGAGCGCGCCGCCATCCAGGCGGATATCGAATTCCGGGTAGCCGTCTTCGGGAATGATGGCGACGGCGATGCCGAGGGGCGGCGCCTCGGCTTCGAAGCTTTCGTACAATCCCTCCGGCGTGCGTTTGAGCGGTGGCTCGTGGCCGGCGTTGGCGAGGCGCACGGTCATCGATTTGGGATCGTAAATGCCGCCGACCAGGGTCACGAACATGCCCCGGGTGGCGGTATCGCAAATCTCCTCGTTGAGGCGCGCCAATAGCTTGCCGGGCCGGGTTTCGGTTTTACCCAGGCAATGATAGAGGCTGGCGGTTTTTGCCATCAGCATGGCCGCGTTGATGCCCTTGCCCGACACGTCGCCCAGGCAAAAAGAAATGCGCCCGTCGTCGAGCTCGAAAAATTCGTAAAAATCGCCCGAGACCGTGCGCGCCGGAATGTTCAATCCCCATATGGGCGAGGCGTCGCTGGGCTCCGCCGGCAACAGGCTGCGCTGTATTTCGGCGGCCAGTTCCAACTCGCGCTTGGTTTTTTCCTGCTCGACCAGCGCCGAGGCCATGCGCGCATTGAGGATGGCGAGGGACGCGGAATTGCTCAACAGCTGCAGCAAGGTCAGATCGGCAGCGTCGAACAGGCCATCGCCGGCCTGCTTGTTGATCAGCTCGATGGCGCCGATGCGTTCTTCCTTGACGCCGAGCGGCGCGCACAGGATGGAGCGGGTGGTAATGCCGGTTTTGGTGTCGACCGAGCCGGCGAAACTGGGGTCGGCGGCGACGTCGCGAACAATTTCGCCGGCGTTGTTCTGCACGCAGCGCCCGACGATGCCGTGATCGGCGCGCAAGGTGAGTCCGGTGATGTTGGTGGCGCCGACGCAGCATTGGCAGTGCAGGATGGTTTCGTCTTCTTCGAGAAGAAACAGGGCGCCGCCTTCGGCGCCCAGATATTCGGTGATGCGCTTAAGGGCGCTTTGCAGCGTCACCTCGATATCCAGGGAGCGGGCGAAATCCCGGCCCATGTCGGCCAGCAGTTCCAGCGAATCGGCAAGCCGTTCGCCGGAGCCAGTTTCCCTGTCGCCGCCGCTTGCCTCTATGCCAATCTCGCCAAGCATGCGGCGACTATGCCGGTTTTCAACTCAAGCCGCAAATTCACCGATCCTTGGTATGAGGCATCAGCCGTCCCGTTGGCGCCGCTCGAAGGCCGGCGCCAAGCCGTCCGAGCTCGCCTGGTAGACGGCGGAAAACTTGGTGAGGGCGGCCAGGGCGCGGCTAATGTCGCGGTCCGCGTCCAGCTCGAACGCGTCGATGCCGCAGCGGCTCATGAAAAATATCTGATCTTCCAGGACCCCGCCGACGGCGCGCAATTCGCCCTGAAAGCCGAACCGGTCGCGCAAAATGCGGGCGTGCGAAAACGGCCGGCCGTCGGTAATCACCGGGAATTCGAGGGCGATCACGTCGAAACGGCCAAGATCGTCTTCGATCAGGTCCGGCGCCTGGTCGGAGCGCAGGCGGATGCCGAGCGGCCCGTTATGGGCGGCGATGGCGGCATCGCCGTCGCGCCAGCGGTCATAATCGATGATAACCGGCTGACCAACCGCCGGATATTCGTCCTCGGCCAGATAGGTCCAGCGGTCCGGCTGGACGGCGCCATCTTTAAGCAATGGCATAGAGGCGCTCCTTGAATGGATCGGCACCGGTGCGCCGGTAGGTGTCGAGAAAGCGCTCGCCGGGGACGCGGATATCCAGATAGGTATCGACCAGCGTTTCCACCGCATCGACCACGTCTTCGGTGGCGAAGGCGGGGCCGATGATTTTGCCGATATCCGCATCCTCGGCGGCCGAGCCGCCGAGGGTGATCTGGTAAAACTCCTCGCCCTGTTTTTCGACTCCGAGGAGCCCCACATGGCCGACATGATGGTGGCCGCAGGCATTGATGCAGCCCGAAATGTTCAACTTCAATTCGCCGATCAGGTCCTGGCGCTCCTGGTCTTTAAAGCGCTCGGCGATGCGCTGGGCCACGGGGATCGAGCGCGCCGTCGCCAGGGAGCAATAATCCATGCCCGGGCAGCAGATGATATCGGTGATCCGGTCCAAATTCGGCGGCGCCAGTCCGGCTTCGTCGAGGCTTTGCCAGAGGGCGAATAAATCACTCTTGGCCACATCGGCGAGCACCAGATTTTGCCGGTGGGTGGCGCGCAATTCGCCGAAGGAGTAGGTGTCGGCCAGACCGGCGATCAGGTCCATCTGGTCGGCCGATACATCGCCGGGGATGCCGCCGATGGGTTTCAGCGACAGATTGACAATGGCGTAGCCGGCGCGTTTGTGGGCCGCCAGATTGTGCGTCGCCCATTGGGCAAAGGCCGCGTTACCCCGCAAATGGGCCTCGTGGCCGGGGTCGTATTCATCCAGCTCCCGGTATGGCGGGGCCGCGAACTGGGCTTTGATACGGGCTTCCTCTGCCCGGCCAATGAACAGGGGATCGCCCGCCGATGCCTCGAACTCGGCTTCCACCTTGGCGCGAAACCGCTCGATACCCAATTCGTGCACCAGAATTTTGATCCGCGCCTTGAAGATATTGTCGCGCCGGCCTTCCATATTGTAGACCCGCAAGATCGCCTGCACATAGGAGATCAAGTCATCCTTAGGCAGGAATTGGCGCACCACCTTGGCGAGGAACGGCGAGCGCCCGAGACCGCCGCCGACCAGCACCTGAAACCCGGTCTCGCCGCTTGTCCCCGGGATCATCCGGAGCCCGATATCGTGGACCGTGGTGGCGGCGCGGTCTTCGGAGGCTGCGGAAACGGCGATCTTGAATTTGCGCGGCAGCCAGGAAAATTCCGGATTGAGGGTCAGAAACTGGCGCACGATTTCGCAATAAGGGCGCGGATCCTCGATCTCGTCGCGGGCGACGCCGGCGAAGGCGTCGGCGGTGACATTGCGGTTGCAGTTGCCGCTGGTCTGGATGGCGGACATATCCACATCGGCCAGATGCTCCAGGATGGCGGGCGTGTCTTCCAATCTGGGCCAGTTGAATTGCAGGTTCTGGCGGGTCGTGAAATGCCCGTAATCCTTATCGTAGGTGCGCGCGATAAAGGCCAATTTTCGCAATTGGTCCGACGACATCAGCCCGTAGGGGATGGCGACGCGCAGCATATAGGCATGCAATTGCATATAAAGGCCGTTCCGCAGGCGCAAATTTCGAAAATTGTCCTCGTTCAACGTGCCCGCCACCCGGCGCGAGACCTGGTCCCTGTATTCGACAATGCGCTCGCGGGTCAGCTTGGTGTCGAATTCGTCATACTGGTACATGGGCTGCGTCCTGATTTGCCGGAGAAGTTTCTATGTCCCGTTCGACGACCGTGGGACCAAAGGCGCGAATCCGTTCGCGCCGGCGGAGCGGTGTGTGTTTGCCCGGGCGATCCTCAATTTCGATCAAATAAGGGGCCACCACGATATTGTTGTCGACGCCCAATTGCCCTTCCGCCTCTAAGGCTTCGGATTTTTCACCGGATACAGCAACACCGGCCTGGATATCGCCGCTCCAGCCGCCGCCGGGTCCGAGATAGACAACGGCTCCGTCGCTCAACCGGTTGGCCGTCAGCATATGCTGGGTCATTCCATCGCCTTTATAATACAAGATTAATTCGTGTTAAAAATATAAGCTGTTTTTTAAAAAATGTAAAATAAAATAATTACACATTATATTATTGTTTTAATGAATTCGCCCTATTCATTGTGCAGAACCGGGCATAGTATTTCCCGATCATCGGAAAAACGACGGAATCGCCGGTCGCCGGCGTTACAAAATAGAGAGTCCGTTTGGCGGAGTTGGCATGGCATTCAGTGCCGCATTTGTAGAATTATCGGCTGGTTCCCGGGCCCGTAGCAAACTGGCCGCCAGGACAACGCCCATGGCGGCGCTGGTGAGCCTGAGCACGGCCGACGCCGATGCCGCGCTTTTGCAACGCATCAAGGACGGCGATCGGGCCGCCGCGGCGCTGTTGGTGGATCAGTACCTGAACCGCATCGTCGCCTACGCGTTCCGCATGCTCGGCGACCGGGCCGAGGCCGAGGATGTGGCCCAGGAAACCTTCCTCCGGCTGTGGCGCCGGGCCGACCAATGGCGGGCCGAGGCGCCGCTGATCCACTGGCTGCACCGGGTCGCCTACAATCTCTGCATCGACCGTTTGCGCAAGAAAAAGCCGCTGTCCCTGGAGGTCACCGATGAGCCCGCCGATCCGGCGCAAAACCCGGCGGCGGCGCTGGCCGGGCGGCAACTCGGCGAAGCCGTCCGCGCCGCCCTTCAGGGCCTGCCCGACCGGCAGCGCGCCACCATTGTCTTGGTGCATCAGGAAGGCCTCGGCAATATCGAAACGGCGGCGATCATGGATCTCAGCGTCGAAGCGGTGGAATCGCTTTTAACGCGGGGCCGGCGGGCCTTGAAGGTCTCCCTGGCCCGCCTCCGGCCCGAGCTTGAGGGAGAGATTTGATGCCCAATTTCGTGCTCGTCCAGTTTATCGGCGATCTCGAGCGCTACGGCGCCGGACTGGCGGAATGGCCGCCAAGCAAGGCCGCCGCCGCGCGCCGCTTGCTGGCCGGATCGGAAGACGCCCGCGCCGCCCATGGCCGCGCCGCCCGGCTGGCCGGCATGCTGGCGCCCACGGACGGCATGACCGCGTCCGATGCGCTGCGCCAAAGGCTGTTGGATGCGGCCCCGGCGGTCAATGCCGGTGGCGGGGCGGGCTGGCGCGAATTGCTGCACAGCCTGTGGCCGTTCGGGCCCTTGTGGCGGCCGGCGGCCGGGCTGGGGTTGGCGGCGATCATCGGCGTCGCGGTCGGGCTCGGCGGCCTGCCGGGCCAGGCGGTCGTCGATCCGGCGCAGGCGCTGGCGGAGGAAGTTCTGGTGCTGGCGTCGGCCGCCGAAGACGCCGGGGAGAATGACGAATGACGATCATGACCGGCCGGCGCTGGGCGATCGTGCTGTTCTGCTCCCTGGCGCTGAACCTGTTCCTGGGCGGCCTTTTGGTGGCCGACAAATATATTGGCCACCAACGGGGCCATTCGTTGGCGCGCATGTTGTATTCGCCGCCTTGGGCGGCCCGCGTGGTCGGCAAAGAAATACGCCCCCAGATGCGCGAATTGTTTCGCAATCGGCGGGCATCGATCCGCGCCAACCGGCGCGCCTTGCGCGAAACCCACGGTCAGCTCAACGCGCAATTGGCGGCGGAGCCGTTCCAAAAGGATCAATTTGCCGCCTCCCTCGGCCGCTTGCGCGTGCTCACCCAAGGGGCGCAGGCCGCCATGCATGAAGATATGGCCACCCTGGCCGCCGGGCTGAGCCAGGCACAGCGCCAGGAATTGGCGGTTGCCGTCGATCAATGGGTGGAGCGCCGCGCCCGCCGCGCCGAACGCCGGCGCCAGCGGCACGCCGGTGACCGGGAATAGGCCGGCGCCGGCATGTCCCGAAAATCCATAGGCCTGATTGCCGCCGTCCTATTGGTGGCCGCCGCCGCCGCCGTTTCGGCGTTCTCGGGCCGCGGCGGGGCCAAGCCGGAATACAGGACCGTCACCCTCGACCGCGGCAATATCTTGAAATCGGTTTCGGCGTCGGGTGAGCTCAATCCGGTGATCACCGTCGATGTGAGCTCCGAAATCTCCGGCCAGGTGTCGGAACTCTTGGTCGACTTCAATTCCGAAGTGCGCGCCGGCCAGGTGATCGCGCGCATCGATCCGGAAAGTTTCGAAGCCGAATTGCGCGCATCGGAAGCCGAGCTTGCCGTCGCCAGGGCGGCCATCAATACCAAAATCGCCGCCGTCGCCCAGGCCAAGGCCAATCTCGGCAACGCCGGCGCCGGTTTGCTGGCCGAGCGGGCGGCGCTCCAAAAAGCCCGCGTGACGGCCGCCGACTTGAAGCTCGAGCATGGCCGCAAATGGCAATTGCGCGAAAGCGGCGTGGTCGCGGCTGCCCAGGTCGACAAGGCGCGCGCCGCCATGCAGGGCGCCGCGGCCGAGGTCAGCGCCGCCGACGCCAATTTGCGGGCGCAAGCCTCGGCGGTGGCGGCGCGCCGGGCGCAGTTGCAGATGGCCGGTGCCGAAGTCGGCCAGGCCCGCGCCCAGGCCAAACAGCGCCAGGCGGCGCTGGCCATCGCCAAGGTTAACCTGGCGCGCACCTTTATCCGCTCACCAGTGGACGGCGTGGTGATCGGCCGCGATGTGGATCTCGGCCAGACCGTGGCCGCCAGCTTTCAGGCGCCGACCCTTTTTACCATCGCCAAGGATCTCCGCCGCATGCAGGTGGAAACCAATATCGACGAGGCCGATATCGGCCAGATACGCCCCGGCCAGAGCGCCGCCTTCCGCGTCGATTCCTACCCGGGCCGCCAATTCGAAGGCACCGTGATCCAGGTGCGCAAGAAACCGCAGACGGTGCAGAACGTGGTCACCTACACGGTGGTGATCGCCGCCGATAACGCCGATCTCGCTTTGTTGCCGGGCATGACCGCCGACGTGCAGGTGAAAATCAGCAACCGCGCCAACGTGGTCCGCATTCCCAGCGCCGCCCTGCGCTTCAATCCGCCCAGCGCGGCGCCGCCGGCGGCGCGGTCGCACGGCCAGGCGCGGCGCGGCAGTGGCCCGCCCGATGCCGCCGCCCGGCGCGCCCGCGCCCGCCAGCGCCTGGCGCGCCTGGCCAAGGCCCTCGGCCTCAACGAGGCGCAGCAAGACCAGGTGCAGGGTATCAACCGCCAGACCTTCCAGCGCATCCGGGCGCTGCGCCAGGCCGGCGGCGGCGGGGGCGATTTCGCCAACACCGTGCGCCAATTGCGGCGCGCCTTGGGCGATAAAATCCTGGCGATCCTGGACCCGGAGCAGCAAAAGAAATTCCGCGCCCTGATCGCCGGGCGGCGGGCCAATCGAGCGACCCCGGGCCGGGTCTGGGTGCTGGCGGACGGCAAGCCGAAACCGGTGGAGGTGATGATCGGCGCCGGCGACGGCCGCTATTTCGAGCTGGTGCGGGGCGAATTGCAGGCCGGCGCGGTGGTCGTCACCGGCCTGCAAGATGGCGCCAAATCCGGCGGCTCCCGCTATTTCCGCTTCGGCCTCTGACATGGACCAGATATCCGAGCCCCCGCCCCTGATCCATGTGCGCGGCCTGGCCAAGGATTACATCATGGGCGCTGGCAATGTGGTGCATGCCCTGGCCGGGGTTTCGCTCGACATCGCCGCCGGCGAGTTCGTCGCCATCATGGGGCCGTCGGGGTCGGGCAAGTCGACGATGATGAACCTGTTGGGCGGGCTCGACAGTCCCAGCAATGGGGCTTACGCCCTCGGCGGCGTCGATCTCGCCGGCCTGACAGCGGACGAATTGGCGGCAACCAGGGGCGCCAGGATAGGCTTCGTCTTCCAGAATTTCAATCTCCTGGCGCGCACCTCGGCCCTCGGCAACGTGGAATTGCCGCTGGTCTATGGCCGCTGCGCCAAGGCCGAACGGCGCGCCCGCGCCGAGCGCGCGCTCACCGATGTGGGCTTGACCGACCGTATGCATCACCACCCGTCGCAGCTGTCGGGCGGCCAGCAGCAGCGCGTCGCCATCGCCCGCGCCTTGGTCAACGATCCGGCATTGATCCTCGCCGACGAGCCCACCGGCGCCCTCGACACGCGCACCGGCATCGAGATCATGGCCATCTTCCAGCGCCTCAACCGGGCCGGCATGACCGTCATCATCGTCACCCACGAGGCCGGCGTCGCCCGTTTCGCCGGCCGCCATGTGCGCTTCCAGGACGGCCGCGTCATTTCCGATGAAGCCAATCCAAATCCGGCGGACGCCGAAATCCTGCTCGCCGATCCGTCTCCCGGCGCGCCATGAGATATAACGACGCCATCTTCGCCGCCCTCGGCGCCATTCGCGTCAATATGCTGCGCAGCGCGCTCACCGCGCTCGGCATCATCATCGGCGTCGCCGCGGTGATCGTGATGATTTCGGTCGGCGCCGGCGCGCAAAAACGGGTCGATGATTTCATCAAGACCCTGGGCGCCAATCTGGTGCTGGTGGTGCCGGGAACCACCACCTCGGGCGGCGCCCGCGGCGCCCGCGGCTCGCGCCCGACGATCACCGAAGACGACGCCATCGCCATCCAAGCGCAGGTGCCCTCGGTGCGGGTCGCGGCGCCCATGGTGCGCGGCACCGGCCAATTGGTTTTGGGCAACAAAAACTGGTCGACGTCGCTTTTCGGCGTCACCCCGGAATTTCAGGAAGCCAGGGAATGGACCCTGCGCCAGGGCCGCTGGTTCAGCCACCAGGAAGTGCGCGCCGCGGCCAAGGTGGCGGTGGTCGGCGAAACCATCCTGGAAAACCTGTTCGCGGCCGGCGAGGACCCCATTGGCCGCATCATCCGGGTCAAAAGGGTGCCGTTCCGCATCGTCGGCACCCTGCAACCCAAAGGCGAAACCCCGCACGGCCACGACATGGACGATAGCGTCTTCGTGCCGATATCGACGGCCAAGAAACGGCTGATCGGCGGGCGGCGGCTGTCGGGGCGGCTGGTCAGCATCCTGTATGTGAAATCCGAGAACGCCGGGGTGGTCGCCGATACGGTCCGCGATATGACCAGCCTGCTGCGCCAGCGCCACCGCATCCGGCCCGGCCAAAACGATGATTTTTACGTGCGCAACCTGTCATCGATCATGGAGGCGCGGGCCAATTCGTCGGCCGTGATGACCCTGCTGATGGCCGCCGTCGCCTCGATCTCGCTGATTGTCGGCGGCATCGGCATTATGAATATCATGCTGGTCAGCGTCACCGAGCG
>JAYGEH010000518.1:0-6017 GCA_046582475.1 Rhodospirillales bacterium
CGGTCGGCGGCGGTCAGGGCTTCGAAGATATCGGCGATGGCCATGATGCGCGCCGGCACCGACATGTCTTTTTCGGACAATCCGCGCGGATAGCCGGTGCCGTCCATCTTTTCGTGATGGCCGCCGGCAAATTCCGGCACCCGGCGGAGATGGCGCGGAAACGGCAGGCTTTCCAGCATCTTAATGGTCTGCACCATATGCTCGTTGATCTTGTAGCGGTCCTCGGCGCTGAGGGTGCCGCGGCCGATGCAAAGATTATAAATCTCGCCCAGGTTAAACTTGTGCTCCGGCACGCGCATGTTGAACCCCCACGGATTGTCGGGCGGCATCAAATCCCGGGCCTCGCGCTCGATAACCTGATCATAGCGGTCGGCGAGCAGCTTTTCGGTAACGGGCAGCGCCGGTTCCGGCTGCCGCGCCCGGCGCTTGGCCTCGTCGAATGAGATGCCGATCCGGTCGGACAGGGTGCGCGTCCACTCCCGCTTGGCGATGGCCGCCACCCGTTCGATGCGGTCGTCGGCCATGAACTCGCCGCCCACATTGCATTCGGCGATGAATGCAAAATCGTCGTCGAGGGCGGCCAGTGCCGCGTCCCGCTCACTCTTCAAGGCCGCCCCGTCGCCGCCATCCAGGCGCGCCTGCAAATAAGCGATCTCGGCGTCGCGCTTCAAAACCTCGAAGCGCATGCGCACCTCGTGGATGCGGTCATAGATGGTTTCCAGCTTGGTGGCCTTGTCGACCACATATTCCGGCGTCGTCACCTTGCCGCAATCGTGCAGCCAGCCGGCGATATGCAGCTCGTACCATTCGTCTTCGGTCAGGTCGAAATCCTTGAACGGGCCGTCGGTCTGATCGCAGGCGGCGCGGGCCAGCATCTTGGTCAGTTCCGGCACCCGCTGGCAGTGGCCGCCGGTATAGGGCGACTTGGCATCGATGGCGCCGGCGATCAGCTCGATAAAAGCGTTTAGAAGCTGCTTCTGCGCCTCCAGCAGCATCTGGTTGTCCAGCGACACGGCGGCTTGGCTTGCCAGCGCGTCGATCAGCGGCTGCAGGTCGGGATCGAACGGGATCACGTCGCCGGTAACCCGGTCCTGGGCGTTGAGCAATTGCATGACGCCGATAACGATGCCGTCGTGGTTCTTCAAGGGCACGGTGAGGAACGAGGTGGAGCGGTAGCCGGAGCGTTCGTCGAAGGCCTTGGTGCCGGAAAAATCATATTGGGTGGAGGTATAGGCGTCCTCGATATTGATGGTTTCGCCGGAATGGGCGGCGGCCGAGGCGACGTTGTGCAGATTGGGCGATCCGTCCTCTTCCAGCAGCGGTACTTCGGGGAAATCGATTTCGATGCCGGTGGTGCCGCCCATGGCGATCTCGAGCGAATCGTTGCGCAGGATCTGAAAGCACAGGGTTTCGGCCTCGGTCTTTAAATACAGCGTGCCGGCGTCGGCATTGGCGAAATCCTTGGCTTCCAGCAGGATGCGCTCCATCAGGCGGTCATGGTCATGTTCCGCCGACAGCGCGATGCCGAGTTCGATCAGCCGCCGGTAGGCGGCATAATCGCCATCGCCATCGCCCAAAAGGGTGTCTGGTTGTTCTGTATTCATGGCGCTTGTCCTGTTTCCTGGCCGATGCCCGGCCCCCGGCGAGGGTATCGGCGTTCAAGGCTGTGCGCAACTATTGAGGCATAGCGGGCCGGGGATGGCCCATCGGCGCAGCCTGCTAAGGCGATGGCTGGGTCGGCCACGCGGGCGTCCGGTCCGGCACCTCGGACGGAGAGCCAGACTCTGCGCCGGCCCGCGTCCTACTTGGTGGCCCTTGAATTTACCTCTCCCCCCCACCCAACCCTCCCCCTCCAGAGGGGAGGGGTTTTTGTTCGGCTGCGTCCGGCCCGGCCTCCCCCTCGCTGAGGGGAGGGAGAAACGGTGCTCCCCGCCGATGCCCCCTTGCGCTGCGATTCCAGAAACATATATGAGACATGGACCGGAACCTTAAAGGAAATGAACCGGTTATCGGCCCGAATAAATGTCCATAAATGATTATGAATGACGATAAATGTACAGGAATGCGTATGGAGGAATTTCCAAAATTTGTCGTATCGGATGCGCCAAAACCTTAAGGAACCGTCATAAACCGTCATAACCGTAAGGGGGGTGGTGAGATCATATCGCACGAGATTAATTGAATGGTACACGCGTTAGAAGAAAACAAAGCTGCTCCATTTCTTCTACTTACCGCCTCACTGCCTCGGTGGTTCAAACCTTTTCCGCAAAGCAGAGGGAGCGAATCAATGGGACGCGCACAGACCAACCAAGCCATCCCCTGCGCGCGTTGGGTCAAGCGGCGGCGCTCGTGAGTGCTTGACGCAAGCCTTTCGTTTCTAGTGAATAGCCGGCGGTAAATAATGGAACAAAATAACCATGGCGGATAAGAACCTTCGGGAATTCGTGGCACGGCTGGAAGCGGCGGGCGAGCTGGTGCGGGTCACGGAACCGGTGTCGCCGGTGCTCGAAATGACCGAGATTCAAACCCGGCTGCTGGCCGACGGAGGCCCCGCCGTGTTGTTCGAAAACGTGGTCGGCGAAGATGGCCGCAAATACGAATTTCCGGTGCTGGTCAATCTGTTCGGCACCGTCAAGCGTGCCGCCTGGGGCATTGGGCGGGAGCCGGACACCTTGCGCGAGCTTGGCGAGACCCTGGCGTTCCTGCGCCAGCCCGAGCCGCCGGCCGGCTTCAAGGAAGCCGTCGCCATGCTGCCGCTGGTCAAGACGGCGCTCTCCATGCGCCCCAAAACCGTAAGCACCGCGCCTTGCCAGGAAATTGTCTGGGAAGGCGATGACATTGATCTTGCGCGCCTGCCGATCCAGACTTGCTGGCCGGGCGAGCCGGCGCCGCTGATCACCTGGCCGTTGGTGGTGACGCAAAACCCCAAGGAACAGGACGGCGACGATTTCAATATCGGCATCTACCGCATGCAGGTGACCGGACCCGATACCACGCTGATGCGCTGGCTGAAACACCGGGGCGGCGCCCAGGCGCACGCGGCGCAAATGGCCGCCCAGGGGGCCGTCTCGACCGAGCCGTTGCCCGCCGCCGTGGTCATCGGCGCCGATCCGGCCACCATATTGGCCGCCGTGGCGCCGGTGCCGGACACAATGAGCGAATACCAGTTCGCCGGCCTGCTGTCCGGCGAGCGGGTGTCCCTGGTGGACTGCAAGACGGTGCCGATCAAGGTTCCGGCCCAAGCCGAGATCGTCATCGAAGGCCATGTGTCGCTCCACGAGACCGGCGACGAGGGGCCCTACGGCGATCACACCGGCTATTATAATTCGGTGGAACGCTTCCCGGTGTTCAAGATCTCCGCCATAACCATGCGCCGGGACGCCATTTATTTATCCACCTTTACCGGGCGGCCGCCGGACGAGCCGTCGGTGCTCGGCGAGGCCCTCAACGATGTGTTCGTGCCCCTATTGGTCCAACAGTTCCCCGAAATCGTCGATTTCTGGCTGCCGCCGGAGGGCTGCTCCTACCGGGTGGCGGTGGTCTCCATCCGCAAGGCCTATCCCGGCCACGCCAAGCGCATCATGATGGCCGTCTGGTCCTATTTGCGCCAGTTCCTGTACACAAAATTGGTGATCGTGGTCGATGACGATATCGATGTTCGCAATTGGAAAGACGTGATCTGGGCGATCGCGACGCGCATGGACCCGGTGCGCGATGTCACCCTGGTGGACGGCACGCCCATCGACTATTTGGATTTCGCTTCGCCCGAGCCCGGCCTCGGCGGCAAGATGGGGCTCGACGCCACCAACAAGATGCCGCCGGAAACCAGCCGCGATTGGGGCCGCACCATCGCCATGAGCGACGAAGTGATCGCCACGGTGGATGAAATGTGGGACAAACTTGGCCTGCCGGGAAGCGGCCAAAACATCTGGAAGGGAGGCGCATAAACGATGTCCGGGGATATGCTGGAGCTGTTGCAGGGCTTGCTGAGCCGCGCCAAAAAGGCCGGCGCCGACGCCGGCGACGCGGTGCATGTGGAAAGCCGCTCGCTGTCGGTGGCGCAACGCCTCGGCGCGCCGGAAAAGCTGGAGCGCTCGGAAAGCGCCGATGTGGGTTTGCGCGTCTTCGTCGGCAAAAGCCAAGCCATTGTCTCGTCGTCCGACATCTCCGAAGGCACCCTCGATGAATTGGCGGAGCGCGCCGTGGCGATGGCCGGCGCGGTGCCCGAAGACCCCTATTGCGGGCTCGCCGATCCCGGCCAGCTGGCGGTGGAATTCCCTACCCTCGACATGTGCGATCCCGACGAGCCCGATGCCGAGACCCTGATCGACTGGGCCAACCGGGCCGAGGACGCGGCCCGCGCCGTCGACGGCGTCACCAATTCCGCGGGCGCCGAGGCCGGCTGGGGCCAGGCGCGGGTTTCGGTGATCGCTTCCAACGGCTTTTCGCAAAGTTACGCGGGCTCCCACTATTCCCTCAGCGCCGCGGTGCTGGCCGGCAGCGGCACCGAAATGGAGCGCGATTACGATTACACCGGCGCCGTCTATGCCGGTGACCTGGAAAGCCCGGAAGCCATCGGGGAAAGCGCCGGGCGGCGCACGGTCAAGCGCCTGCACCCGAAAAAACCGGCCAGCGGCCAGGTGCCGGTGGTGTACGATCCGCGCGTGTCGCGCTCCCTGGTCAACCATTTCGCCAATGCGGTCAACGGCGCCGCCATCGCGCGGGACACCAGTTTCCTGAAAAACTGCATGGGCGAGAAGATATTTCCCGATGCCATCACTATCATCGACGATCCGCACCGCCACCGGGGGCTGCGCTCGAAGCCGTTCGACGGCGAGGGCGTGCCCAATGAGCGCCGCAATGTGATCGAGGACGGCACCCTGACCACCTGGTTTTTGGACCTGCGCTCGGCAAGGCAATTGGGGCTCGAGACGACCGGCCACGCGTCCCGGGGCGCCGGCTCGCCGCCGTCGCCGTCGGCCACCAATTTGTACATGGACAAGGGCTCGGTCAGCCCGGGCGATCTCATCGGCGAGGTCAAAGCCGGGCTTTATGTGACCGAATTGATCGGCTTCGGCGTCAACGGCCTCACGGGCGATTACAGCCGCGGCGGCGCCGGTTTCTGGATCGAGGACGGCGAGCTGGTCTACCCGGTCTCGGAAGTCACCATCGCCGGCAATCTGAAGGAGATGTTCCTGGGGTTAACCGCCGCCGACGATCTCAAGCTCCGCTACGGCATCGACGCGCCGACGCTACGGATTGAGGGGATGACTCTCGCTGGGGTGTAGAGACGGGAGAGGGTCGGTAAATCACAGGATTAAAGGGAAGATTAAAACGCGCCTATAACTGAGCGACAAAACCAATTCCATTCTCAATATATATATCTCGGATTTTTGCGGCTAATGAGCGTGTTTTAGAATCGCCTTGTAATAATATTTGTAAGATATACTCGATATTTTCTTGCTCGTAAATTGGGTGAGTACCCTCCATCATCTTCAAATAAATTTCTGCTACTTCATAAGGTTGACTATCGACAAGCCTCCTTAGCTCTTCAATTATAATATACGAATCGTATCCAAAATCATAAAACATTACGGAATTAATCATCAATTGCTTAGTTCCCTCTTCAATTTTGTCGATGAATACGCACCACGTAGACAACTTGCCTAAAATATCTCGATCCGGTTTGTTCTGAGCATTATTTTTTGCATCAATCATATCCCATAAAGCAATTATTTTGTCGTTCAAATCTTCAATTATGCTGCCTCGGAATGTCCAAATAAACCAAATGAGTTCCTGCAATTCGTCAACATTTTGCCTTTCATTTAAGTGGTGCATAAGTCCATTTTCTTCAAGAGTTTCATCCCCCTGAACGTATGCGACAGCAATATTTGGTATAATTTTATTCTTCACTAAAATTTCAAAATCCGGAAAATCTAAACCTTTCTGAAAATGTTGTCCATCTTTTAAAAGTTGATAAATGTCCGGATGGGCTTAACCAACGTAGCTATAGCCCT
>JAYGEH010000526.1:0-2865 GCA_046582475.1 Rhodospirillales bacterium
TGATCGTCACCGGCTCCACCTGGAACAAGGAGATATTGGAGGCCCACGGCCTTACCCATGTGGTCAATGTGTTTCAGGGCATCGATACCGGGCTGTTCCGGCCGCCGCCGACCGGCGCCAAGCGCCGCCGCGCTTATCCCGACCGCTTCGTGATTTTTTCCGGCGGCAAGCTGGAATACCGCAAGGCCCAGGATGTGGTTATCGCCGCCTTCCGCCAGTTCCAGGCGCGCCGCCCGGAAGCCTTGCTGATCTTTGCCTGGGGCAATCAATGGCCTTCCATCATGCCCACCGTGGCGCGCTCGCGCTTCGTCGATGGCGCGCCGGAAATCACCGATGCCGGCGAAATCCGCATCGGGCCCTGGCTCGAAGCCAATGGTTTGCCGGCCGGCAGCTTCATCGATCTCGGCATGCCCGCCAACCGGATGATGCCGGAAATCCTGGCGTCGGCGGATGCGGCGCTGTTTCCCAACCGCTGCGAGCCGGGCACCAATCTGGTGGCCATGGAAACCCTGGCCGCCGGCGTGCCCGCGATCCTCGCCGCCAATACCGGCCAATTGGATATCGCCGATCCGGGGCACTGTTACCGCCTGACCCGCCAAAGCCCGGTTGAACCTTATCCGCCCTATGGAGGCACCGAGGGCTGGGCCGAGCCCAGCGCCGAAGAAGCGGCCGATTTGCTGGAGGCGGTGTTTGCCGGCCGGGGCGAAGCGTTGCGCCGCGGCCAGGCAGCGGCGGCGGCGATGGCCGAGGGGTTTTCCTGGTCCGGCCAGATCGCCAAGCTGGTGGCCGCCGTCGATGCCCTGGAGGCAACCTGAATGGCGCCTGGCAATGGCGTCAGCCGGGCTTGACAGGAGCCCCCGGCACTGGCTTGATCCCGGCCCAGCGGCCCCGGAGGGCCAGTTCAAATTAATCGCGTAATGACAATGATTTAGAAGCTTAAATTCATGCAGAATAATAAAAGCAGTAGCCTCAAAGATACGATCAAAACGGTGCTTTACGCGGTGCTCATCGCGCTGGTGGTGCGCACCGTCGGCTTCGAGCCCTTCAATATTCCGTCGGGCTCCATGATCCCGACCCTGCTGGTCGGCGACTATCTGTTCGTTTCCAAATATTCCTACGGCTATTCCCGCTATTCGCTGCCCTTCGGCTTGCCGCTGATCCCGGGCCGCATCCTGTTCACCGAGCCGGTGCGCGGCGACGTGGCCGTCTTCAAGCTGCCATCCGACAACAAAACCGATTACATCAAGCGCATCATCGGACTGCCCGGCGACCGTATCCAGGTGCGCCGCGGTATCCTGCACATCAACGGCGAGCCGGTTAAGCGCCGGCGCATCGCCGATTTCGTCGAGACCAACCAATTCGGCAACGTGGTGCGCATCGCCCGCTTCGAGGAAACCCTACCCGGCGGACGCACCCACGAGATTCTCGAGCAGACCGACAACGGCCCCCTCGACAACACCGATCTCTATATCGTGCCCGAGGGCCATTATTTCGCCATGGGCGACAACCGCGACAATTCCCAGGACAGCCGTGTGCGCACCGAAGTCGGGTTCATCCCGAAGGCCAATCTGGTCGGCCGCGCCGAGGTTCTGTTTTACTCCACGAACGGCGCGGCGCGCTGGTATCAGTTCTGGAAATGGCCGGTGGCCATGCGTTTTACGCGTTTTTTCCAAGGCGTGAGTTAAGAATGGCGGTGGGCGGCAGCCTCGAAAAGCTGCAACAAAGCCTCGGGCACAGCTTCGCCAACCCGGGTCTGCTGCTGGAGGCCCTGCGCCATTCCAGCGATCCGGACGTGCAAAAGGGCGGCGCCGCGTCCAACCAGCGCCTGGAATTCCTCGGCGACAGGGTGCTTGGCCTGGTGGTCGCCGAATGGCTTTTGCAGCGCTACCCGGGCGAGGCCGAGGGCGAGATCGCCCGCCGCCACGCCGATCTGGTGCGCATGCGCGCCTTGGCCCGCGCCGGCGGCGACATCGATCTGGCGTCGTTCATCGCCATGTCAGCGGGCGAGGACCAGGCCGGCGGGCGGCAAAACCCAGCCCTCGTCGCCGATACCTGCGAGGCGGTCATTGCGGCCCTCTTTCTGGACGGCGGGCTGGACGCGGCGGCGGGTTTCATCCGGGACGGCTGGGCGGAAATGATCGCCGAAGCGCCGGCGCCGCCGGTGGACGCCAAAACCCGGCTCCAGGAATGGGCGCAAGGGCGCGGCCTCACGCTGCCCAGCTACGCCGAAACGGCGCGCCAGGGGCCGGAACACAGCCCCCAGTTCACGGTCGAGGCCGGGGTCGAAGGCTATCCAGCCGTGGCCGGAACCGGCGCCTCCAAACGGGCCGCCGAACAGAGCGCCGCGGCGGCGCTGCTGGCCAAGCTGGGTGAAGACATTGCCTGATATGGCGGACAAGTCCGGCGGGGCGGAATCCGAGGCCACCCGCTTTGCCTTCGTGGCCGTCCTCGGCGCCCCCAATGTGGGCAAATCGACCCTGATCAACCGCCTGGTCGGAACCAAGGTCTCGATCGTCTCGCCCAAAGTGCAGACCACCCGCGCCCGGGTCCTCGGCATCTGCATCGCCGGCCCCGCACAGATCGTATTTATCGACACGCCGGGCGTCTTCGAGCCCCGCCGCCGCCTCGACCGGGCGATGGTCGCCGCCGCCTGGACCGGCGCCGCCGACGCCGACCGGGTGTGCCTGCTGGTGGATGCCGAGCGCGGCATCGACCGGGATACCCACGCCATCGTCAAACGGCTGGTAAAACAACGCAAAAGCGCCGATCTGGTGCTCAACAAGATCGATCTGGTGAAAAAACCGGCGTTGCTGGAACTGGCCGACCGGCTCAACAACGAGGGCCAATTCGGCGATATATTCATGA
>JAYGEH010000559.1:0-2671 GCA_046582475.1 Rhodospirillales bacterium
CTGAACGAGAACATCCAGAACTTCGCCCTCCTGATCGACGGCACGCCATAGATACATATTCTTCCCACCGAATGACACGAACATTTCATCCAAGTGCCATTGAGGGTGGGCGCGAGGTCGTCAGCGGCGAAGCCGTCTAGCGATCTGAGGTCCGAACCGCGCTACCCACCGACGGATCGTCTCGTAAGAAACCGTGATGCCTCGCTCAGCCAACAATTCTTCGACATCATGAAAGCTGAGAGTGAATCGGCAGTACAGCCTGACGGCGCGCTGCACAATGGATGGTGGAAATTGACAGTATCGATAACTGATCTCATGCATATGGGCTGCTTATCTGATCAGCGGCAACTCCGCGCTCAAGATTTGTGACAAGCCCAAATAACGGAATGGATTGCGCATTGCCGGAGGCTAAGGAACCTCGCCAGGAGGCTCAAGCCAATTTACTCTGACAACGCCCCTCGGACGCGTCGTCGCCGTGGAGGACGTTGGTCTCCCCTCCGGCCTCGTAGTTGAGGACGAACTCCAGGGCCAGGCGGGCACCGCCCGGCCACTTGAGATCGGGCGGTTGGCCGCCGTAGCCGACGAGGTCGCGGGGATAGGGCGTCGCCATGGCCTTCTTCTGCACCTTCAGATCACGCCGTCATCGCTCAGGCTTCCCAGGGCGGCGTCATCCAGCCCCAACAGTCCGCGGTAGACGTCGTCGTTGTGCTCGCCGAGGGCTGGGCCGAGGCTCGTCACCTTGCCTGGCGTGTGGGAAAGCTTGGGGACGACGTTTTGCATGGCGAGTTCGCCGAACTCTTCGTGCGCTATTTTGATGATCGATTGGCGGGCCGTGAAGTGGGCGTCCTCAAGCATCTCTGGTGCACGGTACATGTGCCCCGTGGGCACGCCGTTCTCGTTCAGGAGGTCGACGAGCGCCGCGCTGTCCAGCGTCCGGCTCCATTCGGCGATCAGGGCGTCCAGGTCCTGCTGGTGGTCGCCGCGCGCCGAATGGGTGGCGTAGCGCTCATCCTCGGCGAGCTCGGGCCGACCCATGGCCGCCGCTAGCCGTTTGAACACCGTGTCTTGGTTGGCGGCGATGAGCACTATCTTGTCGTCCCCGGTTGGATAAACGTTCGACGGCGCCACGTTGGGAAGTATCGCGCCCGTGCGTTCGCGCACGAAACCCACCTGCTGGTACTCGGTGACCAGCGATTCCATGACTGCCAGCACCGCCTCGTAGATGGCGCTGTCGACCACTTGGCCACGGCCGGTGCGTTCACGCGCATGGATGGCCATGATGCCGCCGAGGGCGCCGAAAGTGGCGGCGAGCGTATCGCCGATCGAGATGCCGACGCGGCTCGGCGGGGCCGAGGGGTCGCCGACGACATAGCGCAGTCCTCCCATTGCTTCCCCGATCGCGCCATAGCCGGCCCTTTCCGCATATGGTCCGGTCTGACCGAAGCCGCTGACCCGAATCATGACGAGACGGGGGTTGATGCGAGAGAGTTCGTCGTAGCCCAGTTTCCAGCGTTCCATCGTCCCAGGCCGGAAGTTCTCCACCAGGATATCGGCGTGCTCGACGAGCCGCCGGATCAGGTCTTGGCCCCGCGGGGTCCGGGCGTTGAGCGTGATCGACATCTTGTTGCGGGCGATGACCGGCCACCACAGCGACTTGCCATGGGGTTTCTCGCGGCCCCACTCGCGCATGGGATCGCCCTTGCCCGGCTGCTCGATCTTGATGACGTCGGCGCCGAAGTCGGCGAGCAGCTGCCCGCAGAACGGGCCCGCGATGAGTTGCCCCATCTCGAGAACCCGGAGGTCCGATAGCGGTCCGCTTCGCTCTTCCGCCGTCCCGGTCATCATGCCCGCCGCCCCAGTACATGCGCGAACCTAACGGACCCCATCCGTTTGCCAAAGATAAGATTTGGGGGCATTATCAACTTCGAATCCGCTTGCGGTCAGGAAAGCGGTTCCGGTGGGCGGTATGCATCGGCTGATGTAAATCCCGCATTGCCCAGATGACCTAGTGATTTGACGACAGAACACCCGGATTCTGGTATAAAAATCAGTACGTTATAGGCAGATTTGGGGTGTTGATATGGCTCACCCGATGGGTGAATCGAAAGATGGGGTTCTGAGGCTGGACTTTGACCGTCGGCTCAGGCTTGAGTTCCACGGTTCCAAGGCCACTTCCGACGCTGGGTTGTTGCCATACCGGGAACTGGACGATTCGGTCGGACTGACCGAGATTGCCGGGGACGCATTCACGGACACCCGTCGTGGGAAGAACGGTCGTCACGGTCTTGTCGGGCAGTTCCGCCAGTCCGTTTTCGGACGCCTTGGCGGGTACGACGACGTGAACGATGCCGACCGGCTCAGCCTCGACCCGGTCATGCGATGGATCGTCGGCGGCCAAGCTGTCACGAAACAGGCAGCCTCGACCAGCCAGATGGGGCGTTTCGAGACGGAGCTTCTGGCCACCGACGGGAACGTTGAAGCCTTGGCCAACATGAACGGGGTGTGGATCGACAAGGTTCATGACCGGCATCCGCCGACGAAGATCATTCTCGACATGGATTCCAGCGTCAGCCCAACCCATGGCGAACAAGAGGGGTCGGCCTACAACGGCCACTTCGGCTGCACCTGCTACCATCCCCTTTTCCTGTTCAACCAGTTCGGTGATCTGGAA
>JAYGEH010000588.1:0-11244 GCA_046582475.1 Rhodospirillales bacterium
CGATAACGGCGCCGGGCTTGGCGGCCTTGATTTTTGTCAGCTCGGCGGACCAGTCGGTGGTGTTCAGCGGCACCAGATCCCGACCCACGACCTTGCCTTTGTAGGTGCGTTCGATACCGCCGACCACCTGTTTTCCGGCGCGTAGTTGAGCGATAGAATATAGAGGCTCTTGACACCGCGCATGTTGAGAAGTTCGCCTGTGGCGGCGGCGTTCTGGCTGTTTTCCCAGGAAACGTTGAAGAAATTCTTGTGGCACTTCTTACCGGCGAAAATCTCATGCCCGGCATTGGCGCTGAAGAAAAATTTACCGGCCTTGAGCACCAACGGCGCCGACGCGTTCAACACGTGGCTCCAAATTTAGCCGGCGAAAAGGTCCACTTTGTCTTTTTTAAGAAGTTTTTCGGTTTTCTGTTTGCCGGTTTTCGGATTGAGGCCGTCATCCTCATAGAGAATTTTGACGGTGCGCCCACCCATCTTGTGGCCGATATGGTCGAGCGCCAGATTCGCGCCATTGACCATCTGCCGGCCGATCAGCGCGGCCGGCGTGGTCAACGTCGTCACCCAGCCGATTTTGAGGTCCTGGGCCTGGACCGGAAGTGCCACAAAAGCGGCCAGCGGCGCCAGCAAAAGTAATTTGGAATTGAACATATGGAATCTCTCTGTTTGAAATGCTCGATTAATTGCGAACTGAATCCCATTCTCAACCTAGCAATTTTATGCAGATTATTAAACAGGGTTCATTATGAGGCCTTATCCGGCTATAACCCTTTTGGGGATAGTGGAGGCTGGCCATGGCAACAAGCGCGCAACCGCCGAACCTGTTCGAGAGCCTCGCCGAATGGCTGCTCGATCAGGGCATTTCCGATACCAGCCTTGAAGATTTGATCGCCGACATGGGCCGGCGGCTGGTTGCCGGCGGCGTGGCGCTGCACCGGATCAGCGCCGGCTCGATAATTTTGCACCCGGTAAATCCGGGCCTGAGCATCACTTGGGAAGCTGCGGAAGATACCGTCAACCGGACACGGATGCCGCATCATATCCTGGCTACCGAGGGATTTAAGAACGCCCCGTTTAATTACCTGTTCACCGAGAATATCCCCTACAAACGTTTCCGCCTGGAAAACGGCCTGATGGAGCCAGAATTTCTGATTTTCGAATCCTTGCGCGAGGCCGGCGTCACCGATTACGTGGCCATGCGCCATTCCTATAATCGCCATGACAAGAAACTGTGGACCGACATCGCGCCCGGCGTCGAAAGCGTATCGACCGCCTATGCGACCCGGCGTATCGGCGGTTTCTCGGACTTCGAGATCGATGGGCTTCGCTATATCACCCGGCATTTTTCCCTGGCCTTCAAGATGCAGGAATCGCGCGAGTTGGCCGAAACCCTGTTGGACACCTATCTCGGCGCCTATTCCAGCGAACAGGTTTTGGACGGTTTGATCCGGCGCGGCGACGGCACCGAAATCGATTGCGTGCTCTGGTATTGCGATCTCCGGGATTCAACCTCGCTCGCCGATACCATGGCGCGCGAAAAATTCCTCGGCATGCTGAACGAATATTTCGATCACACGGCGGGCGCGGTGCTGGACCATGGCGGCGAGGTATTGCGCTTCATCGGCGACGCGGTGATCGCCATTTTTCCGTTCGAAGCGGGAAGCCGGACGCCGTCCGATATGGCCCGCGCCGCCGTCGCCACGGCACGCGAAGCCATTGCGAGGATCGACCGGCGCAACGCGGAATTGGCCGATGCGGACGCGCCGCCCATCCGGTTCGGAATATCCATGCATGTGGGCAGCGTCATGTACGGCAATATCGGCACCGACAAGCGGCTCGAATTCAGCGTCATCGGGCCCGCCGCCAACGAGGTGGTACGTCTCGAAGGCCTTTGCAAAAAACTAAAAACCCAGGTCATCGCATCGGCGCACTTCAACGAGATATGCAACGAGCCGATGGTGTCCCTGGCCACCCATCCGGTGGCCGGCGTCGCCGGCGGCCTGGAAGCCTTTACGTTGCCCGAGTTCGTGCCCGACGGCGGGCAGGACCAGGCCGCGGACGGCAACGTGGTGCCCCTGCCAAAGGGCTAAAAAATTTACCGAACCGCGTCCTACTCCGCCGCTTCTTCCCGTTTCGGCTCCTGATCCGGTTTGTGCGATTGCGGCTTGTTGGCGATCAGAAGCTCCTGGCCGCGTATGCGCTCCTGCTCGGCCATGCGCTCGGCCTGGTCTTTCGCCGATAAATAGGGGTTCGGCCACACTTGCGGCGTAAAGCCGTAATGGGCGGCGGCGCGCAGCGTGAAGTGGGGATCGGCAAGATGCGGGCGGGCCAGGGCGCAAAGATCGGCGCGCCCCGCGGCAATGATGGTGTTGATCTGATCGGCGCTGGTGATATTGCCCGCCGCGATGGTCGGCACGTCCGCTTCGAGGCGGATTTGCTCGGCAAACGGCACCTGGAACATGCGCCCATAGACGGGTTCGGCGTCATTGGTGGTCTGCCCGGCCGATACATTGATGATATCGGCGCCGTGGGCTTTCAGGGCGGCCGCGATCGCCACCGCATCGTCGCCGGTGAGGCCGCCGTCCTCGACCCAATCGGTCGCCGAGATGCGCACCGCAATGGGTTTGCGGCTGGGCCAGGCGGAGCGCACCGCGTCCAGCACCTCCAAGGGAAAGCGCAGCCGGTTTTCCGGATCGCCGCCATAGGCGTCGCTGCGCTGATTGGTCAACGGCGATAGGAAACAGGCCAAAAGGTAGCCGTGCGCCATATGCACTTCGATCATATCGAAGCCGGCGGCTTCGGCGCGCGCCGCGGCGGCGGTGAAATCGGCGACAACCTTATCCATGTCGGCCCGGTCCATTTCCCGGGGTACCTGGCCATCGCTAACGTAAGGAAGCGGTGATGCCGAAAGGACTTCCCAGCCGCCTTCGGTGAGCGCCTCGCTTTCGCCGCCTTCCCAGGCAAGTTTGGTGGAACCCTTGCGCCCGGCATGGGCAAGCTGCATACAAATCTTGGCGGCGCTTTGTTGGTGCGCGAAATCGACGATCCGTTGCCAGGCAACCGTATGGTCATCTTGGTAGATACCGGCGCAGCCGGGCGAGATGCGGGCTTCCGCCGAGACGTCGGTCATTTCGGTGTAGATCAGACCGGCGCCGCCTACCGCGAAGCCGCCCAGATGCACAAGATGCCAGTCATTCACCAGCCCGTCCTCGGCCATGTACTGGCACATGGGCGACACCACGACCCGGTTCTGAACCAGCATTTCGCCGATGCGGAAGGGCGTGAACATGGGCGGCGGCGGATTGTCCGCCGGCACATCCAGGCCCTGCTCGGTGCGCACGATATCGGCGAACCAATGATCGATGCGCTTTCCGTAGGCTTCATCGCGGAGGCGGAGATTGTCATAGGTGATGCTTTTCGAGCGGGACAGGAAACTGAACGCATATTGATCGGGTTTGAATGTGTTGTAGCGGCGCGCATTCTCGTACCAGCCGAGGCTGACCAGCGCGGTCCGCTGCAGCCGGGATATTTCATCGCGGCGGGCGGCGTCGTAGGAGCCAAGGGCGGCGGGCACACTGTCATTTTCGTTCAAGGCGTCGGAAAGCGCGATGGCGCCTTCCATGGCGATCTTGGTACCCGAGCCGATAGAAAACTGCGCCGTGTGCGCGGCGTCGCCGATCAGCACGACGTTTTCAAAGGACCAGTTTTCGTTGGTGACCACGGGAAAATTGCGCCAATTGGTCTGGTTCGACAACAAGGGATGGCCGTCCAGTTCCTCTTCGAACATGGCGGCGTAATAGGCGACGGTTTCGGCCTCGCTCATTTTGTCGAAGCCGGCGTTTTTCCAGGTGTCCTCGTGGCATTCCAAAATCCAGGTAGAGCCCTGATCGCCGAACTGGTTGCGGCCCATGCGGTAGGCATGCAGGTAATGCCAGCCATGCTCGTTTTCCCGGAATATGAATGTGAAGGCGTCGAACACCTGGGTGGTGCCGAGCCAGGCGAACTTGGTGGTGCGGTAGTCGATGTTGGGTTTGAAATGATCCTTATAGGTTTCACGCACCAGGCTGTTGGCGCCGTCGGAGCCGAGCATCAAATCGGCGTCGCGCAAAGGCGCCAAATCGGCAATATCGGTTTCAAAATGAATGATCACGCCGAGGTCTAGGGCGCGCTTCTGCAAAATGTTCAATAGCTCGATGCGCGAGATACCGCAAAATCCGTGCCCGCCGGAGCGGATGCGCGCATCCCGGTAGCGCACCTCGATCTCGTCCCAATAGCCGAAGGCTTCGGTGATCGCCTCGTAGGTGGCCGGGTCCTGGCCCATGAAATTGCCGAGGGTTTCGTCGGAAAATACGACCGCAAAGCCAAAGGTATCGCCGGCGCGGTTGCGCTCATAGACGGTGATATGGTGGGCCGGGTCCGCCAATTTCATCAAAATGGAGAAATAAAGCCCACCGGGTCCACCGCCGACGATATTGATTTTCAGTGGACGCGTCACGTCCGCCTCCATAAAGGTCCAGACCGGAGAAGAGTCACCATGGCTCCAATATACACCATGAATTCGAAGCGTTCGAGACCCGCTTGGCCGGATATTTATTTCAGATGCAGCCTGCCGACCGGGCGGAAAGCCTTGAAGGCGAAGGCGAAGGTGACGTCGTAGGGAACGTCCACCAGTTTACCGGCGCGGGTCTTTTGCACGATGATATTGCCCACGTCGCGGCCCTTGGAAATATCCCGGTTGTCGTGCAGGGAGTTTTGGCCGGGCAGCCAGGTGAGCACCATGCCGCCGGCTTTCAGGGAATTTTTGGCGCGCACCAGCTTCACCGGCCACGCGTCTTCGCCGATCACCACCACCCGGTCCATGGAGCGCAGGCCGGGCGGCAATTTGTAGCGCTGGAATACGCGCGGCTCGCCGCGTTCCATGTTCGCGTAGGGCGTGCCGCCATAGGGCCGGGCTTTGGGATCGTTGGGCACCAGCAGTTTTCCCTGCGGCGCCCGTTCGATGAACCTGGCCAGGGATTCCAGGCGCGCCGGCACCAGCTTCATCTGCTGGCCGGTCAGCGCGCCGATGATCGCCTCGCCCAGAAATTGCTGCCACCAGCTTTCCGTCTCCCGGTCATACATGACCATATCGAAATGGCGGATGCGGCCGGTATTGCCGAAAACAAGCGTGCGCCCGCCGACGCGCCGGTCAAACACCACGCCGGAATTGCAGAGCGGGCAATAAGACACCAGCACCGGAACGCCGCCGATGGTTTCGTTGACGATCTCGTGCCAAAGAAGGATGCGCAACGGGTAGGCGCGCGCGTCGCCATTGATGATGACGCTTATCACCGGCTCGATCGGGCCCAGTTCCTTGTCGTCCGCCGCCTGGATATATTGTGGATTGTTGACCGGCGGTATCTGGTCGCGGCGCGGCCCGTCGGTGACAATCTCCGAAAACGGGATCGAAGTTTTCTTGAAATCGGTTTTCGGAAATTCCCCGATCCAAGCCGGATCGGGCTTGCCTTGGGCCAGGGCTGGGGCCAGCGCCGGCAGCCCAAGGGCGAATACAATGGCTAACGCTAATATCCGTTGGATCATGGCGGCACTATGATCGCCAAATCACCCGTTAAGCAACTCACCGGTGCTCAAATATTGGTGAGCCGCCGGCCTTGTTGAATTTTCGGCGGTAATATTTGCGATTCTTGGCGCATATGGTACACTTCAAGAGAGTATAAATTTGGTTCCCAGCGAACTACGGGAGAGTATTGGTCACGTGTCAAAACGAAACCTAGCAATTGTCATTATTCTCGGTCTCCTGGCCTGGCCGGCAGCCGGGTCGGCGACCGCCCGTGACGGCGCCTCCAAATTTATAGGTGCATTGAGCGCCAATGCGTCGCGGGCGTTGAATTCCGGGAACTTGAGCCTCGATCAAAAGGAAAACCAGGTCCGCGCCCTGATGTCGGAAATTTTTGATCTGAAACTGATTGGCCGCTTCGTGCTCGGATCGGCATGGCGGAAAACGCCTGCCGAACAGCGCGCGCAATATCTGGAACTGTTTGAGCAGTTTATCCTGCGCACCTATTCGCGCCGCCTCGGCGGCTATACCGGGCAAAAATTCGACGTCATCGGCGCCAAAAAGCTGGGCAAGAAAGACGTGCTGGTTTTAACCAAAATTTCGCGGCCGTCGGGCCCGCCGATCAAGGCCGGCTGGCGCGTCCGGGAAACGAAAAACGGGCATAAGATTCTGGATGTCATGGTGGCCGGCGTCTCCATGGTGGTGACTCAGCGATCGGAATTTCGCTCGGTCATAAGGCGCCGGGGGGTAACCGGCTTGATCGAGACGTTGCGACTGCAGGTCTCGAAGTTCTCGGCACAAAAATAATTGCGGACGTTAACAAAATTGTAAAGGGACCGTTCTATATGCGGGAGTTGAGGGGATGCGTATTTTGCAGAATTTAGGAATTCGAAAATCGGTTCGCGCATTGGCGATTATAGCCGCCGCGGTGGCCCCGGCTTTGTGGTTCGCGCCGCCCGTTTCGGGCGCCGGTTTCGACGAGGGCTGGCGGGCCTATCAGCAGGGTAATTTCGCGGTCGCGTTGCGCGAATGGTCGGCCCTGGCCAACGCCGGCAACAGCCGCGCCCAGTTCAACCTGGGCGTCCTGTTCGACGAAGGCAGGGGGGTCGAGGAAAGCCGCGGCACGGCCATCGACTGGTGGCAAAAAGCGGCCGGCAACGGGCACAAGCAGGCGCAGCACAATCTTGGCCTGGCGTACCTCTTTGGACGCGGCGTGGCGAAGGATTTCGATAAAGCCGTCGGATATTTCAAACAGGCTTCGACCCGGGGTCTGGCCCGCTCGCAATATAATCTGGGCAAGATGTACGCGGTCGGATTTGGCGTTGAGCAGAATCAAAGCGAAGCCTTCAAATGGATCATGATGGCGGCCAAATCGGGCGTCCATCAGGCGCAATACAATGTTGGGAAAATGCTCCGCGACGGCGTCGGCACCGATGCGGACAAGCGCGCGGCTGCCAGGTGGTTTCTGACGGCGGCGCAACAAGGTTACGCCAAGGCGCAAAACCATATCGGCGTCCGTCTGGCGCGCGGCGACGGGATCCAGCGCAACGATGTCGAAGCCTTGAAATGGCTGATCCTGGCGGAAAAGGGCGGCCATCCGCTGGCATCCCAAAACCGCCGCGATCTGGCATTGAAGCTGACCATTGCGCAACGCACCCAGGCCAAGACCCTGGCCGAGGGCTTCGCGCCGCGCTAGCGCCCCGCCAGGGATTTCCGCCAGGCCGCATCGGCTTGATTAGCGGGCGAAAAAGCTTTCCAGGTACCAGTCCATATCGTCTTCGCCGAGCGGGAAGCCGCCGTCATGGCGGGCGCGCAGCACCCGCGCCGGCGGCAGCTTGCCGATCTGTGACTGGATCTTCTCGGCGAAGGCCATCGACAGGCCGGACTTCCAGGCGAGCGCCGTGATCGCCTTGGAGGAGCCGGTGTTCAGCATTTTCGATACCGTGTCGTGGGGCAGTCCGGAAAGCTCCACCAGCCCATAGCGCAAATAGGAAATTTCGTCGCCGGCCAGGGCTTCGCGCAATCGGTCCTCGTCCAGCGATCCTTGCTTCATATCTTCCTTGGCGCGCGCCAGCGCCGGCACATAGGTTTCCGCCTGCTCGGCCATGTCGCCGCGCTCGATGCGTTCGCGCACGGTCTTGCGCAATTTCTCGACCAGATCCTTGCGCGTCGAGTTGCGCTCGATCAGCGCCTCCATGAGGGCGGCGTTGACGAAGCTGGCGATGCGCCGGATGGTGCGCACCGGCAAATCGTCGCGAAACACCATCGGCCGGTGCCAGCCGGTATTCTCCTCGGCGCGCTCGGCGATAATGTCCATGGACCGATCGCCGATTTCGGCGCTGTCGTTTTCAAGAACCTCCTGAATGGCATCCGGATCATCTTTTTCGACAATCGCGTCGACAACGATTTCGGGCAATTCCCGCCGGCGCGCGATGGCCAACATGCGAAGGCCGGCCCCGCGCGCGACGATTTGCTTCAGATCCGATTCGTTCAGCAAGGGCGAATATTCGAGCACCGGCACCGCCACGATATCTTCCAGATCATCGGCCAGCCTCTGGATGATCTCGGCGGGCACGTTGCCGGCGTGCTTCAGCTCTTCAGAAATGATGGCGCGCACCCTGGGCAATTCGTCCTTGGCGAGAATTTCCAGGACCTCGATGGCCATCTCGACCAGGGTCTTGTTCTCGTCGGGCCCAAGGCCCGGCACCATGCGCCCAATTTTGCGAGCCAACTCGCAGCGCACTTCTTCGGCGCCGTCACCGGCCAGAATTATATCGGCCTGCAACGGCGTGCCGGCATTTTCGGCCACCTCAACACGAACCCCCTCATCGTCGTCGTCGGCCAGGAAATAAAGAACTTCCGGCTCCATCTCCTCGTGCGCGGCAAGCTTGCGGCGCTGAGCCCGGGAGCCCTTGCCGGCAATTTCGCGCGCCTTCTCATAAGGCGGCTTTTTGCCGATCCCCGGTTTTTTGCGCTTTTTCCTGTCGCGCTTTCCGAACACCCAATTCAACATCGCAATGATCGCCGCCCTGGTATTTCCGCCCGTTTATTTGAACCATCAAATGATACAGTAAACCGATTAACCAACCGCGGCAATTTGGTTGCGGAACGGCATCGCGCTTGCGGCCATTTTTAAACCCGGGTATCGTTTTACCGCGATCCAAAAAAACAACCTAACGCCAAGCAATTTTGACAAGGGAGAGTCCAATGACATATCGGTATTTGTACCTTGCCGGCGCCGCCGGCCTCCTTGCCGGCCTTGCCGCCGCGCCGGCCGCCGCGCAGAAATCCAAAGACACGTCGCGTTTCGGTTTTTACCAGCCATGAGCATGGTGGATTCCATTTATGATCCGCGCCCCGAAGGAGCGTTGATGGCGCGCAACGTTTACGACAATCTGGTCACGTTCGATGCCGACCGGCGCAAGGTGATCCCGCACATCGCTGAATCCTGGAAGCGCATCGACGACAAAACCATCGATTTCAACTTGCGCCGCGATATGAAATTCCATGACGGATCGGAACTTGATGCCGACGATGTGGTCTATACCTTCAACTTCGCCACCAACCCGAAAAACAATTTCCGCTTCAAGGGCACCCGCTTCGGCTGGATTGCCGGCATCGAGAAGCTGGGCAAATACAAAGTCCGCGTGCGCAGCAAAACCGTTTATGCGCCGTTCCTGTCGCGCCTCACCAATACGCCGCCGGTCTATCCTTCGGACCATCACGCGAAGCTTGCCAAGGCCGTCACCTTTGGCCGCAACCCGGTTGGAACCGGCCCCTACCGGGCCATCAGCGTCGATAAAAACAAGGGCGTCGTGCTGGTCAAGAACGAGAGCTACGGCCACGCAAATGTGGGCAAACCGGCTGCAAAAATCGGCCGCATCCACGTTTTCCCGGTTCCCGACCGCCAGGCCCAAGTGGCCAAAATGCTGATCGGCACCCAGGATATCATGTACAACGTCGATAAGGACCAGGCGATATCGCTGGCCGCCAATCCGGACTTCCGGGTCAGCGTTCAGTCGTCGGTGGCGTTCAGCTATGTCACATTCGATGCCGCCGGGCGCACCTCGAACAAGGTGTTCAAGGACCAGCGGGTGCGCCGGGCGCTGATGCTGGCCCTCGACCGCAAGGAACTATTGAAGCTGGTCCATGACGACATTGCCGGCGAGCCCCTGCAGCAGGTGATGTGCCATTCCTGGCACCAGGGCTGCGCTTCGACAACCCAGACAACCGGTTACGATCTGGCCGAAGCCAAGCGCCTGTTGGCCGAAGCCGGCCTGGCAAACGGGTTTGAGACTTCCATCCTGACCTGGGGCCCGTCGCGCGCCGTGGCCGAGGCGGTGGCCGGTCTGTGGCGCAAAATCGGCGTCCGCGCCAAGGTCAATTCGCTGCCCATCTTGGGTTTCATCAAGGCGCGCGCGGCGAACAGGGCGGAAACCATGGTGACCCTCTGGGACAACGGCGTCGGCCAGCCCGACGTGGACACCACCATGGGCTTTTTCTTTCTGAAAGGCTCGCGCAACTACACCCGCGACGACCGCCTGACCAACGCGGTTTTGGCCGGGCGCATGGAGCTCGACCTCAAAAAGCGCGAAGCCATCTACGCCAAGGCCTTCGATCTCGCCAACACGGAATATTACTTCAAGCCGTTGATTCCGCTGCCGGCGGTGGTTGTCCACCACAAGGACGTGAAACTTCTCGGCGGCCATAAAAACCCCAAGGGGTTCGAGCTCAACCGGATCACCTGGAACTGAGAATTCCTTGTCCAAATTCGTGAGACGGGCCGCCCGGGCAACGGGGCGGCCCGTTTTTATCGGCCACTAAATTAAGCGCCTTGACCATGCCGCGCTGGCGGGTATGAAAGGGTCAAACAACGCTTAAACCTAAAGGAAGATAAGGGGCAGAAAATGGCCGAGCTGATTCATCTGGACATGCAAGGCGATATCGCCGTCATCACCATCGACAATCCGCCGGTCAACCCCATGAGCTTCGCGGTCTGCACCGGCCTTGCCCAGCGCTTTGCTGAGGTTTCGAAAGATGACGCCGTGGCCGGCATTGTTTTGACCGGCGCCGGGCGCGCCTTTGTCGCCGGCGCCGACATTCGCGAGTTCGGCAAGCCGCGCCCCAAGGACGCCCCCGGCCTTCGCGATGTCGCCATGCAGATCGAAAACTGCGACAAGCCGGTGGTCGCCGCCATCAACGGCGCCTGCGCCGGCGGCGGGCTGGAACTGGCCCTCGGCTGCCATTTCCGCCTGGCCGCGCCAAAAGCCCAAATCGGCCTGCCGGAGGTAAAATTGGGCCTGATTCCGGGCGCCGGCGGCACCCAGCGCCTGCCCCGGGTAATCGGCCCCAAGGCGGCCCTCGAGGTAATCGTCAAGGGCGATCTGTTGCCGGCGCCCAAAGCCGCCGCTCTCGGCATTATCGAAGAAGTGATCGAGGGCGATCTGGTGGCCGCGGCGGTCGAATTTGCGGCCAAGGCGGCCGCCGAGGGCAGAGCCCTGCCGCGCAGCTCGCAGCGCCAGGACATGATCGGCGGCGCGGCCGATGAGCCCGGCCTGTTCGATGATTACCGGAAATCCATTGCCCGGCGGGCGCGCGGCTTCGAAGCGCCCTACCACGCCATCGACCTGATCGAGGCCGCCACCAAGCTGGACTTCGACGCGGGCATGGAAAAAGAAAAAGAGACCGCC
>JAYGEH010000591.1:0-1595 GCA_046582475.1 Rhodospirillales bacterium
TGGAGATATTCGATTGGAATTATGAAACCGTCGTTTCAGATACGGAAACCGAAACCCGGCGTCTGATCGATTATCTGGGCCTCGGGTGGGACCCGGCGTGCCTCGACTTCCATGCCGGCCAAGGTGCGGTGCAGAGTGCATCCAAATGGCAGGTGCGGCGGCCGGTCACCAGCGCCTCGGTGGGCCGCTGGCGGGACTTCGCAAGGGAACTTTCCCCTCTAATCGACGCACTGGGCGCGGCGATTTATGAGCCCTGTGCGATCGGCAGCGCGGCGCGGATGCGGCGGATGCGGTCGCGCCAGTCCTGGTGCCAGCAACAACTATGGCTGTAGCCATCGATAATTCTGAAGTGCCTGTCGGCCGGCAGATTTGCGGATTTCAGGAAACTACGCCCGATTGCGGGAGATACCACGGCATCGTCGCTTCCGGCCAGATGCATTTGCGGGGTATGGCGGATGGACTGGGCGGCGGATGTTGGGTTCAGGGACAATTTCATGGGCGATACGCCGAGATTGCGGGTCCACAAATCGGTATCGAGGTTCGCCGCAATCGTGATTAACCGCTCGACATCGCTGCGCTTGGCGGCCAACAGTGCCGCCGCTCCGCCGCCGCCCGAATATCCCACCAGCTCGATGGATTGTGACATCAGCACCCTTTTGGTCTGATCGATTGCCGCCGACAGGGCGGTGATTACCTCGGGCGAAAGACGCGCCGATGTCCAGTAGCGGGGATTGCAGGGCGGTTTGAACGCCAGGTTTGCATACTGGCAAGGCCGGGCCAAGTACAATAGGTTGGGTGCCGCATCGGCCAGCGCCAGGCGAAGCCCGACAGGTCGCCGGGGCGTGGGATCGGGCGAGGCCCGTTGCCGCGTCAGGAAAGTACGGCCGTCACCTTCGATATAGACCGTCAGCGGGCCGCCCGGAATTTTGAGCCGCTTTAGGGTAAAGAGATCGAAGGGCCCGGTCTTGATCACTTCGGCCCGCCATTCCTGCTCGGCGGCCAGGTTCAAAAGATTGTCCCGGTTGCCGCCGGGATCAAATATCGCGCAGCCGGATAACAGGGTAACCGCGGACAGAAACAAAAAGGCCGGGCGAAGCGCCCGGCCTTTTTGCGCGAGGAGAAATCGCACTAGAAGTTGATACCGAACCGCATGGTGCCGGAACCGGACGCCGTTCTCACGTCATCGTTCACGGTGCCACCGCCTTCGAGGTTGAAGAACACCCCATCGGCGATCGTGATATTCAGCCCGGCGCTTACGCCAAACGTATTCCTGCCGTCATAGGTTCCGCCGGAATCGTCGTAATCGTAGCTATAGGTTCCACCGAGATAAGGCTGCACCGCGCCGCCGTTATAGCCAACGCGAAGGCCAAAATTGCCGCTGCCCACGGTTACTTTTTGCGCGGCTTCGGAAGTCCCATCGCTTTCCGTATAGGAATCCTGATTTTCGCTGATATAGGAGGTACCCATGCGGAAGCCCAACAGGACATTGCTGACGTCGTAATCGACAACCAAATTGATCGAGCCGAAGTATCGATTGGATTCGGTGCTACCGGTGACCTTAGCGTCCGATAACGGATCCAAGCGATCCAGGTCGT
>JAYGEH010000090.1:0-3974 GCA_046582475.1 Rhodospirillales bacterium
ACCTGACCGGCGCCGCGCTTGCGGTGATCATCAATGACAGCGTTGGCCGCGCCTGGCGGATGGGAACGGTGGGCACGGCGCTTGGCGCCGCCGGTTTGACCGTACGCCTCGACTATCGCGGCAGGACCGATCTGTTCGGACGCACGCTGAAAGTGACCGACGTCGGACTTGCCGATCAAATCGCGTCGGCCGCTTCGTTGCTGCAGGGCGAAGCGGACGAGGGGCGCCCGGTGGTGCTGATCAGAGGATTGCGGTTGGACGGGGGGTCTACGACGGGATCGGATATGATCCGGGATGAAGCCGATGACCTGTTCCGATAGAACCGCCTTGGGCCCGAAACTGGTTGCGCTCACCGGCGGCGTCGGCGGCGCCAAGCTGATCGTCGGTTTCTCCGAGATCATGGCCGCCGAAGACATTACGGTGATCGCCAACACCGGTGATGATTTCGTGCATATGGGATTTTCAATCTCGCCCGACATCGACACCCTGATGTACACCCTCGCCGGCCTCGCCAATCGGGAGACCGGATGGGGACGCGCCGGCGAGACCTGGTCGTTCATGGATGCCACCGCCGAAATTGGCGGTGAGACCTGGTTCCGACTTGGCGACAAGGAAATTGCCGTTCATGCCGAACGGACCAGGCGTCTTAAATCCGGCCAAAGCCTGAGCCAAATCACCCGGCATCTTTGCCGCCAACTCGGAGTCGATATCGAAATCGTTCCGATGAGCGACGAGCCGGTACGGACGATTGTCGAAACGCCCGGCGGACCGCTTGCCTTTCAGCACTACTTCGTTCGCGAGCGGTGCCGGCCGGCGGTCACCGGATTCACCTTTGCGGGCGCGGCGGCGGCATCGCCCCAGGCCGCCTTTGTGCGCGCCCTGGAGGCGCCGGACCTTAGCGCCGTCATAATTTGTCCATCCAATCCTTTCATCAGTGTCGATTCGATCCTCAGCGTTCCCGGTGTGCGCGGGATGTTGGCCGAAGTTGGTGTTCCGGTGATTGCCGTATCGCCGATCGTCGCCGGGCGCGCCATCAAGGGCCCGACCGCGAAGATGATGGCGGAGCTGGGCCTGGAGCCGAGCGCCGTCGGCATCGCCCGCCATTACGCCGGCTTGCTGGACGGATTGATCATCGATCACGCGGATGGCCCGCTTGCGGACGAAATCAGAGGGCTGGGTGTCGCGGTCGAAATCGCCGATACCGTCATGACCGGCCTCGAGGGCAAAATCCGCCTGGCGGCAACGGCGATGGAATTTGCGCAAAGTCTGGGTGCCGAATTGCGGCACCGGCGGGAGAGCGGCCATGAGCGGCAATCAGCTTAGCCCAGCCGAAACTTGGGCCATGGTGCCGGTCAAGGACTTCGGCGGCGCGAAGCAACGTCTCGCCGGAATTCTCGGTCCCCTTGAACGCCGCCGACTTGCGATCGTCATGCTCGAAGATGTTCTTAGCGCGCTCCGCCGGACCCCGGCGCTGGCCGGCATCATCGTCGTCACGCGGGATTCCACGGCCAAGGACATCGCCGAAACTTACGGCGCTCGCGTGCTTAGCGAGCCCGAAAACCAGGGCCAATCGGCCGCCGTCTCCCGGGCGGCGCGGCTGCTTGCCAAGGAGAAGAACGCGGCCATGCTGACGGTTCCCGGCGATATTCCTCTGATCACGCCCCGGGAGCTCGCCACGGTTCTCAACGGTCACGGCCCCGCACCGGCAATGACCATCGTGCCGGCGTGGGACCGGCGCGGCTCCAATTGCATTCTATGCTCGCCCCCCGATCTGATTGCCTTCCGCTTCGGGATGGATAGTTTCGCCCCCCATCTAGGGGAGGCAAAAAATCTTGGCATAGAGCCGCAAATTATACCGCTGCCTGGTATCGGTCTCGACGTCGATGGGCCGGTTGAGATCGCCATGCTGCTCGAAATGCCGATGGCGTCACGCAGCCAGGCATTTCTCGAAGAGACCGGCATTGCCGGCCGCCTCGGCGCCCGGGGCGAGGCGGCGGTTGGATGAGCAAGCTGCCGCAATTCGACTGGGAGGACGGGATACGCGTAACCGCCGCTTCGGCGCCAATGCTTCTCCGCCACCCCGGTCCCGGGCGCCTGATGGCGGTTGCCGCCGGGCTCCGGGACCAGGGGCACCGCAACGTAATTTCCTATTCGCGCAAGGTTTTCATACCGCTGACCCAACTTTGCCGGGATGTCTGCCACTATTGCACTTTTGCCCATCCGCCACGCCCTGGCGAGCCGGCCTTCATGAGCCCCGATGCGGTGCTGGCCGTGGCCCGCGCCGGCCAGGCGGCGGGCTGCAAGGAAGCGCTGTTTACCTTGGGCGACAAGCCCGAACTCCGCTACCGGGTGGCGCGCGACCAACTCAAGCAACTGGGGCACGCTACGACGCTTTCCTATTTGGCGGAAATGGCTGCCCTGGTGTTGGCTGAAACCGGGCTCTTGCCGCATCTCAATCCGGGGGTCATGAGCGCCGGAGAGATCGCCGATTTGCGGTGCGTTTCGGTGTCCCAAGGGATCATGCTGGAGACCGTTTCGCCTCGGCTCCGGCGCCGCCCCGGACCCCATTTCGGCTCGCTGGACAAGGATCCGAAGGTGCGCTTAGCGACCATCGAGACGGCCGGCAGGCTCGGCGTGCCGTTCACGTCCGGCCTGCTGATCGGTATCGGCGAGACCCGCCGGGAACGGATCGATTCGCTTCTGGCGCTGCGCGATCTCAATGACCGTTACGGGCACATCCAGGAAATCATCATCCAGAATTTCCGCGCCAAACCGAGCACCCGAATGGCGGCGGCGGCGGAGCCCAGCCTGGACGAGCTGCTCTGGACCATCGCCGCGGCACGGCTGATATTTGGGCCCGAGATGAACATTCAGGCGCCGCCCAATCTTTCTCCCGGCGCCTTGGCGCAAATAATTGGTGCCGGCATCAACGATTGGGGCGGCGTCTCGCCGGTGAGCCCGGACTATGTCAATCCGGAAGCGCCCTGGCCGCATCTTGGCGCCCTGGAAAGCGAAACCGAAGCCGCGGGCAAGGTGCTGACCCAGCGCCTCGCCATCTATCCATCGCACGCAACCGATGGCGAGCGGTGGCTGGATGCGGGCTTGCGCCGGCCGGTCCTCAGGGCGATGGACATGGATGGATTTGCGCGCACCGAGGACTGGTCGCCCGGCGCCGACATTACGCCGCCCGATCTGCCGCGCCTGCGCCGGGACGCAATTGGCGGCGCCGGAGAGGTTGCGGAAATCCTGTCGCGGGCGCGCCGCGGCGAAACTCTCGGCGCGGCGCAAATCATCCGCCTGGCGCAAAGCCGCGGCCCCGAGGTTGCGGAGATTTGCGCCGCCGCCGACGCTCTGCGGGCCGAGGTGAACGGCGCCGTCGTCACCTACGCGGTCAACCGCAACATCAACTACACCAATATCTGCTATTACCGTTGCCAGTTCTGCGCCTTTTCCAAAGGCAGGCTGAGCGAAAATTTGCGCGGCCGGCCGTACGATCTGAGCCTCGCCGAGATCCGGCGGCGGACCCGAGAAGCCTGGGACCGGGGGGCGAGCGAGGTTTGCATGCAAGGCGGCATTCACCCCGACTATACCGGATCAACCTATGTGGAGATTTGCGAGGCGGTAAAATCGGCGGTGCCCGAAATGCACGTGCATGCATTTTCGCCGCTGGAAATCTGGCAAGGCGCAAAGACCCTAGGCATCGATATCGCCGCATTCCTGGGCCGGTTGCAAGCCGCCGGTCTGGGCAGCCTGCCCGGTACCGCAGCCGAAATATTGGACGACGAAGTGCGCGCCATCATCTGCCCGGACAAGCTGAACACGGCGCAGTGGTTCGAAGTAATGGACGCCGCCCATGGTCTCGGCCTGAAAACCACCGCGACCATCATGTTCGGCCATGTGGACGGCGCCCGGCACTGGGCGCGTCACCTTTTGCTTCTCCGCCGGCACCAGGCACGGACCGGCGGATTTACCGA
>JAYGEH010000122.1:0-9897 GCA_046582475.1 Rhodospirillales bacterium
CCGACCTGCACCTGATTGACGATGGTAACCTTGGGCCGGAACACGGTTCCGATCGGCGAGGGCAGGTTGTAGTTCAGGCCCGGTCCGGTCTTCTTGAAAATCTTGCCGAACACCAATGCCACGCCCTGCTCGTCGGGCTGCACCGTATAAAAGCCGGTGGCCAGCCAGAGAACGATGGCCGCCAGCACGATCATCGTGATGCGCTTGGCGCCGCCGGCGCCGGACGGAAGAAACCGTTTGAAGCGGTCCTGGCTGCGGCGCAGCATTTCCTCGATATTCGGGGGTTGCTGCCGCCCTGGGCCGCCGCCCCATGGGCCTTGCCCGCCGCCGCCGCCGCCGCCGCCGCCCCAAGGACCGCCGCCGCGCTGAATGTTCCATGCCATGAGAATTGCCTTTTCTAATTGAAATCCCGGTGCTTTTTAACTTTCGACTTTTGTTGTGTCTTCGCGTGCCTTATATGACAGCTTACAGCCCCTTGCAATGAAGGTTCGGACAATTATACCCGCATCCGGCATGCGCGGCTTCAATTTTATGTCATATGCCGATGTTTATGTTCTATGGCCAGGAGGTTCATTTATGCCCGACGTCACCCAGGAGCAAGTGCTGGAGGCTTTAAAAGAGGTTTCCGATCCGGATCGGGGCGAAAGCATTGTTGCCTTAGGCATGCTGCAAGGGCTCACCGTCAAGGACGGAAAGGTCAGTTTTTCCATCGAGGTTGACCCGGCCCGGGGCCCGGAATTGGAAGGCTTGCGCCAAGCCGCCGAAGACGCCGCCAAATCGGTGCCCGGCGTCTCGGCGGTTGCCGCAATTCTGACCGCCGAACGGCCGCCGCCGCAACTGATGCCCGAACAGAATGCGGGTTTCACCAAAATGCAATTGCCGACCATCAAATCGGTGGTCGCCGTCGCGTCCGGCAAGGGCGGCGTCGGCAAATCGACGACGGCGGTCAATCTGGCCCTGGCCATGGCCGATGGCGGCAAGCGCGTCGGCATCATCGACGCCGATATTTATGGGCCGTCGATCCCGCGCATGCTCGGCGTCAACGGGCAACCGGAGCAATCGGAAAGCGGCCAAATCAAGCCCATGAGCGGCCACGGCATCGATTGCATGTCGCTGGGATCCATGGTCGATGAGGCAACCCCAATCATTTGGCGGGGGCCCATGGCCACCGGCGCCCTGGAGCAGCTTTTCGGCGATGTGGAATGGGGCGAATTGGATACCCTGATCGTCGATATGCCGCCTGGAACCGGCGATATTCACCTCACCTTGTCGCAGAAGGTGCCGCTGACCGGCGTGGTCATCGTCTCGACGCCCCAGGACATTGCGCTGGCCGATGCCCGCAAAGGGCTCAATATGTTCCGTAAAGTCGAGGTGCCGGTGTTCGGCATTATCGAGAATATGAGCTATTTCCTGTGCCCCGATAACGGCAAGCGCTATTACATCTTTGGCCAGGACGGCGCCAAGCGCGAGGCCGAAAATCTGGGCGTCGATTTCCTCGGTGAAATTCCGCTCGATATCCGCATCCGCGAAACCTCGGACGACGGCCAACCGATCGTCGCCATCGATCCCGAAAACGAACATTCCAAAACCTACAAAGCCATCGCCGCCAAGATCTGGGATAAAATCGCGGCCGAAGTCTGAGCGGCGCGGCGCCCCGAACCCACCCGGACCCCGCCGCGCCCATGCCCGCTATCGCCCGCCTTTCCGCCGCTATCGAAACCGTTCCGGCCAATTTGCGCGGCATCGGTTTGATGGTGCTATCGGGCGCGCTCTATACGGGGATGACGGCCATCGTCCGCTGGATCGCCGCCGACATCCATCCCGTGGAGCAGGTATTTTTCCGCGTCCTGTTCGGGCTCGCCGCGGTCTTGCCGTTTTTTGTGCGCGGCGGCTGGCAAGGCATGCGCACCACCAAAATCGCCAATTACACCGGGCAAGCCGCGGCGCAGGTGGCGGCGATGATGTTTTTCTATGTGGGTTTGGCGGCTATTCCCCTGGCCATCGCCACGACGTTGAGCATGACCAACGCCATTTTTGTTTCCATCGGCGCGGTTATTTTGCTGCGCGAAGCCTCGGTCCTCGGGCGCTGGATCGCGGTGCTGGCGGGTTTCGCCGGCACCGTCATCGTCATCAACCCGGACGTCGAGGGCATGAATTTCGGCGCCGCGGTGGTGGTCGCCTCGGCGGTCCTCTATGCGGCGACCCAGATCCACGCCAAGATCCTGACCCGGACCGAGCCGATCCCCCATGTGATCGCCTGGACGCTGATCATCGCGGCGCCGTTTTCAGCGCTCGCCGCGGCATTTTTCTGGACCTGGCCCACGGCGGAGCAGTATTTCTGGCTGGTGATGATCGGCGTCTTCGGCACCGCCGGTAACGCCACCATGACCCGCGCCTACAAAATCGGCGAAATGAACGCGGTCGCGCCGATCTGGTATGTGCGCCTGATATTTGCCGCCATCCTCGGCTTTTTCCTGTTCGCCGAAGTTCCGGGGACGGCGGTCTGGGCCGGCGCGGCGTTGATCATCGGCGCCGGGATTTATCTTTCGCGCTTCGAGATGCGCCGCGCTGCCGCCGGGCAGGATAAAAAATAGGTTCAATGGTCCACCGCTTTGGTCCAGAATACGGAGGCAGGATGCGAACCGGCGGGGGATGGACTGAAATGACCGATCAATTCCACGAGGCCATGGCGGCGGCCAATATCAGCGCCCTATGGGAGCGCACCAGCCATGGCGGCGAGGAGCTGGCGGAAGCGGCGCATATTTGGCACTGGGACACCCTGGAACCGCTGCTCGGCGCGGCGGTCGCGGCCACCGATATGGGCAATGCCGAGCGCCGGGTTCTGGTCCTCGAAAACCCAGCCTATGAGGGTCTGCACCGGCGCGGCATCGGCCTCAACATGGTGGTCAATCTGCAAATCCTGATGCCCGGCGAAAGCGCCCGCCCGCACCGCCATACCTTGAATGCGCTGCGCTTCGTAATCGAGGGCGACGGCGCCGCCGTGACCATTGTCGACGGCAAGGCGGTTGCGATGGAGCCCGGCGATTTCCTGTTGACCCCGGGCATGTGCTGGCACGAGCATTCCCATAGCGGCGAGACCCGCGCCGTCTGGTTGGACGCCCTGGACGCGCCGTTGCATTCGCATTTCGATACCAACCTGTTCGAAGCCGGCCCCAGCAACGACATCCCAACCCAACTGCCCGAAGCGGCGCTGGCGTCGCCCGGCATCACGCCGGTGTCCAGCGATTGGAAGCAGCCGTATTCGCCCATGTTCAAATACCCGCTGGCCCAGGTGGAAGCAGTATTGCGGGCAACGCCGCCCGCCAAGGACGGCGCGCGGCGCATCCGCTACACCAATCCCCTGACCGGCGGCGCCGCCATGCCGGGCATCGATTGCTACATGCTGGCGCCGAGCCAGGGCTCGGAAACGCGGGCTTACCGGTCGAACGCCAACATGGTCTGCTTGGCGGTCACCGGCGAGGGCGTCTCAACGGTGGGCGAAGAGACCATAAGCTGGAAGAAGAACGATATCTTCACCTGTCCGCGCGACAACTGGATCAGTCACAAGGCCGCATCGGACGATGCCAAGCTGTTCCAGATGACCGACCGGGATGTGCTGGAGAGCCTGCATTACTTGCGCGAAGAATTCGCCGATTAGAGTTGGGAGACCACCGATGAACCTTTACCTGGCCCTGCACGCCGAAGCCGAAGACAAAACGCCGCCGGAACAGGATGCCGGGCGCAAGATAATTCAACTTGGTTTTGACGATATCGACCGCATCGGCGGCTTTGCGCCGGTGGCCAAGGGTGGCACCCTCAAAACCATCTATCACAGCCCGACGGTGCGCACCCGCGAAACCGCCGAGGGTTTCGCCCGCCACTTTCCATCAAGGGACGGCGCCGTCGAGGCCGATGGGCTGATGGCCGAGGATGACATCTCCGGCTGGCTGGAAAGACTGAACGCCAGCGAAGACAACGTGATGATCGTCGGTCATATGCCGAACCTGAAACGCATCGCCGGCAGCCTGATCGCCGGCGACGAGGCCGCCCACCCGAACCAATTCAAGCGCGCCGGCATCGCCTGCCTCAATCGCCGCGACGATAAAAGCTGGGCGGTTGCCTGGATGGTGACGCCGGATTTGGTGTAAGCGGCTCTCCAGGTGTCGCCATCCTCGATTATTGATATAAGCCTTTATTATATAACGATAATACGAAATGGGTTCGTTTCGTAATTCCCCGTCTAATTCGGGACAGTATACTTAATTATTGTTATAATACTGCATTAATTAGGTATACTGTCCCGAAATAGAACCCATCCTCCGGGCGCTACGCGTCGCCCATCTCCTTGACCGGGCTGAGCACTTGGCCGCCGGTCAGGTGGTTTTCGATATTGGCGCGGATGATGCCCAGCTTGCGCTCCACGGCCTCCGGCGATTGTCCGGCCACGTGCGGCGTCATTTGCAGGTTCGGGGTATCCAGCAGAGCCACCGGGATTTCCGGATCGCCCTCGGCCACGTCGATGGCCGCGAAGGCGATGGCGCCCGAGCGCAGGGCCCTATCGAGGGCCGCCGTGTCGACCACGGTGCCGCGCGCCACGTTGATCAGATAGCCCCGGGGGCCCAGCGCCTGGAGCACATCGGCGCCGACCATATGTCTGGTATCCGCCGAGCCGGGCAGCGCCGCGATCAGGTAATCGGCCCATTCCGCCAGCGCCAGGGGCGTTTCGAAATAGGCGTGGGGGACTTCGCGGCGATGGCGCGCATGGTAGCCGATATCCATCTCGAAGCCTTGGGCGCGCTGAGCGATCTCGGCGCCGATATTGCCGTAGCCCAAAATCCCCAGCCGCTTGCCGTAAAGGTTGGGCCAGAGCTGGGCGCATTCGTCCCAATGGGTTTGGCGGGCGACCCGGTCGTTATGGATGAACCCGCGGGTGATCGAAATCATCAGGCCGATGGCATGCTCGGCAACGCTGAAAGCCATGGTTCCCGGCATATGGGCGACCATGATGCCGCGCGCCTTGGCGGCCGCCACGTCGACGCTCTCGTAGCCGGACGCAAAGGAGTGCACGAATTTCAAGTTGGGCATCTGGTCCATCTCTTCGGCCGAGATGCCGATCAGGCCGCTGGTCACGACGACGTCGATGATGCCGCCTTGGCTGGCGATAAAGTCGCGGCGCGCGTCGGCATCATGGCGGTGATGGACCGTGTAGGCCTCTTCCAGGGTCGCCGTCAGGGCGGCGCCCACATCGCGGGTCACCAGCACGTTGAGGCTTTTGGGGTCCGGGTGCGGGAACGGCCCGTCCTTGGGCGGCAGCTTCGACATATCCATTGGGGTTCTCCGTTTTGAGGCGGCGCAGCATACCGGGGAAAGGCGCATTGGTCCTGATTATTGACCGGCGCCGGCGTAGCCATCATGCTGGCAGATATATCAAGGGGAGATACCGATGCCCTTCAAACCGGCCCCGCGCATCCGCAAACCCGCCCGGCCCATGCAGCCCCTCATCGATCCGGCCGGCTGGACGGCGGCGGAGTTGGCCGCCGACGATGGCTGGATCTACGCGCTCTCGGACGCCGAGGCCGATGAGGTAAGCGCCGCCGTGGCCAAACTGCAAACCCCGGACATGGATATCCTGGCATTGCGCCAAGGGGACTTTTCCATGCCCAGGCTGGACAAGGCCCTGTTCATGCTAAAGGGCGAGCTCGACGAGGGGCGCGGCTTTGTCCTCATTCGCGGCATCCCGGTGGCCGGCATGGACCGGGCCGGGGTGGCCGCCGCCTTCTGGGGCATCGGCACCCGCTTCGGCGCCGCCGTCTGCCAAAACGGCCAGGGCCACATGCTCGGCCATGTCAAGGATATCGGCGGCGATCCCGGCAACCGCAACACCCGCGGCTACCTGACCGCGGACGAAATCGGCTACCATTGCGATCCATGCGATTACGTAGGGCTCCTGTGCCTGCATCCGGCCAAGAGCGGCGGCTGGAGCCGCATCGCCTCGACGGTCGGCATCTATAACGAAATGCTGAAGCGCTGCCCCGATCTCCTGAACGAATTGATCGCGGACTATTATTTCTCCCGCCACGCCGAGGTCTCGAAGGGCGAGCGGCCCTGGTACAAACAGGCAATGTTCTCCTTCCATGAGGGTTATTTCACGGGCCGCAGCCCCGGCGACTTTGCCTTGCGCGCGCAAGGCCTGCCCGGCGTGCCCGACATGACCCGGGCCCAGCACGCCGCCTTCAAGGCGTTCCGCGATATCGCCGGCGAATTGCATTTCGCAATGGATTTCCGCCAGGGCGACATGCAGCTTTTGAACAATGCGGTGGTCTCCCATTCCCGGGGCGAATTCGAAGACTGGCCGGAACCGGAGAATAAGCGCCACCTGATCCGCCTCTGGCTGACCGATGCGGAGGCGCGCCCGATGATCCCCGGATTGCGCGAAATGACCCACGGAGTGGCGGTCAAAGGCGTGCCCCCGACCGCGCCCCTGGATGTGGCGGAGCTGGTTTAAAGGCAACCGCCCATCCGCATTCCGTAATTATCGCGGAATCGTATCGCCACCGAACGCAGATCATCGTCCAGATACGCCAGGGCGGTCTCGGCAATCGAAGCGGGCACTCCGAACCGCGCCTCGGCGATGGCACCGGCGATGCAGGCCTGGGTGTCGGCGTCGCCGCCCAGCGAGACCGCCAGGCGCACCGCGTCTTCGTAGCTCTCCGCTTCCAGGGCGCAGATGAGGGCCTCGGGAACGCTGCCCTGGCAGGTGACGTCGAAGCCGTAACCGGGGCGGATTTGCGCCACGGTGCGCGCCAGGTCATAGCCGGTCGCCGCGCCGACCGCGCGGCCGATGGCGGCAACCGTTGCGCCGCCCAGCGCCAGCCACATGGCCAGCGCCGTTGCTTTCGCCCCCTTGAGGCCTTCGGCGTGGTTGTAGGTCGGGTTGGCGGTCCGGGCGGCAAGTTCGAGCACCTGGTCCTCGGAATCGGCGAACCAGGCCACCGGCGAAACCCGCATGGCCGACCCGTTGCCGAAACTGTTATAGGGGCCGGCATGATCGCTTTGCACCCATTGCCGGAACATGGCGCCATATCCGGCATCGGGATAGCGCCGCCCGTAAGTCCGCAAACTGGCCGCGAAATCATCGCCGTCCATCAGGGCCGCGGCCACGGCGATCGTCAGGACGCTATCGTCGGTGGCCCGGCAACCCTCTGAAAACAATGGGAAATCGGTGGTTTTAATGGGTCGGTGTTCGTAGACCGAACCGATGATGTCACCGGCTATAGCGCCGATCACCTGCGCCTCCCTTATTTAAGCGTCTTGCCCCAAGCTGGCCATCAATTCGCGCCATTCGCGCTTCGACATGCCACTGGTTTCCTGGGTCACCTCATCGCCGGCGAGCAGCTTTTTGACCACCGCCATGGCAGCCGCCGACAGCTCCACGCCGCCGACGCGGTACTGCATGAATGCGTCGTAAGTGATCGGCACCCAGCGTTTGAGGCCGTCCAGCATAGCCTCGGCATAAACCCGGATCTCGTACTGGGCGTGGGCGTCGGCTCTTAGCGAAAGGAAATGCATGAGATTGTACAGATCGATCTTCCAGTACCATTGGGTATAGGTGTTCAGCGTCAGGTTCATGCGCGCCAGCTCCCGCGCCAGGCCGCCGCGGCCTTCCTCCACCACATTGCCTTCTTCATCCTCGTTCAGCATTTCCACATAATGGTCGTAGGTGGTGGTCGCGTCGGTGCGCAGCAAATCCAGAACCCGCTTCGCCTCGCCGCCCTCCAGAACGTCGCCGCGCCCCTGCCGGTTGGCGGCGGACTGGGTGGCCAGCTGGTCCGGCTCGGGGATATAGAATTCCCGGTCCAGCATGGAATAGCGGGCCGAATATTCGTTGACGTTGGCGGTGCGGTGGCGGATCCACTGGCGCGCCACGAAGATCGGCAGCTTGACGTGATATTTGATCTCGCACATCTCGAACGGCGTGGTGTGCCGGTGCCGGAGGAGATATTTGATCAGCCCGGCGTCGTCGGACACTTGTCTGGTGCCCTTGCCATAGGAAACCCGGGCCGCCTGCACCACGGCGGCATCGTCGCCCATATAATCGATGACCCGCACGAAGCCGTGATCGAGGACCGGCTGCGGCGCGTACAAAATGTCTTCCAGGGCCGCCACCGTGGCGCGCCGGGTGGTGGCCGACTGCTCCCTGGCGGCTTCGATTTCTTGCTTTTGGTCCTCGGTTAAATCCATGCCGGCGGCTTTCCATTGGCGCAACGTTAAGGGACCGCCAATTTAACGGCTCCAGGCGCCGGGCGCAAAGCACCGGATGCCGGACGGCATCGCGGCGCCGCGCAATCGCCCCCCTTCCCTTCCCCCTTCGATAGGACTATATTTGCCGTGCCGGTTTTCCGGCTATGGCGATAAACGCTCTGTGGAATAAGCGTAACGGACCCGGGGGCAGTGCCCGGCGCCTCCACCAACCTTATGTTTCGCGCCTTTCCGGGCGCAAATTCATGGGGGCGAAACAGGATCGACGTGCGTGGTAAAGACTTGGTTTTCGCTCGGCATGGTACCACCGTTATCGGGCTAATTTTACAGATGCCAACGACAATGAGGCATTTGCTGTTGCCGCCTAACGGCTAAGCAACAACGGGGTTCGGAGGGCACCTGGCAACAGAAGCCCTCCACTTAATCACGCGAATCGGTTTCGCCCGGTTCGGATTGTAAATGGCGTTGCGGAAACATTTCGGGGATTGGCCGGAAAGCACGATGACGGAATTACGATGACCGAAGACGCATACCCCTACGATACCTGGGTGAGCAATGCGCTGCAGGGTGTGTTGAAAACCGCCCTTAGCCATCTCAAGCGCCACGGGTTTTCCGGCGAGCATCACTTCTACATCAATTTCGATACCACCCAGCCCTTGGTGCGCATGCCCGGCTTCCTGCGCGCCCAGTACCCGGAAGAGATCACCATTGTGCTCCAGCACCAGTTCGATGATTTGTTGATCGAGGACGATTTCTTCGAGGTTACCCTCAGCTTTTCCGGGCAAAAACAGCGCCTGCATATCCCCTTCGAGGCGGTCAAATCCTTCGCCGATCCTTCCGTGAATTTCGGCCTGCAAATCGGCCTGGCGGCCGCCGGCGAAGGCGCCAATGGATCGCAAACCGGCGGCGCGGCGGAGGCGGAGGCATCGGATGCGCCCGAGACCAAAATCGAAGGCGCCCCCTGGCGCACCGGTTCGATCGGCGAGATCGACCGCGCCAAGATGGATATGCCGGCCGCCAAGGCCGCCGACAACGCCGATAACGCCGAAATAGCCGAGACCGCCAAGGCCGATACACCCGGGGATGCGGAGGCGGACGGGCACGAAGGCGCCAACGTCATCGCCCTCGACCAATTCCGCAAAAAAAGCCCCTGAACCAAACCGCTCTTATGGCGCCGGTGGCTTTGGTCCTGGTGAATACCGGTGATGCCCGCTATCGTCTTGGCCCCCTGGAGCCGACCAACATTCGAGTGAACCCGCCATGAGCCACGATGCCTTCCACCCCATGCTGCCGGCGATTGCCGACGAAACCGAATACCGGCAAGTCTCCGGTGATTATGTCGAAGTGATCGAGGCCGCCGGCCGGGAGATTTTGCGCATCGATCCGGAAGCCATCACGGCGCTGACGGCGGCCGGCTTTTCCGACACCTCGCACCTCCTCCGCGCCGCCCATTTAAAGCAGCTGGCCTCGATACTCGATGACACCGAGGCCTCCGACAACGACCGCTTCGTGGCCATGGATTTGCTCAAGAACGCCAACATCGCGGCCGGGCGGCAACTGCCCATGTGCCAAGACACCGGCACCGCCATCGTCATGGGCAAGAAGGGCGAGGCGGTCTGGGTCGACGGCGACGAGGAG
>JAYGEH010000208.1:0-15564 GCA_046582475.1 Rhodospirillales bacterium
AAGTATTTGGCGCAAAAGCCTGTAATTATACGTAATTACCCTTAAATTATTGCGGTTTTCCCCTAATGAACCTGGTTTTGCCATAGCCATCTGTAATCAATACCGAATTGGCCCCCACCGTGAAGAGTGGGAGTGGCGGACATTGGGTGTGGCGTAGGGCGCCACAGGTAATAATTTGAAAATCAAGAGGGAACCGAAGAGTTGACCATCGATCGGCCCACACTGGTGGATGAGGCTGAAAGCGCCGATGTCGGGTTACCGGCGCGGCGCGGCCTGGTTGACTTGGAATTGACGCGGGATTTCATATTCCTCTGCGATGGCGGCAAGGTTGTGTATTTGAACAAGGCCGGCCGGTGCCATTTGCTGGCGGCCGATGATCAAGCCCTCGCCGGCCGCTCGTTTTGCGACTTTTTGGCGCCCGATCATGCGCCGGCCTATGCCGGGCCGGAAATTTTCGACGGCCGCCTGATTGCCGACGATCCGATCCCCATCGAACTGAAGTCCGCCGACGGCGCCGCCATAAGCGCCGATGTCAGCTTTTTCGCCGGCGACGATTTTGGCGCCGACGCCACGGTGATCGTCGCCCACGACATATCCGAGAGGGTGCATTTGACCAAGGACATCCAACGCTCCGACAGCCGCTACCGAAAACTGATCGACAATGCCTTCAACATGTCCTGCATTTGCAGCGGCGACGGTGACATCACCTTCATCAACCGGGCCGGAATCAAGCTCCTCGGCGGCGATGACGCGGGTCCGTTTATCGGCCGTTCCCTGTTTGACTTCGTCCATGACGAATACGCGCCCATCCTACGGGCCGCCTTGGAGGTAATTCTGACCGGAGACGCCATGCAGTCGGTCAAGCTGGTGGGTCTGCACGGCAAGGTCTGGGATGTGCGCATGAATTTCACCGCCTTTGACGATGGTGACGAAAACCGCTTCATGGCCGAAGTGTTCAACGTAACCGAACAAAACCAGGCGGTCGCCGCGTTGCACGAAACCAGCCTGGCCTTGAAAAATCGCGCCCAGGAGCTCTTCAAGGCCAAGGAAGCGGCCGAGCTGGCGGACCGGGTCAAGGGCCATTTCGTGGCCAATATGAGCCACGAGCTGCGCACGCCGCTGAACGCCATTGTCGGATTTTCCGATCTCATGCGGTCCGAGACGTTCGGCGCGCTGGGCTCCGAGCAATACAAGGATTATGTGCGCCTGATCCATAATTCGGGCGCCCATCTTTTGCGCATCATCAACGATATATTGGAGCTTTCCAGCATCGAGACCGGTGAGCACAGTTTTAACGAGACCGAGGTAAATCTCGATCGTCTCATCGAGAATTGCCTGGCGCTGATCGAAAACCGGGCCGGCAAGAAATCCATCGAGCTGGCGCGTACGCGCGCCCGAATTCAGACCGTGGTCCTGGCCGACGATGTCAAAATCAGGCAGGTTCTGATGAACCTTCTCGCCAACGCGGTCAAGTTCACCGGCGACGGCGGTACGGTCACCGCCGGATGCAGGCTGGACGAAAACAACCGGGCCGTCATTTCCGTGGAAGACACCGGCATCGAGCCCGACGACATTGCGCGCATCCTTAACCCGTTCAATCAGGTGGAAGAGGACAGCCTGACGCGCAGCCACGGAGGCGCCGGGCTGGGGCTGACAATCGCAAAATCCTTTGCCGAACTGCATGGCGGCTCGCTGGAAATCGAGAGCGTTCCCGGCCAGGGTACGATTGTCTCGCTGATTCTGCCGGCGGCGCGGGCCGTCGCCGCCCCTGGCGCTTAGACCGCCAGCAACCCATCGCCGCTGGCGCGCCGGTTCATCTCGATTGTCACTGGAAATTCCGGACCTACTGCCAGAAAATTATACGTCCCGTATTCTCTCCGCCGAGGCCACTATTCATTTGCGCCGGTGATTTAGCGTGGTCATTTACCGCTGGCCTGGACGGCGGACGCTTCCTTACCCAGACAGTAAATCACGCCAACCCGCTGTTCCATTTTTTCAATATAATTAACCAATTCCGCGTCTTTGAGCGAAATTCCATTGTTCAGGACCGCGGTGTTTCCGTTGTTTTGTATGCGCTGCAGATTGGCCAGGCGGCGATTCCAGATATCCGCGTACCGGTTCCAATTTCCCTTGTATTTTTTTCGCACATAACCGGCGATCGATAAATTTGATTTGTGCAGCCACCAGTCCACTTTGGGACTGGATTGGCATTTGGATGTCAATATCCAGCCATATCCCAAGACCTCGGCAAAATGTTTCTTTTTCGGGAGCGGCGCATTGCTGTCAACAGAATTGGCACCCCGGGAATTGGCGGCCGGGGGCTTGGCGGCCGGCGCAATTACGGGATTGGCGGCGGTGGCCGGCTGGCCGGCGCGCTCTGGCGGCGGTGGCGCGGCGGGCGCCCGGGTGGCCACCGGGGTTTCCTTTACCGGTTCCGGTATCAACACCAAACCGGCGGCGGCGGCGATCAATAGGGCCGCCGCGATGCCGCCATAAATGGCAATTTTTACCCCCACTGTTTTTTTACCGGCGGCGGCGGCGGGCTGGGGCGCCGCTGGTTGGGGAGCTGGGGGCGCGGCAACGGCGGGGCGCGATCTGGCGGAACTTTCCAGCTGCTTTAGCTGGTTCAACACCTTGACCTTCAAGGTCTCGGGATTGAACGGCTTGGTGATGAAATCGATGGCGCCCAGGCTTAAGCCCCGGGCTTCGTCTTCGGGAGTGTTTTCGGCGGTGACGAAAATGATCGGAATATGCTCGGTCGCCGGATCTGATTTCAACGCCGTGCAAACTTCGTAACCGTCCATGCCCGGCATCACGATATCCAAGAGGATCATGTCCGGGTTGTTGGCTCTGGCGATGGTCAGGGCGTCTTCGCCGGAGGTGGCGAATATGACACTCATATATTCGCGCAACACATTGCCGATCATCTGAATATTTATGGTTTCATCATCAACGATCAGAACCTTGTGTTTTAAGGGTTCGCCGGCCATGCAAAAACCTCTCGCGTCACTTTCTCATTGACGTCGTCAGGGATTCGAGGGACTTCAACGCGCCCGCGAAATCCAGCTTGCCAACGCAATCTTCGAGCCTGACCATATCATCGGCAAATTCCTGGCCCGCCAGCAAGTCTTTGATCGGCGCAACCAGATTTTCGGCATCCATGTCATTTTGCTCGAGATGCGCGCGAAGCGTTTCGAGCAGGGGTTTAACCCGTTGTAAATCCTCCGGGCTCTGCCGGGCGCCCGCCCGGCCGGGAGCCGCCGAAGCGCTCCCATCAGGGAGCCGGCTCAAAGTTTTTTGAACTTGATCAAAATTGCGCAGCAAGATTGCCGACGACACCCTTCAGCCCGTGCGCCAGACGCCAGAGATTTTCGTCATCGCCGCTGGCCAGGGCGGCGCCAATCTCGGCGCCGGCTCCCGCCTTGGAATTGTGGAATTCTATCAATAGCTGCCGGTAAAGCTTGGCGTTGCCTTGGGTCCGCATCAGGCCGTCTTCGATATCGATGCCATCCATGTCGCTGGGAAACTCAGCGGCGGCATCCTTGGCCGCCCGAGGCGCGGACGCCGGCCCGTTTACACGATCAAGTCTGAGATGTTCAGCAACGGCGGCGATAATGGAATCCGGATCGAAGGGCTTGCAAATGTAGCCGACCGCACCCAATTCGAGGCCGCGCATTTTTTCATGCTCCCTATCGGCGGCGGTGGCGAAAATGACCGGGATTTGATCCGTCGCCGGGTCCGATTTCAGCGCCCGGCAAACTTCGTATCCATCCATTCCCGGCATCCTCACATCCAGCAATATCAGGTCCGGATTGCCGGACCTGGCCATCGGCAACGCCTCCGCGCCGCTGGATGCCGAAACCACGGTGATGTCTTCGCCCAGGAATTCGCCGGCGGCGTCAAGGATCGCCGTTAGAAAATTGATATTGATGGCTTCGTCGTCAACGATCAAAATTGTGCGTGCCGGATTGTCGCTCATCCTCCCTCCCGGTGATGAGTTTTGCATTCGATAGTGCGTTACTTTCGTTTAAAATATCCTGGTGTAATTATAATTGCACCAACCGCGTGAAACTAGGCGCCTATATTCAACCATTTTATGCCATATGTGAAATGCGCCCGTGATCCGTTCCCTTAGGCCACCTTGGGCATGGGCAGGATGGTTGATTCCTTGGTGGTCGACAGGACGATGTGGGATTGCACGTCCGAAATTATGCCGCGCGCCAGCAGCGTGTCGCGCAGAAAACTGTCATAGGCGTGCATGTCCTCGGTTACCACCCGAATGAGATAGTCGACATTACCGGTGATCATTTCGACCAGCGTCACTGCCGGCGAGTCGGCCATCAGTGCCTCGAAATTTGCCATGTTCTCTTTGTTCGGCGGGTCCAGCTTGACGAAGGCATAAACCACGAAGCCGAGGCCGATCCGTTCCCGGTCGACCAGCACCGTTTCGCCCTTGATCACGCCTCGCTCCTTCAACAGCTTGATACGCCGCCAGCAAGGTGACGTGGACATGCCCGCGGCCGCGGCAATGTCGGCGATGGGTTGCGAGCCGTCTCGCTGCAGCCGATCCAATATAATTCTATCGGCACGATCTAATTTAATAATTTCTACCATAATTATACCTATGATTAAAAATAATTATCCCATACTACCTTAATTCAGGCAAATTTAAAACACTTTTTCGACGATTGTTGGGTCATAATACTGACTGATTTGGCGATTGGATATCCGATGACACAGCCTGATCCTTTGACCCGGCGCGATCCCGTGACACCGCCCGGCATCACGCTCGACGACAAATATACCAAGACCGATGGCGTTGTTCTCATCAGTGGTATTCAGGCGCTGGTGCGCATTGCCATCGACCAGCGCCGGCGCGATGGGTTGGCGGGTTTAAACACCGCCGGTTACATCTCCGGCTACCGGGGCTCGCCGCTCGGCAGCTTCGATCTGGAGCTGGAAAAAGCCAAAGCTCTTCTCGAGGCGGAGGACATTGTCTTCCAGCCCGGCATCAACGAGGATCTGGCCGCGTCGGCGATTTGGGGAACCCAGCAAGTCGCCTTGCAGCCAAAGGCGCGCCATGACGGCGTGTTCGGCATCTGGTACGGCAAGGCGCCCGGCGTTGACCGCTCCGGCGATGCCTTCAAACATGCCAACGGATCAGGCACGGCGGCCCTCGGCGGGGTATTGGCCATCGCCGGCGACGATCACCGGGCCAAGTCGTCTTCCTTTGCCAACCAAAGCGAGTTTGCCTTTGTCGATGCGGAAATACCGGTCTTGAATCCGGCCAGCATCGAGGATGTCTTGAATTTCGGCCTCGCCGGTATCGCCATGTCGCGATTTACCGGCCTCTGGGTTTCTCTGATTGCGCTTGCCGACACCATGGATAGCATGGCCACCATCAGCCTCGATGCGGCCGGCCCCGGCATCATCATTCCCGGCTCCGTCGCCATGCCCGCCGAAGGCCTCAACGTGACGCCCGCCCACACCCATCTCGGCGGACGCCTTGCGGCCGAGGAGCGCATCCGCCATTTCCGCATTCCCGCCGCCCAGGCCTTCGCCCGGGCCAACCGCATTGACCGTGTTGTCCTGGACGGCGGCGGCCATGCCCGTATCGGCATTGCCGCCACCGGAAAGGCCTATACCGATCTTCGCCAGGCCTTCGAACTGCTCGGCATCGATGACGTGCTGGCCCGCCGATTGGGGTTCCGAATCTACAAGATCGGCATGCCCTGGCCCCTGGACCCGGAAGGCGCCCTGGAATTCGCCTCTGGCCTGGAACGCATATTGGTGGTCGAGCACAAGCGCCCGCTGATCGAGCCGCAATTGAAGGAATATTTCTATCACTTGCCGGCATCGCGCCGGCCAATGGTTACCGGCAAGCGGGACGAGAACGGCAAGCCGTTATTGTCTGATCTATTGGACCTGGAGGCCGGCCATATCGCCGAGGTCATAATCGGATTGATTCCCGGCAATCTCCGGACGCCGGCCATGCACCGGTTCCTGAAGGCTATAAAAAATCAGCCCATCCTCCTGGACCGCATCGCCTCGAAAGCGGCGCGCATCCCGTTCTATTGTTCCGGCTGCCCGCATAATGCATCGACACGGATTCCCGATGGCAGCCGCGCCATGCCCGGCGTCGGCTGCCACGTCATGGCGCAGACCAGGGGCTGGACCACCGACGTCTACACCCATATGGGCGGCGAGGGCGCGCCGTGGCTGGGCCAGGCGCCGTTCACCGACGAAAAGCACATGTTCGTCAATTTGGGCGACGGAACCTATATCCATTCCGGCATCCTGGCGATTCGCGCCGCCGTTGCCGCCGGCCATCCGGTCACCTTCAAGCTCTTGTACAACGACGCCGTCGCCATGACCGGCGGCCAGACCCACGACATCCCGCTAACCGTGGCCAGCCTAACCCGTCAATTGGCCGCCGAGGGCATCGAACGCATCCACCTTTTGAGCGAAACTCCCGAGATTTATGGACGGGGTTCCGGCATCGCCGCCAATGTGCCGGTCGATGACCGCAAGCAATTGGACCGGGTGCAAAAGGAGCTGGCGGACTATCCCGGCGTTTCGGTTTTGATTTTCGATCAGACCTGCGCCGCCGAAATACGCCGCCGCCGGAAGCGCGGCGAATATCCCGATCCGGGCAAGCGCCTCTTTATCAATGACGCGGTGTGCGACGATTGCGGTGATTGCAGCCGGGCTTCCAATTGCATATCGGTGGAGCCCAAGGAAACGGAATTCGGCCGCAAGCGCGCCATCAACCAATCGAGCTGCAATCTGGATTTCACCTGCAGCGATGGATTTTGCCCGTCATTCGTAAGCGTTGTCGGCGGATCGGTGCGGCGCGGCCAAGCTGATACCTCCTTGATCACGCCGGCAATGCTGGCGGCCCTTCCCGATCCCCAGGGGCAAAACCACGGGCCAAAGCTGAACGGGACCCGCAACATTCTTCTTTCCGGCGTCGGCGGAACCGGCGTCACCACGGTGTCGGCCCTGCTTGCCATGGCCGCCCACATGGACGGTATGCCGGCAACCACCTTGGACATGACCGGCCTTGCGCAAAAGGGCGGCGCGGTTCTCAGCCATGTTCGCATCGCGCCCGCCGGCATGGAAATACACGGCTCGCGCATCCCGGCGAGCGAAGCCCACGCCTTGCTGGCTTTCGATCTTTTATCGGGGGCCGGCCGCGAGGCTTTGGCGCTGACAAATCCGGCACGCACCGATGCGATCCTAGACGCCGAAGTGTCACCCAGCGCCTGGTTCGTCGGCCACCAGACGGAGAATTTCGAAGCCGAAGAACTGCAAACCTCGGTTCGCGCCGCCTGCCGCCAAGCGGACGCACTGCGGCCAAAACAAGCGGCGCGGCGGCTTTTGGGGGACGCCATCTACGCCAACGTACTGATGCTCGGCGCCGCATTCCAGAAGGGTCTGGTTCCGGTATCGGCGGAGGCCATCGAAGGCGCCATAGCGCTCAACGGCGTTGCCGTCGATAATAACCTCACCGCGTTCCGCGCCGGGCGTCTGCTCGCCCACGATGGCGATGCCCTGATGCCCGCCGAAGCGCCGCCGGCGCCCGATACCATCGATGATCTAACCGAAAGGCGCGCCCAGGCGCTCACCAACTATCAGAACGAAGCGTACGCGCAAAAATTTGTCGAGGCTATCGGCCGCGTGCGGGCCGCCGAACGGCGCATAGATCCGGCCAGCGAGGCGCTGACCCGCGCCGCATTGAGCGGGCTCTTCAAGCTGATGGCCTATAAAGACGAGTACGAAGTGGCCCGGGCCTATACCGATCCGGCCTTCCGCGCCAAGTTGGACGCCCAGTTCGAGGGCGACTTCAAGCTCAGGGTGAAGCTGGCGCCGCCGATAATCTCGCGCCGTGATCCGGTGACCGGTCACCTCCTGAAACGGGAATTCGGGCCCTGGATATTCCCCTTGTTCCGCCTGCTCGGTTCCATGAAATGGCTGCGCGGCACCCGCTTCGATCCGTTTGGTTATTCACAAGAGCGGCGCAAGGAGCGCAGCCTGATCCCCCATTACGGTCGATTGCTGGACCACGTGACGGCCAGCCTGACTACCGCCAATTTGGAGGTTGGGGCACGCATCGCAGGCCTGCCGGAAATGATCAAGGGCTTTGGACATGTCAAAGCCGCAGCCATCGAAAAGGCGATGATCGAGGAACAGAAATTACTGAAGGAATTCGACACCATTGTTGATCCGCCCGTTAAGAATTTACGCGTCTACGCCTAAAACCAAGAACCGGAGAGAAACAATGCTAGCCGATAATCCCTACTTCGATAACCATGAACGGGTTCTGTTCATCAACGACCAACCTACCGGACTGAAGGCGATCATCGCCATCCATTCGACGGTGCTGGGCCCGGCGGTGGGCGGCATCCGCATGTGGCCTTATGACAATGAAGCCGATGCGCTCAACGATGTTTTGAAGCTGTCACGGGGCATGACCTTGAAGACGGCGATCGCCGATCTGCCGCTCGGCGGCGGCAAGTCGGTCATTATCGGCGATCCCAATATCCACAAGACGCCCCAGCTCCTGCACGCCTTCGGCCGCGCCCTCAATGATTTGGGCGGCAGCTATATCGGCGGCGAGGATGTGGGCATGACGGCGGCCGACGTTGTCGAGATACAATCGGTCAGCGAGCATGTCGCCGGCTCAAACCAGGGCAAAAACGCCAGCGGCGATCCGTCCCTGCAAACCGCCCTCGGTGTCTTTTTCGGCATCAAGGCCGCCGTCACGATGCGCTTCGGGCAGGACGGCGTTGCCGGACTTACCGTCGGCGTGCAAGGCCTCGGCAATGTGGGAATGCGGCTCGCCCGCCAGCTGCACGCCAACGGCGCCCGCCTCGTTGTCGCCGATCTGGACGGCGGCCGCGTCGAGGCCGCTGTCAAGGAATTCGGCGCCGAGGTTGCCCGGCCCGATGCCATCCACGCCGCCGACTTGGATGTCTTTTCGCCTTGCGCCATGGGCGGCATCCTGAACGCAGCCAGCATCACGGAAATGAATGCCAAGGTGGTGGCCGGCTCGGCCAACAATCAACTGCAAGATATCGCCGACGGCGGGCGGCTGCTGGAGGCTGGCATCCTTTACGCGCCCGATTACGTGATCAATGGCGGCGGCGTCATCAATATCGCCGGCGAGGCATTGTCGAATTACGATCCGGCCTCGGTCGACGCCAAGGTCCGCAACATTCCACGCATCCTGAATCAGATTTTCGACCGTTCGGCGCGCCGCAAACTACCGCCCGGCGAGGTTGCCGACCAGATGGCCATGGAGCGGCTGGAACCGGTAGCGGCGAGCGCCTGATCACCTTCAATGAACACTGTCAAATTGGCGAAGCGGGCGATACCCTGAACGCTGACTTTGGAGAGGGCCCGCTTTGCCGGTATTACAGACAAAATTGGATTTGGCGTCGCCGGAATTCGCGGCCAACCGCTCCCATATGGAACGATTGCTGGCCGACCTTGCGCAAACCGTGGAACGGATTTCCAAGGGCGGCAACGAAGGCGCCCGCGAAAAACATCTGGCGCGGGGAAAATTGCTGCCCCGCGATCGGGTGCACCGCCTTCTCGATCCGGGCGCGCCGTTCCTGGAATTCTCGCAGCTCGCCGGGCTCCATGGGGACGCCGCCGAAGAGGTTCCCTCGGGCGGAATTATCACCGGCATCGGGCTGGTATCGGGCCTGCAATGCGTGATCGTCTGCAACGACGCCACGGTCAAGGGCGGCACCTATTTTTCGATCACCGTCAAAAAGCATTTGCGCGCCCAGGACATTGCGGCGGAGAACAATCTGCCGTGCATTTATCTGGTGGATTCGGGCGGCGCCAACCTGCCTAACCAGGACAACGTCTTCCCCGACCGGGATCATTTCGGCCGTATTTTTTACAACCAGGCGCGCATGTCGGCGGCGGGTATCCCGCAGATTGCCGTGGTCATGGGTTCCTGCACGGCGGGCGGCGCCTACGTGCCGGCCATGGCCGACGAATGCATCATCGTCAAGGATCAGGGAACCATATTTCTGGGCGGGCCGCCTTTGGTAAAGGCAGCGACCGGCGAGGAGGTCTCAGCCGAAGACCTTGGCGGCGCGGACCTGCATGCCAGGCTGTCCGGTGTCGTCGATCACGTCGCCAACGACGATGGACACGCCTTGGCCATCGCCAGGCGCATCGTGGCAAACCTCAACCGTGCCAAACAATCAACGCTGGAATGCCGGGCCGCGGCGCCGCCGGCCTTCGACCCGGCAGAAATTTATGGCTTGATCCCGCCCGACATCCGCAAACCCTACGAGGTGCGGGAATTGATCGCGCGGCTGGTCGACGCCAGTGAGTTCGATGAGTTCAAGAAGCTGTATGGCGCCACCCTGGTGACCGGCTTTGCCCGCATCGAAGGCTATCCGGTAGGTATCCTCGCCAATAATGGGATTTTGTTTTCGGAATCGGCCTTGAAGGGCGCCCATTTCATCCAGCTCTGCTGCCAACGCGGCATCCCGCTCATATTCCTGCAAAACGTCACCGGTTTCATGGTCGGCGCGAAATATGAAGCCGGCGGCATCGCCAAGGACGGCGCCAAACTGGTCAACGCGGTCGCCAACGCATCGGTTCCCAAATTCACCGTCATCACCGGCGGCTCTTTCGGCGCCGGCAATTACGGCATGTGCGGGCGCGCCTACAGCCCCAGATTTCTCTGGATGTGGCCCAATGCCAGAATCTCGGTCATGGGCGGCGAGCAGGCGGCCAGCGTCCTCGCCACGGTGCGCCGCGACGGACTGGAAGCCCGCGGCGAAACCTGGGCGGCAAGCGACGAGGATACATTCAAGGACGCCATCCGCGATCAATATGAAACCCAAGGCCACCCCTATTACGCATCGGCGCGGCTTTGGGACGACGGCATCATCGATCCCGCCGATACCAGAACGGTCCTGGCCCTGGCCATATCCGCATCCCTCAATGCCCCCGACAGGCCCACCGATTTCGGTATCTTCAGGATGTAACCGGAATGACTGAACCCCTCGTCATCTCGGCAACCGATGCCAACGGTATTGTCCGCCTCACCATGAACCGTCCGGACGTGCGCAACGCCTTCAATCCGGACCTGGTCCATGAGCTGGCCGCCGCCCTCGACCGCGCGGCCGAGTTGCCAGGCACCCGCGCCGTGGTGCTGGCCGGCGCCGGCAAGGTCTTCTCCGCCGGCGCCGATCTTGAGAACATGCGCCGCGCCGGCACCCTTTCGGAGGACGCAAACACCGCCGACGCCATGAATGTGAGCCGGCTTCTGGACCGCCTCGACAGCATGCCGGTACCGGCCATCGCCCTGGTGCAGGGAGCGGCCATCGCCGGCGGCCTTGGCCTGGTAGCCGCCTGCGATGTGGTTATCGCGGCCGCCGACGCCGTGTTCGCCATATCCGAAGTGCGCCTCGGACTGATCCCGGCGATGATCAGCCCCTATGTGATCGGCGCCATCGGCGCCCGCCAGGCGCGGCGCTATATGCTGACCGGCGAACGCTTCGATGCCGCCCGCGCCATGCGCATGGGATTGGTGCACCAGGTGGCGGCCAGCGCCGACGATTTGGACGCAACCCTGCGGCCGTTGATCGATGCGATTCTGCTCGCGGCGCCGGGCGCCGTTGCCGATACCAAATCCCTGCTGCGGGAAAGCGGGCGTACATCGCCCGGGCCCGAGGGCCAGGCAAGGCTGGCGCGCGCCCTCGCCCGGCGGCGGGCTTCCCCCGAAGCGCGCGAAGGCGTCGATGCATTCCTGGAAAAGCGGCCCCCCGATTGGCAGAAACCTAGCTAGGCGGGCATGTTCCAATCCGTCCTCATCGCCAACCGGGGCAAAATTGCCCGCCGGATCATCAAAACCGCGAAACGCATGGGCATCCGCACCATCGCCGTCTATTCGGAACCGGATGCGGCTGCACTCCATGTGAGCGAGGCCGATCATGCCTGTTGCATCGGACCGGCGGCGGCGGCGGACAGCTATCTAAATCTGGAAAAAATATTGGCGGCGGCCCGGGAATCGGGCGCCGAGGCCATCCATCCGGGCTACGGTTTTTTATCCGAGAACGCCGATTTCGCGGCGGCTTCGGAGCGTGCGGGACTGATCTTTATCGGCCCGGCCCCGGATGTGATCCGGACCATGGGCGAGAAAAGCGCCGCGAAAATACTGATGCAAGAGATCGGCGTGCCGGTGATCCCCGGCTATCACGGCGACGATCAGGATGGCGCAACTCTGGCCGACGCCGCCGAAAAGATCGGCTATCCGGTGCTGATCAAGGCGGTGGCCGGCGGCGGCGGGCGCGGCATGCGGGCGGTGACCGAACCGGCGGAATTTACCGCGGCCTTAGGTGCCGCACGGCGCGAAGCTGCCGCCGCGTTTGGCGATGACCGGATGGTCATTGAAAAGCAGATCAACCGGGCCCGGCATATCGAAGTGCAGGTGTTCGCCGACATCCAAGGCAACGCGGTGCATCTTTTTGAGCGCGATTGCTCGATCCAGCGGCGCTATCAAAAAGTGATCGAGGAGACGCCGGCATCGGGCATTGCCGAGCCATTGCGCGCCGCCATGCATGCCGACGGCGTGCGCATTGCCAAGGCCATCGGTTATCGGAACGCCGGCACAATTGAATTCATCGTCGAGGCGGAAGACTATTATTTCCTGGAAATGAACACCCGGCTTCAGGTGGAGCATCCGGTGACCGAAATGATCACCGGGCTGGATTTGGTCGAATGGCAATTCCGCATCGCCGCCGGCGAAGCGCTGCCCCTGGCCCAGGATGCCATCCGCGCTTCCGGCCACGCTATCGAAGCGCGCCTTTATGCGGAGGACCCGGCCAAGGGCTTCCTGCCCGCCTCCGGGCGTATCGAGAGCCTCAATTGGCCTTCAGGGATAGACGGCGTGCGCATCGATACCGGGGTGCGCGCCGGCGACGAAGTCTCGATCAATTACGATCCGATGATCGCCAAGCTTGCGGTCTGGTCGGAAACCCGCGATCAGGCAATCGCCACGCTCGGTGGCGCGCTGGCCGCAACAGAAATCACCGGCCTCAAAACCAATCTCGCATTTTTGCAACGGATCGCCGGCTCGGGAGCCTTCGCCGACGGTGAGATGGACACCACCTTTATCGAAGCGAACCTGCCAATGCTGCTTGCCCGCCCGCCATCGGTGCCGGCCGAAGCGGTGATCCTGGCCGCCGTCCGCTTGCTCGAAGACCGCAAACAGCAAACCCGATCTAGCCCGTGGCTGCGCACCGACGCCTGGCGCTTGAACCAGCCCCGGGAAGACCGTCTGCATTTTGCCGAACCGGACGACGGGCCCAGGATCGTGGTCGGGATCGCCTTTACCCAGGATGGCTACGATCTTGAACTTTGGGACAAGACCTACGCGGCCCGCGATATCACCTTCGAGGCGGACAGCATCTCCTGGTCCGCCGATGGCACCTTGATTACCGTGCACGTGAATGGCGCCGATCACCTCCTCCGGTACCTGCACCCGGACTTGATGGACGAGGTCGCCGACCACATCGAGAGCGATATCACCGCGCCCATGCCCGGCGTGATTGTTGACGTGCCCATCGAAGCCGGTCAAACGGTCGGGCGCGGCGCCATCCTCATTGTCATGGAGGCCATGAAAATGGAGATCAATATCACCGCGCCCGCCGCCGGGGTGGTGAAAGCGGTCTATTATGCGGTTGGCGACGAGGTGAGCGAGGGTGAAATCCTGCTACACTTTGAAGCCCAGTAATGCAGAATATTGAAAATGGCTTATCCCGAACGCCTAACCAGCTATGAAGTCGGACCCCGCGACGGTTTGCAGAACGAAGCCTCACCGGTGCTCAACCCTATCGGATTCGCGCTGATCGAAAGGCGGTCCGCATCGGGCATCGCCCATATCGAGGCGCCCAGCTTTGTCTCGCCGAAATGGGTGCCGGAGATGGCCGGAAGCGCCGATGTGATGCGCGGCGAAATCAGTCTCGGCGAACCCATCGGCGCCGGCGTGCCGGAAGCGGCCGCCGGCAACGTGGCTACCGAGGATATTCTGGGGCTGCTGGATGAGCTTGGCATCGAGAGCGGCATTGATGCAAAAGCCGTCGCCAAGGCCGGGCACTTTATTTTGCAGGCGCTTAACCGGCGCCAAGGAGACTTTTGATGATTCCCAACCAGCTTCCCACCCTGGATTTCGATCTCGGCGAGAGCGCCGCCATGATCCGGGATTCGGTGCGCTCCTTCACCGCCGATGAGATTGCGCCGCGGGCCGCCGACATTGACAAGACCAATGAGTTCCCCGCCGATTTGTGGTCCAAGCTGGGCGCCCTCGGCGTTCTCGGCGTGACCGTCCCCGAAAAATTCGGCGGCGCCGGGTTCGGCTATCTGGAACATTGCCTGGTGATGGAGGAGATCAGCCGCGGCTCGGCCAGCGTCGGCCTCTCCTACGGCGCCCATTCGAATTTGTGCGTCAACCAGATCAATCTCAACGGAACCGATGCACAAAAGCGGCATTATCTGCCGAAACTGATTGCCGGCGATCATGTGGGGGCGCTAGCCATGAGCGAAACCGAAGCCGGCTCCGACGTGGTCTCCATGCGCCTCCGCGCGGACCGCAAGGGCGATAAGTATATCCTGAACGGCACCAAGATGTGGATCACCAACGGCCCCGATGCCGATACCATGGTGATTTATGCCAAAACCGATGCGGAAGCCGGCGCGCACGGCATCACCGCATTCATCGTCGAGAAAACCTTCCCCGGATTTTCGACGGCGCAAAAGCTGGATAAGCTGGGCATGCGCGGCTCCAACACCGGCGAGCTGGTGTTTGAGGACTGCGAGGTGCCAGCCGAGAATATACTGGGCCAGGAGAACGAAGGTGTGTCCGTGCTCATGAGCGGCCTCGATTACGAGCGCACCGTCCTCGCCGCCGGCCCCATCGGCATTATGCAGGCCTGCCTGGATGTGGTGATGCCTTACGTCCATGAACGCCGCCAGTTCGGCAAGGCCATCGGCGAGTTCCAGCTGGTCCAGGGCAAGCTGGCCGATATGTATACCGGCGTCTCGGCGGCGCGCGCCTATGTCTATGCCGTGGCCCAGGCCTGCGACCGGGGCAGCGTCGCCCGCAAGGATGCCGCCGGAGCCATATTGTTCGCCTCCGAGAAAGCCACCAGCCTGGCTTTGGACGCGATCCAATTGTTGGGCGGCAATGGATATATCAACGAGTTTCCCACCGGCCGCCTGCTGCGCGACGCCAAGCTCTATGAAATCGGCGCCGGTACGTCGGAGATCCGGCGCCTGCTCATCGGACGGGAATTGTTCGGTGAATCGGGCGGCGGTACTTAATACCAAGGATCAGTGATCATCACGCATGGGCGACCGCAACGGCGGCCTAGAGCACTTTTAATTTAATCGCGGTCATAGCCTGCCGCTACGAAGTAATTCGAACATTCGTTGGGCGTGAATTGATCGAGGGCATCAGCGATGGCTTGCTCCAGGTCTTGGGCAGACCTCGCGGCAGCTTTGCGGAGCAGCGCCTTGAGCTTTGAGAACACC
>JAYGEH010000281.1:0-1891 GCA_046582475.1 Rhodospirillales bacterium
TGTTACCTCGCCTACAACGCCGTACACGGTCCGCTTCGCACCGATGAATCGAAGCCGGCTTCCGCGCCGGAGGCCTGGGTGAAAAAGGCCCTCGACCGGGGTGTCAGCTTCCTGCGCAGCGACTATGTCGCCATTCTTGAACACATGGACCACAACATCGGCAAGTTGGTCAATGTTTTGGATCAGTTGGGCATCGCCGACAATACGCTCATCGTCTTCGTCAGTGACAATGGTGGTTGCACCATGGAAGAAGGCGCAGCTGGTGGTAGATACCCAGGAAACAATGGCCCATTTAGTGGAGGGAAAGCTACAACCTATCAGGGTGGGCTGAACGTGCCGCTGCTGATGAACTGGAAAGGTCGACTGCCCCAAGGCATGATCTCGAATGATCAGGTGATGCATTGCGATATCTTTGCCACCTTGCTGGACGCCTCGGGCATTCCGGTCCCGAAGATGAATGGGAAAAACCCGGTCCGCGGGATGTCTCTGATGCCGCACATGCTTTCGGGCGGGAAGGAAAATATCCCGGAGCGAACCATGATCTTTGAGCTCTGGGGCAACATCGGGGTTCGCAAGGGAGACTATAAGCTTTGGAGCCAAATCGGGAGAAACTCGCCGGATTGGGACGTCCAGATTGCCGAACTGAAGAAAACAGATCTCGCTCTCTTCGATCTCAGCAATGACGTTGCCGAAAAGCATGATCTGCGAACGAAGCTTCCCGACGTTTACGCCTCGCTCAAGAAAGAGCTGATTGACCATCTTGCCAACATCAATACAGAGTACCCTGGCAGTGGAAGTTCGGAGGTCCTGCAAAAAGAGAAATCCAAACCCCAGGAAATTAATAACAAGCCGGTGCCGAAACGCCGGTCGCAAGATCAGTTCTTCAAGAACCGGGACCGGAATGGGGACGGAGTGATCACGCTGGAAGAATACATCGGCAACCCAAAGGATCGCAATGTGCCCGCGCTGACCAAGCGGTTCAAGAAGATCGACTCAAATGGTGACGGCAAGCTCCTTCTCCAAGAACTGAAAAAGCAAACAAAATGAAAGAATCACAAAATCCCAAGCGTGGCATCCATCGCCGTGATCTGATCAAAGGAACTGCCGCTGCCGGTCTTGCTTTCACAGTCGGCGTCGGGGGTGAGCCCCAGGCCGCGGCTCCGGCCGATGATAATCCCATCCGCAAAGAAAACGCCAAGCCCGGCACGCGCGATTGGTTGCTCACTAAGACCGACGTCAGCAACAATGAGCCCGTAGGGTCAAAAAACTCAGACGAACTCAAAGTGCCGCGTTTCACACGACTTAATGTACGCCGGATTTCCCCATCACAGCCCCTTGTGTCCAAAAACTCATCTCGCGAGAAGAAAGCGTGCTGGACGGAGTCTGTGTAACCACATTGGTAAGATTCTCATCCGACTCGAGCAGCACCGACCCTCCATGAAGGACTTTGCCCGGTAAATTCGGAGCATGCTCGCGTCCAATGTCACGACTGGCGCGTACATTCCAACAGCACGGCGTTTAAGCAGCGCGTCGGATGTTAGATGAGATGCTTCCGCGCCGGATTGGTGGCGGTCGAGCGGGATGAGCTTTCGGAGAGCGAGTCGGAGGAATGCAGACCGCGAACGTGGAGGTATGGAGTGCTTCGCCGCTCGATGTCTGGCCGTCGTTCGTTGCCACCGGGGCGCAGTGCGCCTGTTCGTTTTTCCCTCCGCAGCCGAAGATGCCCCTGGCCAGCTCGCCGAACCAGAGCGTCATTGTCGCTAGGTCGATACTCTCGAAGACGTCCCAATGTGCTTGAAAGAATGTCGACCAACTGGTTGAACGCTTACGACTAGGTGCAGGTTCGATCCCGTTTCTCTTGAGGATGTTCGCAACAGTACTTGAGCAAATC
>JAYGEH010000320.1:0-15928 GCA_046582475.1 Rhodospirillales bacterium
CGGTGACCGAAGTCACCCAGCCGGCAAACGGCACCGTGGTCATCAATGCGGACGGCACCGTCACCTATACGCCGAATGCGGATTACAATGGTTCCGACAGCTTTACCTATACAATCTCGGATGGCGCCGGCGGCACCTCGACGGCGACGGTAAACCTGACCGTCGATCCTGAAAACGACGATCCGGTGGCGGTCGACGATACGGCGGTAACCGGCGAAGACACGGCGGCGGTGATCGACGTTCTGGCCAACGATACGGATTTGGACGGCGATACGCTGAGCCTCGATAGCGTCACCCAGCCGGAGCATGGGTTGGTGACCATCAACGCAGACGGCGCGGTGACCTATACGCCGGACGCCGATTATACCGGCAGCGACAGCTTTACCTATACGATCTCCGACGGCGCCGGCGGCACCGATACGGCGACGGTAAGCCTGACCGTCAATCCGGAAAACGACGCGCCGGTTGCAACCGACGACGCGGTGACCTTGAACGAAGACGCCGCCGCGGTGATCGACGTTCTGGCCAACGATACGGACCTGGACGGCGGTCCATTGAGCGTGGATTCCATCACCCAGCCGGAGCATGGCCTGGTTGCCATCAACGAAGACGGCACCGTCACCTACACGCCGGATGCTGATTTCAACGGCACCGACAGCTTCACTTATACGGTTAGCGACGGCGCCGGCGGCTTCGACACGGCCACGGTCAGCCTGACCGTCGATCCCGCCAACGACGCGCCGGTGGCGGTGGATGATACGGTATCGGGCACCGAGGACACGCCCCTGGTCATCAATCCTGAAACCCTGCTCGCCAACGACACCGATATCGACGGCGATACGCTAGAAATAACGGCGGTCGATAGTCCGGTCGGCGGCAGCGTCGAAATCATCGACGGCAATGTGGTGTTCACCCCCGACGCCAATTACAGCGGCCCGGCCAGTTTCGACTACACCGTGACCGACGCCTCCGGCGCCACTTCCACGGCGACAACCTCGGTCAATATCGAAGCGGTTGCCGATGCGCCGACGCTGTCGGTGGGCATTACCGAAGTGGAAGGCTCGGGCGAGGCCGATCTGTTCCCGGTCATGGAGGCCGACATATCCAACGTGGTGATGTATGTGGATGTCGGCGGCGAGATCATCAAGGTCAAGGTTGAGGCTTTCAACGGCCCCGACGCCAGCTTCCGGGATGCGGACGAGTTGCCGCTCGAGGAATATGTGGCCGAGAATTATCCGGAAGGCTCGCTGGTCGCGGTAACCGTCAAGGCCGGCGAAAATCAATTGGAAGAAGCCGGCCCCGGCGAGGGACAGCTGTTTATCCTCGATGGTTCGGTCAGCCAGAACGATTTGCCGCTTGATGAGAATGTTCCGGCCGAGCTTACTTTCTCTTACGATCAGGCCCTCGAAGATGTGGAACATTCCGCCGGCGGCGATACGGTTTATGACGTAAACATCCAGACCGGCCTGACCGATACCGACGGCTCGGAAAGCCTGTCGGTCACCGTAACCGATGTTCCCGACGGCGCATCCTTCACCGACGGAACTCTGAACTCGGATGGCTCCTGGAACTTTACGGCCGAACAGCTGGACGGCCTGCAGATGACCGTTGACGACACCGTCGGCGATGATTTTTCGCTGACCGTCACCTCCACCTCGACCGAGGCCAGCAACCTGGACAGCGCCAGTACCACGCTGACCACCAGCGTTGGCGTCAATGCCGGCCCAGCGGCTTCCGACGATAGCGCGGTATTGAACGAAGATGCATCGGCGGTGATTGACGTCCTCGCCAACGATTCGGACCTGGGCGGCGACGATATCTATGTCGGATCGGTTACCGAGCCGGCGCACGGCACGGTCACCATCAACGAAGACGGCACCGTCACCTATACGCCGGACGCCAACTACGCCGGCGCCGACAGCTTCACCTATACGATCTACGACGGTGAAGGAAATGCGGACACGGCGACGGTGTCGCTTAACGTAACCGCCGACGCCGACGCGCCGGTGGTGGTCGCCGAAAATGTTTCGGGCGCCGAGGATGGCGGCTGGATCGGCCTCGATCTTAGCGCCAACCTGGCCGACAGCGACGGCTCGGAAACTTTGAGCATCACCATTTCCAACGTGCCCGAAGGCGCCCAGCTTTCCACCGGCACCGATCTCGGCGGCGGCAACTGGGCGATCGCGCCGGAAGAGCTCAGCCTCTTAAGCATCAATCCCGATGCCGATTTCTCCGGCGACATCAATCTCGGCGTTTCGGTTACGTCCACCGAAACGGGCGGCGATAGCGCCACCGTCGACAGCGAATTCGCCGTGACCGTAACGCCCACCGGCGATGTGACAGTGTCGGTGGACGATGTGACCGGAGCCGAGGACGCCCTCGAGATCGGCCTGGGTCTATCCACCGAATCCTTCTCCATCGACGATGCGGACGGATCGGAAGTGCTGCAGTCGATCGAGATTTCCATTCCCGACCTGCCCGAGAACGCGGTTGTCAATAACGCCACCTTCAATCAGGAAACCGGCACCTATACGGTGGCGACCGCGGCGGCGCTGGCGATTGTCTCGGTGACGCCGCCGGCAGATTGGAGCGGCGAGTTCAACGTCACCTTGAACGTGACCTCCAACGAGGGCTCCGCCTCGCAAAGCTTTAGCGTCAGCGTCAGTTCCGGCAACGACGCGCCGGTGATCAGCGCTTCGCCGGTTTTCTCCATGGCCGAAGACGGCGTCATCACCATATCGGAAGAGCAATTGCTGGCCGGCGCCTCGGACGTGGACGGCGACGCGCTTGTCATCACCGATCTGGTGGTCAATGGCGGCACCGGCACCCTGGCCGGCCCCGACGCGGACGGCAATTTCACCTACACACCGCCGGAAAACTTCAACGGCGAGGTGTCGCTCAATTACAATGTTTCCGATGGAACCGCGAGCGTTCCCCAGACCGCCGATATTACGGTCGTTCCGGTCAACGATGATCCGGTGGCCGTAGCCGACACCGATTTTGTGGCCGAGGCCGATGTCAGCGTGACCGGCAACGTGGTCGGCAACGATAGCGATGTGGACGGCGATGTGTTGAGCGTCACCCAGGTTGATTTTGGCGGAACCACGCACACCTTCGCCGAAGGTGAGACCACCATGATCATCGAAGGCGACAATGGCACCCTGACCATTGCTACCGACGGCTCCTACACCTATGTGAAAGCCGATGGCGACGGCGGAACGCCGGCCGAGACCGTCAGTGTCGGCGGATCGGACGCCGATGCCCAGGACTGGGCCGACGCCGGGGTTACAATTTCCGCCTTTGATTTCGGCACTTCCTATACCGACGAAAATGGCAATTTCGATGCGGCCAACGCCGATGACAACGCCCAGTTCTCCAGCACCGGCATCGGCGTCGAGGGAACCCAAGGGGCGGGGCAGGCTTCCAGCCAGATCGAATATGATAGCCAGAGCGGCGATTCTGAAGCCTTGGCGCTGACCTTTGATACCAGCGTTTCCAGCGCCGATGTCACGGTTTCGCGCCTGTTCCACGGCGAGGGAAATGACGGCGAGCAGGGCCAGTGGCAGGCCTTCGATAGCGATGGCAATCTGGTCGGAACCGGCGATATCAATGACACCACCGTTACCTATGACGGTTCCAGCAATGTGGGCACGATGAGCATCGATCTTGGCGGCACGGCGTTCTCGACCATTGTCTTTACCGCCACCGAAATGTCCGGCAGCGGCAGCGATTTCAAAATCCAGGCGGTCGAGTTTGAGGATGTGGCCACCGACGGATTTGTCGCCAGCGGCGAAGATGTGTTCACCTACACCGTTGCCGATGGCGCCGGCGGCACCGATACCGCGGCGCTGACCATAACCGTCGAGGCCGACAATTCGGCGCCGACGGTCTCCACCGCGCCGGCCTTCGCCATGAACGAGGACGGCACCATTATCATTTCCGAAGCCCAGCTTCTCGAGGGCGCTTCCGATGTGGATGGCGATGGGCTCTCGGTCATTGATCTGGTGGTCAATGGCGGCGAAGGCACGTTGACCGGCCCCGACACTGACGGCAACTATACCTACCAGCCTGCCGCCGATTTCTCAGGCAGCGTGTCGCTCAACTACAACGTTACCGATGGCGGCGCATCTGTGCCGCAGACCGCATCCATCGCCGTTGCCGGCGTCGCCGATACCCCCGAATTGTCGGCTGGCGTTACCGGCGCCACCGAGGTGCTGGCGGAAACCGATGTGCCGGTATCGCAAGCGCTTCTGGATCAGGTGGACGCTGATCACGTTGTCACCATTACCGGCGTTCCCGAAGGCGCGACCCTGAATGCCGGTGTCGATAATGGCGACGGCAGTTGGACCCTGACCGGCGATGTGCTGGAGGGTCTCCAGGTGACGCCGCCGGACGGCTACGAAGGTGATTTCAACCTCGATATATCGGTTAGCAGTCCCGGCGAAATGCAGCCGCTCCTGGAAGCCGACTTCAATACCGATACTGGCGGCTTCACCTATTCCGACGACGTCTTCGGAACCGATCATAAAAAACGGGCGTCCGGAAAATTGGACGACGATGACGGCATCGACGACAGTGGCGCCCTGTTGGTCAAGCTTGGCGGCGGCACTAACGACGACGACGATAGCGGGACCGATGCCATGTCGGGCGGCTTTGAACAAAGCTTCACCGTCACCGACGAAGGCACGGCTACGCTGACGTTCAGTTACCGGATGGACATGGATAACCGTTACGACGACGGCGAATATTCCGAAATTCTGGTCAGCATCGACGGCGAACTGGTCAGCCTGGACGGCAACGATTATATCGTCCACATCGAGGGCGGCGGCGACACCGGGTGGCAAACCGTGACCCTCGATCTCGGCAGCCTACCGGAGGGCGAGCATTCCCTGGTGCTCGGCGGCTACAACAACTTGTCGACGTCGAAGAGCGAAAAAACCGAGATTTATTTCGACGACCTCGCCTTGACGCTGGAGACCAATCCGGAAGAAGTGGCCAGCGAAAGCGTCGCCTTTGCCCCCGATGTCAGCGCCCACGTCTATGGCGTCGATGTGGCGGCGGCGTTGACCGATGGCTCCGAAACCCTGTCGGCAATCACCTTCGATGGATTGCCGGACGGCGTCACCCTCAACGCCGGAGAGCCGGATGGGACAGGCGGCTGGACCGTGGATGCGGTTGATCTGGCCGGATTGGAAGTGACCGTTCCCGATGGCAGCCCGGCGTTCGAAATGACCGTGAGCGCCACCTCGACCGAAGAAAACGGCGATACCGCGACCATCACCCAGGCCTTGGATTTCTCCGATCATATGGGCGCCGATACCGCCGATACGTTGGCCGGCGAAGCTGGCGATAGCGCCGATACGCTCTATGGCGGCGCTGGCGACGACGCGCTTGCCGGCGACGGCAATGACAGCATCTTCGGCGGTGACGGCATGGATTCGCTATACGGCGGATTGGGTGTCGATTTTCTGTCCGGCGGCGAAGGCGACGACATTATCTATGGCGAAAGCGGCAACGACATCATCCTCGGCGGCGCCGGCGATGACCAACTGCATGGCGGCGACGGCGATGACGAATTCGTCTTCAATCTGGGCGACGGCAACGACACCATCTTCGATTTCGAAGCCGGCGATCAGCTGACCTTTGACGGCGCCAGCCTGGCCGACGGCGATACCGTCGAGATCACCACCGACGGCAACGACGTGGTCATCACCATTATCGGCAAGGACGGCACCGAAACCAACAAGGTAACGTTGAAGGACAGCGCCGAGGAAACCGAAAGCTCTTCCGGCGCCGAACATGTCGGTGACGGGTATTCGGTCACCGACACCGGCGATGGCGGCGTTTCCATCGTGGTCGATCAAGTCACGTAAGACCGAGCCACATGTAATTTACGGGGCCGCCTGTTACCGGGCGGCCCTTTTTATGGAAATCTGAACCGAACCGTCCGCCAATGCCGCGGTTTTGGGCTTTTCCTGTTTTAGCGGCAGCGCCCGGGATGTAATCATTGCCTGGAAGGCATCGGTGATGCGCTGGGCATGGGGCAGAAGGTAGGGAAAATTTTGTGCATGCTCGAAGCTGTGGCGCATGGCCGGGTTCATCTCGAATATCAAGATACGCCCGTCTTCCAGGACGTTGAAATCGACGCCGAAGAAATCCAGATTGGCGATTCCATGCAGCGATTGCAGCGCTGCGAAGGCCGCCTCGCCGACAAAAGCAGCCGGATTGTTCACATAGGCCTCTTCCAAGTCCTGCATCCACTTGGTATTGGCCATGACGGTGGTGCGGTTGAAGCCGTGCACGTTCCAAACTGTGTCCACGTGGTGGACCACGGGATAGATTTCGCCGTCGATAAAAAAGGCGCGCATTTTGCGGAAATAGTCGGCGCGGAACCGGTGCAGCACATATTCGATGACGTAATAGTCGCCGGCGCTGGCGGCCGCGAAATACGTCTCCACCTCGGCCAGGCTGTCCGCCTTGACGGTCGAAACCGCCGTATGGGTTCCCGTGCGGCGCAAAATGACGGGCAAATCCAACGCCTCCCGGCGGAGAATATCGCCCACAACAAATGGACGCTCCGGCTGCCAATCCAGGCGCAGGGTTTTCGGAAAGCGGACGCCGGCGGTGTCTTTGAGGCGCTCATAGTTGTTGTCGCGGGTGCTGTTCAGAACTTGCCCTGGATCGTTGATCACTGGAATGCCCGGATGGTCCGCGAGATAGCGCGCCGCCGCGGCCAAGGACCGGCTTTCCAAATCGGCGTCGGCGATCGAGTTGACGACGATCTGGTGGCTGGGAATTCGGCCATGGCTTAATATATTCTCGTCGGCAATCAGGAAATTGATGGTGGTGAAGCGGCTTTGATCCCAAAGCGCGCTCGGCGAAAAATTTCCGCCCCGCAAGCGCAGCCAATTGCTGTTTCCGGAAATTACGTTGTAATAGGCGTTCTGCACCCCGCGCAGGCGTAGGATGCGGGCTTCCGGCGCGCGAAGGCTGGATTGAATCGAGATCGGGTTTTTGGCGACGCCGATTTTCAAGGTAGCCGCCGCCAATTCTTCCTGGCCCAATTCCCGCTGCACCGCCGACAGGGACAGATAAGCGCGGGCTTCGCCGGGATGCTGCTTGGTCATATGTTCGAAAACGGTTGCCGCCCTTTCCATGTCGCCGGTGCGCACCAATACATCGCCAAGCTGCATCATCAGCGGCAGGCTGGCGGGGCGGTGCTTGAGCGCCTGCCAAAAACAATAGCCGGCATCGTCCAGCCGGTCCAAAGCGATATGGCAAAGACCCAGTCCGCGCCAGGCATCGGCGTCGCCGGAGTTTCTTTGCAAATTTCGGCGGTAGGCGGCCGCCGCTTCCTCGTTGCGCCCGGCGCGGCGCAATCCCTGCGCCTGGGCTGCACCGCCGCCGGCAGCTTCAGCCATTTTCTATCCCCGGTGCAGGAAATGCGCCCATTTGAGGGCGCCGCCATGATTTTCCACATGGTTCAGCAATGCCGACACGACGCGGCGGTCGTAAAGCGAGCCCGAATCGGCCAGCAGCCGCGCCGTCGCCGCTTCCAACGAGAGGCCGGTGCCGCCTTCGCGCGGGCTGCATAAATCAACAAAGGCGTTGGCGACGGCGACGATGCGCGCCGTCAATATGATGGCCTCGCCGCTCAGGCCTTCGCCGCCGGAACCGTCGTAATGTTCCGAGGAATCGCGGATGGTGTCGACCACCGGCCCCTCGAAATCGATATTGCCGAGAAGCTGGGCGCTGGTCAGGTGGGCGCTGGTCAATTGGCTGCGCTCGTCATCGGCCAGATCGCCCAGGCTGCGGCCCATCAACTCCGGCGGAAGCAGCACCGTGCCCAGGCTGCGGAGGTTGCCGGCGAAGTCGGCGGTGTCGATCTGGTGGCGGTCGCACTCCAACTCCTCGGCGATGGCGCGCGCCACGTCGCCCACATCCGAAGAGCGCGTATCCGAGGTGGGATCGCGTTTATCGACGACGCCGGCCAGGGTGGTCACCAACTGTTTCAGCCGGGTCTCGCTTTTGAGCTGCTCGCGCGAAAACTCGGTGATGTCGTCCAAGATCATCAGGATGCCCGGCGGATGGTCGCGGTCGCCGCGCAAGGGGATGTGGTCCGACTTCAAAACTTCCAACTCGCCGTTCTCGTCTTCGAAACGCTGGATAAAGGATTTGCGCCCTTTTTGCACCGAATCCTCGATCCCTTCCTCTTCCAGATCGGCGAATTCCTTCAAGATGTCCTTATTGACGTCGGCGTAATATTTGGCCTTCACCGGCCCCATGATGCTGGCCATGGTCTTGCCCATCATATCTTCAGGGGCAATGCCGGCCGCCTTGGCCGCCGGTTCGTTGGAAAATGTGTAGGTGGTGGTGCCGTCGACGGCGAATATGTGGGTCGGTTGCGAGTTGGTGATCACGCGCATGAATTTTGAAATATTCTCGAACCGTTCCGACGATATGCGGAATTTTTCGGCCGCCGCTTCGGCGCGCAACGAGGTGCCGTGGCGCCAGACCGCGATCATCGCCACGGTCACGCCGATGATGATCAGCACAAACACCACGAAGATGGTTTGCAGCCGGGTTTCGTTGGCCTCCAGCGCTTCGGAGCGCGCGATCTTGCGCACCAGCACCCAAGGCACATCGGCCAGTGCCCGCGACGTGACCAGAACCTCTTCGCCCGCATAGTCGCGTTTGATGGCAAAGCCGCCGGGCGTTTTGAGCGCGAAGGCGGCCGCCAGATCCTTGGTGTCGAACGCCATCGAGCGTTTCAGCGGCGCCGTCCGGTCGGCCAGGGGCGAAATATACTCCACCGTATTGGCCTTTTTCCGGACCAGATAGGTTTCCGAAGATTTCGACGTATCGCCGGGCTGTTTCAAAAGATCGAACAGTTCCTCGTCGACAACGCGGATGCCGATGGCGACGCCGATACCCTTGGCGTTGCTGTCCGATTGAATCCCATAGATGGGCAGCGCGAAGCCGATGGTCGGATCGTTGGACGCGCCCTTGTAGATATCGATGACCGCCGGCTCGCCGTCCAGGGACGTGGCGATGGCTTGGCGCATATTTTTGGACAGCGCCGGCATTTCCGGCGTTGCCACCAGCGGCTTGCCATCTGCATCGGTCAGCGCCATGCCGGCGACGCCGGCCCGCTCTACATTGGAATTGGTCTCCTGTTGGGGCGGCGGCGCGGCAAATCCGCTGCGGTCGGCCATGGCAACCAGAAGATTGTTCAAATAGCCCTGCTGGGCGGCGCCGTCGGTGACTTGCGACGAATCGCCCTTGGAATCGGAAAGTTCGGTCAGGTATAGCTGCAGGGACGCATTTTCGGTCAGTTCCGCGATGACATCGAAGTTGCCGTCGAACCAATCATTGATATCGGCGACGCGGCTGTCGGCGACGATGCCGAGGCGGATTTGCCATTCGTTGAGGGCCCGTTGGCGCTCGCCTTCAACGAATTTGAAGGCAAAGAAGACACCGCTGCCGATCACCGCCAACAGCACCACGATGCCGATGGCGACCATGCGGTTGACTTTGCCCTTCGAGGTTTCACCCTCGGCCTCCTTGTCCAGGTCAGCCTTTTTGTCTTTCTGGGCCTCACCGGCCTTTGCTTCTGCCATACCGTTCTCTCTTAAACGTCGCTTGCCAGGGTCTTTGCCCTCGCCACCTTAAATTATGGATCAAGGCTTTCAAAGTGGATTTGTTCAGCTTTTATAACACTTTGTGGTCCCGGTCACAGACAAGTGGTTTGATTTTTCGTCAGATTGGTTAAAAATTACTATAGGGGTTCGGAATTTCCCCGGACCGGAGGTATTTTGGTTTTATGCCGTTGAAAATTAGGATAGCTCCGCGCAAGCTGTTGCTGGCCTTAGGCGGCCTTGGCGCTCTGGCGGTAATGGCGCCCGCCTCGCAACCGGCCAAGGCTGCCCCGCTTTCCGTATCGATCCAGCACGCGGCCCGGGACAATTCCGAAGGCCTGAAGAAACTGACCACCGCGCGCAAGCGCAAGCGCAGGTCGCGCCGGCGCGGCCGCTCCGCCTCGCGCCGTTCCGCGACCACGGCGGCCGCCACCCGCGCCGGCATCTCCAAGCGGAATGCGACCGGCAATGCCCTTCTGTTTGGCACCCACGAGACCGAGTCGAGCAATTTCGAGCCGTTCAAGAAATGGACCGGCGCCATGCAACGGATGTCCAAGGAACAGGCCGATCTCGGCAAGTTCAAGAAACGCTTCAAGAAATGGATCGTGTTTTTGGATAGGCTCAAGGGCAAGGGCCAGCTCACCAAGATCAAGGCGGTCAACAAATTCATGAACCGGTCCAAGTATATCCAGGACAACAAGAACTGGGGCATCAAGGATTATTGGGCCTCGCCGGGCGAGTTTCTGTCGAAGTTCGGCGATTGCGAGGATTATTCCATCGCCAAATATATGGCGCTCAAATATCTTGGGCTCGATCCCGCAAAAATGCGCATCGTCGCGGTCAAGGACCTCAACCTCAAGATCGGCCACGCCATCTTGGCGGTCTATCACAAGGACCGCATCGTGATCCTCGACAACCAGATCAAGATCGTCGCCGATAGCCGCAAAATCCGGCACTACCAGCCGGTCTATTCGATCAACGAAAAGCATTGGTGGCGGCACCGGGTCTGATAACAGCCGAGCGCACCGCCAAAACATCTTTTCCTGACCCCGACCGCGGCGTATCAAGGCGCGTCTGAATTTTTAAATCCCTTTGTATGGGAGGCGCCAAGTGATAAATGCGGCCATCGTTGGGCTCGGCTGGTGGGGCCGGTATATTGTCGGAAGGTTCGCCGACGAACAGAAAAGCCGGCATCTCGCATTCCGGCGCGCCGTCGATATCGATTTAGGTGCGGCAAAGGAATTCGCCGATCATCACGGGCTTCAATTGTCCGCCGATCTGGCGAGCGCGCTCGCCGATGACGCCATTGACGCGGTCATCATCGCCACTCCCAACAGCCTGCACGGGGAGCAAATATTGGCGGCGGCTGGTGCCGGTAAGCATGTGTTTTGCGAAAAACCCCTGGATCTGACCCACGCCGCCGCGGCGGCCTCATTGGCGGCCTGCGTACGCGCCGGCGTGGCTCTCGGCATCGGCCACGAGCGCCGCTTCGAGCCCGCCATGGTCGAAATCAAGCGCCTGCTGGACGCCGGCGAATTGGGCACCGTCATGCATCTGGAAGCCAGCTTCAATCACGATAAGCTGGTCGATCTGCCCCCCGATAATTGGCGCGCCTCGGCCACCGAAGCGCCCGCCGCCAGCCTGACCGCCACCGGCGTCCATATGACCGACGCCTTCCTGCATTTTCATGGGCCCATCGAAATGGTCTACGCGCTCACCGGCAACTGGGCGGCGAATTTTGAATCGGGGGATTTGCTGTCGGTGCAGCTTCGTTTCAAGGACGGCGCCACCGGATATATCAACTCCATATTGTCGACGCCCCTGTTCAGCTATTTTCGCGTCTTCGGCACCAAGGGCTGGCTGCAGGTGAGCGATTCCGCCCATCCCAGCGAGCCGGGCATATCGACCATGACCATTTGCACGCGCGAAGGCGACTTGCAGACCCGGGAATTCCAATCCATCGACACGGTGCGCGCCAATCTGGAAGCGTTCGCCATTGCCGCCGGCGGCGGCGCGCCTTATCCCTTCTCTGATGCCGAGCTAACCGGCAATATCGCCGTCTTCGAAGCCATCTGCGCCTCGGTGGAAAGCGGCGCGCCGGAGCCCGTTGGCTGAGCCGATTTCACGCCAAATTGGCTTGGATATTGTGCCGCAACCAGGTCTCCCCAATGCCGCTTGCACAGGGCAATCGATTAATTTATGCATGTCTTCCATAAGAGCGGGGCGGACGAATAAGCTTTTGGCCCCGGTGGTAAGCGTGCAGTTCAGGAGGAAATTTTATGTTGTCTGGCAGAGCAAATTTCGGAATCACCGGCGTCGATTGGCAACAACGCATAAATTGGGATCGGCTGCGCAAATACCGGGTCGATCGCGCCCGCGAACGCATGAAGGCGCACGGTATCGGCGCTTTGCTGCTCATGTACGACGAGAATGTCCGCTATGTCACTAGCACACTGACTCCTGGTTGGAACCGTCTGAAACCGGGCCTCCGCTATGCCATGCTCTGCGGCGACGGCGATCCGATCATTTTCGAACAAGGCGATATCGGCACCCAGATTGCCCGCCACGCACCCTGGATTCCAGAAGAGAACATTCGCTATTCCTATGCCTGGATCAAGGGCGCGGCGGGTCCCGCCTCGACCCAGCAGGTGAAGAAATTCATCGACGCCGCCAAGTACGAAATGAAACGCCACGGCGTTGAAAATGAAAAGCTGGGCGTTGATTTCATCGATATCAACATGCTGAAGGCGTTTGAGGAGGAAGGCATCACTTGGGTCGACGGCATGAGCCCGATGATGGAAGCCCGCGCCGTCAAGAACGAGGACGAGCATGTATGCATGCGCATCGTCGGCGCCATCGGCGATGCCGCCCACTGGGAGTGCATGAAGTTCCTGGAGCCGGGCATCACCGAAAACCAGGTCACCGCCCACATCATGCATTTCCTCTACAACATTCCGGGCATGGAAGACGTGGAAGACGTGATCGTGTCGTCGGGCCCCAACACCTGGCCCAACTGGCGCAACTTCTCCGACCGCATCATCCAGCCCGGCGATATCGTGTTCATGGATTTGGCGGCGCTCACCTGGAACGGCTACAAGTCCTGCTACTACCGCACCTATTGCGTCGGCGCGGAACCGACCCAGGAGCAGAAAGACTATTACGCCAAGGCGCTGGATTGGCTGCAGGCCTCCATCGATGCTGTGAAGGTGGGCGCCACCACCCGCGACATCGCCGAGAAATGGCCGTCGGCGAAGGAAGTCTGGGGATACGAGGAAGAAGATCAGGCGGCCGCCAACTTGTGGGGCCACGGCCTCGGACTCGCCCAGTACGACCCGCCGGTGATTTCCCGCATTTGGTCCCTGGATCACCCCATCGAGATTCAGGAAGGCATGGTCTTCGCGCTGGAGACCCAGCACGGCAAGCCCCTGGAATGGGGCGTCCGCATCGAGGAAATGGTCATTGTCCACAAAGACGAGACCGAACTGATCACCCATTTCCCCATCGACCGGATCATGCCGGTGAAGGTTATCTAGGGGGCGCTTGGTGAATACCGTCTTGACCCAACTCGTTGTTGCCCTGGGCTCGGCCGATGCCGCCGATGCCGATCTGTTCGGTCCGAAAGCCGCCAATCAGGCGGCGCTCGGCTTGGCCGGCCTGCCGATACCAGACGGCTTCTGCCTGAGTGCCGATGCCTACCGGGTGCAGTTGAAGGCGGCCAGCGTCGACAAGGCCATCAATAAGCTGCCGGCGGCGGATTTGATGGAAGCCAGGCTGCTCGCCAACGAAATCCGCATCGGCTTGTTCGATAGTCCTATCGCGCCGGAAATTCTGGGACCCCTGCTGGCCGCCCGCCAGGAACTGTCGGAGCGTTCGGGCGCGCCCCTGGTGGTGCGCTCCTCGGCCCTGGTCGAAGACCGGGAAGGCTCCAGCTTTGCCGGCCAGTTCGAAAGCTTTCTAGGCCTTGATGGCGAAGACGAATTCCTGACCGCGGTGCGCGCCTGCTGGGCGGCGCTCTGGTCGGTACGGGCGCTGCGCTATATGGGCGGCCACGGCATCGATCCATCCGGTACCGCCATGGCGCTCTTGATCCAGCCCTTGATCGAGGCGGTATCGTCCGGCGGCGGGCTTAGCCAGACCGCCGACGGCGGCATGATCTTGAGCGCCACCTGGGGCCTCGGCGAGGCCATCGCGCAAGGCGAAGTGGTGCCCGACCGCTATGAATTGAACGCCAGCGGAGCCATTGGGCATGTCGATACCGGACGCAAAACCCACAAGGTCGGCTGCCACCTGCACCAGCCGGAGCATCATTCGGCGAAGGTGGCCAAGGAATTGGTCGCCGAGCGGTGCCTGAACGATGCTCAGGTGATCGAACTGGCGGGCTATTTGAAAAAGGCCGAAGCGATGATCGGCATGGCCGCGGAAATCGAATGGGCGCGGGATGCGGCCGGTTTCAAGATGCTGCAGGTGCGCCCCTTGCAGATGGAAAAATCCGAAGTGCCGGACGAAATATGGCTGCGCCGCCCAGGCCTCAAGGGCCACCCGGCCGGCATCGGCTGGGGATCGGGCAAGGCCTGCGTCATCAATTGCGAATGCGAGTTGGCCCGGGTTGCGCCCGGCGACATTCTGGTGACGCATGTGGCGGGCCCCACCTTGAGCCAGATATTGCCCATGGTATCGGGCGTCGTCGCCGAACTGGGCGGCTCCACGTCCCACTTGGCGTCCCTCGCCCGCGAGCGCGGCATTCCGATGGTCCTCGGCGTCCTGGACGCCACCCAGAAGATACCCGACGGCTGCCAAGTGGCGGTCGACGGGGTGGCGGGCATTGTCCGCTGGATCGAGGGGTAGGGGTTACCCTGGCGCCACCTTCAACCCAATCGCCCGGGTGAACAGCTGCATGCCGTAGTGGAAGGCGATGAAGGTGCCGAGTTCCATGATCTCGGCTTCGCTGTAGTGGGATTTGCCCTCGTCATAGAACGCCTTGTTCACTGTTTTGGGCTCGGTGTACATGAGGCGGGCATAGCGGAGCGCCCATTTTTCACGCGCCGAGAAGCGATCGTCGTTTTCAAAATCGCCGCAGCCGGCTTCGATCATGTCCTCGGTCAGGCCCGCCGCCGCCGCCGGTTTCGAGCGCAAAGTTCCGAAATATGGATCGCCCGCCTGGCGCGCCAGCCCGATGCGGATGATCTCCTTCAGCTTGTGATCCACATCGCCGTCCACGTGAGAGCGGGTGAGGGAATCGAACAAGGCCTCGGTATAGCCCGGCACCTGGCTCAAAAGGCGGATGAAATTTTCATCGACGGCGCCAAGCTCGGCCGCTTGGGCGCGCAATCTGTCCAGTTTGGCTTCGCTCACTTTTTTATTCCGCCGCTTCGTCCGGGGCCTGGCTGCGTTCCATGGCGCCGTCCAGGTGCGAGACCGGGGTATCGCCATAGATATGCCGGGATTCGTCCTGGCTGACCAGGCGCCCGTCGGGGGTGAACATGGGGTAGAAATCGAGGCTGCCGAAAAACGTGTGGTAGCCGATGTTGAAACCGATGAAGGCGCCGAGCTCGACAATCTCGGCATCCGCGTAATGTTCGCTCAATTCGGCATAAATCGTGGAACCGATTTTATCCGGCGCGTTGGCCATCATGTCCGAATAGCGCAAGGCCACCCGGTCCGCCTCGGAGATCTTTTCGCTGGTCTCGTAATGATCGATGCCGTCGTCGATCTGGTCTTCCGTCAAACCCTGCTGCTTCGCCGAAGCAGACCGGACATTGCCTCAATAATTACAGTCGGCCATGCGCGACAGTTGGACGCGGATGATTTCCTTCAGCTTATGATCCACGGCGCCGGTGGAAAATACCGTGCCCCAGGCGATATACATGGACCGCGACAGGGCCGGATTGTGGCCCAGCATGGCGTGGAAAGCCGGGTCCGGCGCCCGGTGTTTCAAACATTTCTTGATGAACGGTGCGAGCGGGCCTTCTTGCAGTTTGTCCAGGTCCAGCATTGATATGTTCGGCATCGGTCGATCCTTTTTAAATCCGTTTCTTATTTACGTTCTTAGTCATACCACATCGATCCTTGTATTTCCAGCCATGGGCTGGTCACATGAATTTGACTAGTGGCCTGTGTCATCTAATTTGCACCCCTACGATCTCTTTTCCCGTTTCCTCGGTAGGAGAAAGGGTGCGGGCGATGCGGGCCCATCGGCAAACCCTTTCGACACCCCGAGGCGACGGGAAAAGTGACCCAGAGGGCGGCGTTGCAAGGCTCCCGGTCGTCGTCGCGCACCCCTTGTGGTGGAT
>JAYGEH010000405.1:0-17963 GCA_046582475.1 Rhodospirillales bacterium
TGAGCGAAGATCATCACCATTGTAATCACTTCGTAGGAAAATACCTCGGGCCATGGAAAACTCCTCTGTTTCCCATGTTGAATCACGGCCAAGCTAACAGAACACTAACGAGTCAATCTTTTTGCAAGTTGGTATAAGCCGAAAAATTTTAACCGAATTTCCTAGTCCGCGGTGAAGACGATTTAGATTTTCGTATTCCTTCGAATACGTCGAGGCTAGTTTGGAGTCAAATTCATTTGGCAAGAAACCATTCTGCAATCCGCCACCTTCAACGGTTAAGTTTAAGCTGTACAGAATGCAACAGATTCTAGCCCATTTTTCTTCAGTGGTGTCATATTCTTGGTCAAAATCGGCAAATCGTACGTGTTGGAATTCGCGACGATTATTCAAATCAATGTTCCTATATTTGGAAAAGTCGACGGGCTTATGTAAAAGTTTATCAACTAATCTATCAACGCCGTATGGCACCTTCGCCAACCTCTGACAAAATATTCGAAACATTAATTCCAATTTTTTAAGGTACTTAGCGTTTTGAGCGCCCATAATTGCACTGGCGACGAGCAACGGAAATCCGAGTTCAACGATTTCTACTTTTATGTTAAATACTTTGGCTAGCGCCACACCCCCTTCGGCTATGCTGACGTAACTGTATAGGCCCAAAATCAAAAAAAGATAAACCGCCGAAGATACGAAATATTTAGCTTCTGAAGTGATCAATCTCGGTACAAAATTCATATGTAGTCGACCGTTATCTTTGTGATAATCGGCCATCGCGTATTTTTCGATTGATGTGCCAACGACTAATAGAGCGCCGATTCCAAATATGAACCAGAAATTTTGATGTTCCACACCTACCTCCACCGCAATAACCAATATTTCAAAAATTAGCTCCGTGCATAATTAATGCTAAATTTATTAGAATAACAATATTAGCTGCTACTAATTAATTCAATTGAAGCATATGCTTGGATTTTTAGGTTAGGCATAGGACCACATACTATCTATATTGTAGATGCGCGAAATGAGGCGAATTGGAACCCTACAATTGTATTTTCTGGTTCAATGCAAGGCTTTCTATGGACCTCAACGGAACTCACTACGGTACCATTTGGCTGACCAATACCGGTGCGGACACCGAGTTAACCGTACAAACGATAATGCCGTGGGAATTATTCAACCTGCATTGGGCCGGGTGCTGAATGGCGGCTGAGGCGGTTATCCGCAATGCCGTGGCCGCCAACTTGCCGGCCATCGCGGCGATTTCTAAGGCTCCCTATGAAGATTATATCACCCGCATCGGCAAGCGGCCGGAGCCCATGGACGCCGACGTTTCCGAACCGGTGCAGCGCGGCCAGGTGTTTGTGCTGGAATTGGGCGCAGACATTCCGGGCTATATCATAATCTACGCCGATGACGGCTCCCAACTCATCGAAAACGTCTCCGTTGCGCCTGAATTTCAGGGCCAGGGGTTCGGCGCTCGCCTGTTGGCATTCGCCGAGGTGGAGGCCGCGCGGAATTCGCTCCCGCGCCTGTTTCTCTATACCAATGTTAAGATGACGGAAAACCTCGAATATTATCCGCGCCTCGGTTACAAGGAATACAAACGCGCCCTAAACCAAGGCTTCGAGCGGGTGTTATTTGAAAAGAGGCTGGGCCCATGAACGTCGACGGCACCCCCTACCGGACCATCTGGCTGGCCGATGACGGCTGGGCGGTGGAGATTATCGATCAGACCAAATTGCCCCACGCATTCGTCACCCTGCGCCTGGAGACCAAGCAGGACGCGGCCACCGCCATCGCCGATATGTGGGTGCGCGGGGCGCCCCTGATCGGTGCCACCGCCGCCTACGGCATGGCCCTGGCCATGGGCGAAGACGCCTCCGACGGGGGGCTGTCCCTGGCCTACGAGATGCTCCTGGCGACGCGGCCGACGGCGGTCAATCTGCGCTGGGCGCTGGATGACCTGAAAGCCTTGCTGGCACCCCTTGGGATAAGCGGGCGCGCCGATGCGGCCTACAGCCGCGCCGCCAAAATATGCGACCAGGACGTGGCCATCTGCTCCGCCATCGGCGATCACGGCGCTGAGCTGATCCAGGAGATCGCCGCGAAACGGGGCAGCGGCGATCCGGTCAATATCCTGACCCATTGCAATGCCGGCTGGCTGGCCACCGTCGATTGGGGCACCGCCTTGGCGCCCATCTACAAGGCCTTCGATGCGGGCGTGCCGGTGCATGTGTGGGTCGATGAAACCCGCCCGCGCAACCAGGGCGCCAGCCTGACCGCCTGGGAACTGGGCCAGCACGGGGTGCCGCACACGGTCATCGTCGACAATGTGGGCGGCCATTTGATGCAGCACGGCATGGTCGATCTCTGCATCACCGGCACCGACCGGACCGCCGCGTCCGGCGATGTGTGCAACAAGATCGGCACCTATCTGAAAGCCCTGGCCGCCTCCGACAACCAAGTGCCGTTCTATGTAGGGTTGCCATCGCCGACCATCGATTGGAGCATCGACGACGGAGTTCGCGATATCCCCATCGAGGAGCGCGACCCAGGCGAGGTGACCCGGCTGCAAGGGCGCACCAGCGATGGCGCCATTGCCGAGATCGCCATCGTCCCCGATACCAGCCCGGCGGCCAATTATGCCTTCGACGTGACCCCGGCGCGGCTGGTCACCGGGCTGATTACCGAGCGCGGCGTCTGCGCCGCCAGCCGCGATGGCCTCGCCGGGCTGTTTCCGGAACGGGCCGGGCGTTGAGCCGCCAGAAAATAAAAGTCACCATCGATGGCGCGGCGCACAGCTTGAACGTGCGCCCCGGAACCTCGGACATGGATGTTGTCCGCCAGGTGTTCGAGAACCAGGATTACAATACCGACCGGCTAGGCCGGGGACCGGAATTGCGGGGCGCATGATGGCGGCCGGCGAGACGCCGGTGATCCTTGATCTCGGCGCCAATATCGGTGCCGCCTCCCTGTATTTTGCCGCCATGTGGCCAGGCGCCCACATCGCCGCCGTGGAGCCGGCCGCCGACAATTTCGAATTGATGGTCGAAAACCTGGCTGCTTTCGATCAAGTCACCACCGTCCAGGCGGCGGTGGCCTCCGCGGACGGTCACGCCGCCATCGTCGATACCAACGCCGAGAAATGGGCCTATCGGACCGAGATTTCGGAATCCGGCGCCATCCCGGCCATATCTGTGCCCAGCCCATTGGCGCCCATCGAGGGCGGCCGACCGTTCATTGCCAAGATCGATATCGAGGGCGCCGAGGCGGAATTGTTTTCAAGGAACGCCGACTGGGCCGATGCTTTTGCGCTTCTGATCATCGAGCTGCACGACTGGATGCTGCCCAAATCCGGCTCCAGCGCCAACTTTCAAAAGGTGCACGCCACGCTCGACCGGGATTTGATTCTCGGCGGCGAAAACCTCTACTCGGTCAGCAACAGGATTTAGACTTTGGCTTTCGCCTTGGCCCAGCTGTCGCGCAAGGAAAGGGTGCGGTTGAAGACCGGGGCATCCGGTGTGCCGTCGGGGTCCGGACAGAAATAGCCGAGGCGCTCGAACTGCACGGTTTCGCCGGGTTTCAAATCGCCGAGCGCCGGCTCCAGCTTGCAATCTTCCAGCACTTCCAGGGATTCGGGATTGAGATCACCTAAAAAATCGCCATCGTTGCCCGGCTCCTCGGCGGCGAACAGGTGATCATAAAGGCGCGCTTCGGCATCGAGGGCGTGGTCCGCCGATACCCAATGCAGGGTCGCCTTCACCTTGCGCCCATCGGGCGCATTGCCGCCCTTGGTTTCGGGATCATAGGTGCAGCGCAGTTCGGTCACGTTGCCGGCGGCGTCCTTGATGACATCGGTGCAGATGATGAAATAGGCGTAGCGGAGGCGCACTTCGCGGCCCGGCGCCAGGCGGAAAAATTTCTTCACCGGTTCCTCCATGAAATCATCGGCCTCGATATAGAGGGTGCGCGCAAACGGTACTTGGCGTTTGCCGGCGCTTTCGTCATTGGGATTGTTGAGAGCGTCCAGCATTTCTTCGCCGCCATCAGGGTAGTTTTCGATCACCAGTTTGAGCGGCTTCAGGACCGCCATGCGCCGCTCCGCATTTTGGTTGAGGTAATCCCGGACGCAGGCGTCGAGGGCCGCCGCCTCTTGCGTTGCGTTGGATTTGGAAACGCCGATGCGAGCGGCGAAATCGCGGATGGCGGCGGCCGGAATGCCGCGCCGGCGCAGGCCCGATATGCTCGGCATGCGGGGATCGTCCCAGCCCGACACATGGCCGCCCTCCACGATCGCCATGAGCCGGCGTTTGGAGAGCACCGTGTGGGTCATGTTGAGGCGCGCGAACTCATACTGATGGGGGCGCGCCGGGACCGGCAGGTTCGCGATCAGCCAGTCATAGAGGGGCCGGTGGTCTTCGAATTCCAGGGTGCAGACCGAATGGGTGACACCCTCGATAGCGTCCGACTGGCCGTGCGCGAAATCGTAAGTAGGATAGATGCACCAGGCATCACGCGTGCGCGGATGTTCGGAATGGAGGATGCGGTAGAGGACCGGATCGCGCATGCTGATATTGCCCGCCGCCATATTGATTTTGGCGCGCAGGACCCGCGCCCCGTCGGCGAATTCGCCGGCCCGCATGCGGCGGAAGAGGTCCAGATTTTCTTGCGCCGCGCGGGTTCGATAGGGGCTGTCCCTGCCGGGCTCGGTCAGGGTGCCCCGGAATTCGCGCATTTCATCGGCGCTCAAATCATCCACATAGGCCTTGCCGGCTTCGATCAGGTGCTCGGCCCATGCATAGAGCTGCTCGAAATTGTCGGAGGCGTGATAGCGATGCTCGCCCCAATCGAAGCCCAGCCAGCGCACATCTTCCATGATGGCGTCGATATATTCCTGCTCTTCTTTTGCCGGATTGGTGTCGTCGAACCTGAGGTGGCAGCGGCCGCCGAATTCCTCTGCAATACCGAAATTCAGGCAAATGGCTTTGGCGTGGCCGATATGCAGATAGCCGTTCGGCTCCGGCGGAAATCGGGTGACAATTTCCGCGTGGCGCCCGGCAGTCAGATCAGCGCGCACGATGTCACGAATGAAATCGCTGGGCGCCTCGGTTATTGTTTCGACATCATTTTCGGCCAAGTTCCATCTCCGGACGTTGTTTGCCAAAATCCCGGCCCGATGCCAAACGGAAATCGGCTCAGCGCTTCAAATGGCGGTCCAGAAACGCCGTCACGTCCGGCCAGTAGGCGCCCACCTGGAAGAACAATTGATGGCCGTCAACCCCAAAGGGCGGATAGATGATCATCCGGTGGTCCCGCCCCGCCGCCTTGAGCAGCGCGGCCAATTCGGTCATATAGCTTTTCACGTTGCCGCCCATGGTGGTTCTGGAGCCGGTATCGTTGGCGGCCACCAGCATCAGGATCGGCGCGGCAACCGAGCCGGCGTCCACCGATGTCAGCCCGGCGCCCGGCGGCGGCCGCCATCAGCACCAGGGCCTTTATGTCGCGCCGCCCGGCGGCGAATTGATAGCTGAGCATGGCGCCCCTGGAAAAGCCGATCATGCCGATGCGCGCCGGGTCCGCGCCGGGCACCGATTTCACAAAGTCCAAGGCCGCTTCCACGTCATCCAGATGCCCGAACAGGGACCGGGTCAGGCGGCGGATCGGCGAGAACCCCACATAGCCGGCGTCTCTAAGCGCCGCGCAGTTGGCGTCCGGCGCGCCGCCGATGATGGCGCCGAGGCCGCCGTGATTGAAGATCACCGCCGGGAACGGGCCCGGCCCCTCGGGCTTGCAGAGGCGGCCCGATAGTTCCGAATTATGCTACGGTAGGTGACATATCCGCCGGCGCTGACACAGGCGCCGAGGAACGGCGCAATCAGCACCGGCGGCAACAGTTTGGACATGGCGGCCGCCCCGCCTAGCGCACCAGGAGCGAAGCCCGCAGCGCGTCGGCCTGGGGATTGCGGTGGGCGTGAGCCAGGAGTATGGATTCGGGCGTCGCGCCGCGGCCGTAATATTGATCGTTGTAATCGTTGCGCCGGATCATCGCCGCGCCTTCCAGCGAAACGCCGCCAAACAGGCCCATGACATCCGAAAAGGCGACCACATCCAAGGCCAGATTGGTGGTCACCGAGCCTTCGATGCCGGCGCCCACATGGCCGACCGAAATGCCCGCATTGGCGCCGAGCTTGCCCTGGTGATCGATGATCGCCTTGACCGCGCCGGCCGAGCGGACAATGAAGGCGGCGCGCGCGCGCTGACCGCCGGCCTGGAACCCGAAGCTCCCCGCGGCCAGGGTATAAAAGGCCGGGTAGCCCCAATTGCCCGCAGCATCGCGGGACAGCATGACGCCGTTGCCGCCCTCGGCGCCGACGATAAATCCAGCCTTGTAGAGGGCCGGAAAGATCATGATGCCGTGGGCGCTTTTCAGCATTTTCTTGAATTCCGGGATGTCATCGCGCCGCTTGAGAGTCTCGATCGTGGCCTGGGCGCTCGCCACCAGCGCCGAGGAGTTGATCCCGAATTGGGATTGCGTTGCTTTGCCCGCGCAGGCGTTTAATAACACCAGCCCCGCGAACAGGATTGCAATTGACAGCCAGTTCTTCATTCGTCCCCTCCTTCATCCAAAAAGTCCAGATTCTGTGTACGCCGCCGCGCCATTTCCATTTCCCGGCGGCGTGATTCCTCGGCGATTAGGTTTTCGATAAACCGGCCCTGGAACATATTGACGCCGATTTCCTGTCCGAACTCTACCGCCGCTTCTTCGTCGCAGCGGCAGAAAATCACCTTCGATGCGCCGGCCCGTTTGATCAGGCGCTTGGCGCGCTTGGGCCCGACATTGTCGATGATGTCGGAGTTCCAGATCAGCTTGACCATGTCGGCGCCCAGCTTTTCGCGGTCGACGAACGGCAAGGTTTCGTGGGTCAGGCCATCGATGCAGATGCGGTAGCCCCGTTCCTTGGCGAAATCCCGGGCGAACATATAGTCGTTGAGATCGGAAAAGATATCGACCTTTTGCAATTCGATAACAATGGAGCCGCGCATGGAGGCGATGACGGCATCGTCGAATGCCATGAACTCGGGCGACAGCAGGGTCGAAATATTGAGGTTCACCGATATTTCGCCAGTGATCGAGCGGTCGGTGGATTTTGAAAGCATGGCGAGGACGCGCCGGTCCAGGGTTTCGGTCAGGTGCTGAAACAGCCAGCGGCTGCGCGTCAGGTTGACGCCGGGCATCAAGGTTTCGCGCAAATCCTGGATCGAGATGAACAACTCCGAAAACAGCGGCTGCGGCGCCGCCTCGCCGATCAGGGCGCAAACGAATTGGCGGCGCAACATGTTGGAAAGATCGGCCCCCTGCAGCGCCTCTTCGACCCGTCCCAAGACGCGCGGTGTCAGAGATTCGCCGCGCTCCTCGCGGACCATAAACTCGGCTTTCGCTTCCTCGGCCTCATAGGCGCCGGTTTCGGCCTCTTGGGCGGCATGGACCAAGCCGCGCACCAGATGCAGAATATCGGCATAATTGCGCTCCACATCATAATAGGTGCGAAAGGCATTGGATTCGGAATGGGTGTCCTGGGATTCGCCTTCGAACAGGGGATCGTCGCCGAACAGGAACTGCAATTTGAGGATCGAGGTTTCCACGTCGTTTTGCGAATCGCCCTTATAGATAAAGAACAAGTCCGAATTTTTGAGCGCGAATAGTTGCCCTTCCAGCAGCTTGACCAGCGGCTCGAAGGTGCTCGACGCAATGCGGATATGATGATCGCGGCGATTGTCGGTGGACAATTCCGACAGATGCACATGCACCGCGCGGCGGCCTTCCATGTGGCTTTCCAGCCGGTGCACGTAATCTAAAAGCAGGCTTTCCTGGCTGGCCGGCTGATAGGTTTCGTCTTCCGGGCTCATGGCCATCGGAGTTTGTTCCCACTATGGGTTGGCAGGGTTGTCATAACGAGCGTCCCGACAGCTTGGCTTGCAGCATCTTTTCCGCCTTTTTTTCCACCACCCGGTCAATGAAAAACCCCTGGAACCGGCGGATTCCCAATGTCAGCGCCCAACTCATCGCCTCTTCGGAATCCGTGCGCCCCAGGATGAAGCGCTCGCGGCCCACTTTTTCGACGAGGACGCCGGTCTTGGCATGGATCTCGGAGGTTTCCGTTTCCACGAATTCGGTCCCCCAGGACACCTTGTAATAGTCGGCGTCCAACAGGCCGGGATTGAAATATTGCAGCGCCAGGGGATTGAGTCCGTCCAAGAGCACCCGGTAGCCCCGGTCGCGCAGCCAGTTCCTGGCAAGCTTATAATTCTCGATGTCGGAAAAAACGTCGATTTGCTGCAACTCGACGACGATCTGGCCGGCCTGTTCGGTCAGCGCCTCGTCGAACCGCTGGAAGTCCTTGGAGAGCACCGATTTAATGTTCAGGTTCACAGAGATATGGCCGCTGCCATCACCTAAGCCGGCGCGCGCCATGGCGGCCATGACCCTTTTGTCGATGGTTTCGGTCAGATGCTGGAACAGCCACGGGTTGGAGAGCAGATTGAAACCCGGCGCCAGGCGCTGCTGCAAATCCGAAATGGAAACATATTGCTCCTGAAACAAGATATCCTCGGTGCCGTCCAACCCGACGATCACCGCCGGCTGCTGGCGCAGAAATTCGGCGATCGGCAGGCGCCTTAGGCTGTCATCGATCTTGGCCAGGCTCAGGGGATCGAGGGGCTGGCCGGCGAAGCCGGCGCCGATGCCGCGCCCGGCCGAGGCATCTTCCGAGCGAGCGGCGATCTTGTTCGCTGCCGCGGCGCGCGCCTCGGTCAATTCGAAGAAGGTGTCGAATTCGGATTCGAAATGATACCAGCTTGTGAATTCCACATCGCCCGAGCCGTTGCGCGCCGCCACCGGATCGTTGCGGAACAGCAGGCGCAACTTGTCGATCATGTTGTCCACTTCGTCGACCGGGATATCCTTGCACATGAGGGCGATATCGCCGTTGCCGAGCACGTATAATTGCACGTCGCGGGTATGCAACAGCGAATCGAAGGTCCGGCTCGCGATGCGGATATGATGGGGCTTGCGGTAGTGAGGGCTGAGCTTGGAGAGATTGATCATGACGGCGAAGCGCCCGCCCCTGGCATGCATGACCCGTTCCACGTGATCGAACAGCGAACTTTCTGGTGTTCTCTCTTCCGATACGGCGGTGACCACTGACGCTGTGTTATCTGCCATGATGCAATGGAGGTATCCAGTTTCCCTGACGGTGATTATTATAGGAAAATGTCTTAAACAACTATAAACCATTCAGCCGAGCGGCCGATTCCAAAAATGCGGAGAGCGGCCGGAAACGCGGGGAGCGGAATTTCGTATGCGCTATCGCCACGATGCCAAGACGCCCGATGGCACGCGCATTTATGCCATCGGTGACATGCACGGCCGGCTCGATCTTTTGCAGAAGCTGGAAGCGCTGATCGAGGCGGATGCGGGTGGCTCGGGCGCGGCCAATCTGATCGCCGTCTATCTCGGCGATTATATCGACCGGGGCCCCGATTCCCGCGCCCTGATCGATTGGATCATGCACAACCCCCTGGCCGGCTTCGAGCCCATATACCTCAAGGGCAATCACGAAGATTGGATGCTGCGGTTTCTGGCCGGATCGGAAGTGGTCACATCCTGGTTCGCCAACGGCGGCGTCGAGACCCTGGAAAGCTACGGTCTTGAGGCGCATGGATTTCCAACCCCGGACGAAGCCAGGGAATGGCGCCGGCAGTTGAGCGCCAAGCTGCCGGCCGACCATCTGGCCTTCTTCCAAGGCCTTCAGATCAGCCATGAATGCGGCGATTACCTGTTCGTGCATGCGGGTCTAAAACCTGGGGTGCCGCTGGCAGCCCAGGATGCCCGCGATCAATTATGGATCCGCGATGAATTTCTGGAATCGGACGAAGACTTTGGGCGCATGGTTGTGCACGGCCATTCGATCGGGCGCACGCCGCAAATCCAGAACAACCGAATTTGCGTCGATACCGGCGCCTATTATTCGGGCCATCTCACCGCCGCCGTTCTGGAGCGGGACGAAGTTTGGTTCCTGCAGACTTGAACCGGAGAAGTCAGCCGTATATCAAGCACTCGGCAAGCGAAATTGATCGCGGGGGAACAAATGAGATGAGCGGGACCACCAGAAAGCGGGTTTTGGTAACCGGCGGCGCCGGGTTTATCGGCTCGCATTTGTGCGCCCGGCTGGTGGCCGCGGGCGACGATGTGATCTGCCTCGATAATTACTTCACCGGCGTCAAAGATAATATCGCCGCCCTTATGGCCGAATCCAATTTCGAATTGCTGCGCCACGATGTGACCTTCCCGCTCTATGTAGGGGTGGATGAGATTTACAATCTCGCCTGCCCGGCATCGCCGATCCATTACCAATTTGATCCGGTGCAGACCACCAAGACCAGCGTCCATGGGGCGATCAATATGCTTGGTCTGGCCAAGCGCACCGGCGCCAAGATATTGCAGGCCTCGACTTCCGAGGTGTATGGCGACCCGGACGTCCATCCGCAGACCGAAAACTACTGGGGCAACGTCAATCCCATCGGCCCGCGCGCCTGCTACGATGAAGGCAAGCGCTGCGCCGAGACCTTGTTTTTCGACTATTACCGCCAACACAAGCTGAACATCCGCGTCGCCCGCATCTTCAATACCTACGGCCCCCGCATGCGCGCCGATGACGGCCGCGTGGTTTCCAATTTCATCGTCCAGGCGTTGCGCGGCGAGACGATGACCATCTATGGGGATGGCAGCCAGACCCGCTCCTTTTGTTATGTGGATGATCTGGTCGATGGCTTGATGGCGCTGATGGCGGCGCCGGACAGCGTGACCGGGCCGCTCAATTTGGGCAATCCGGTTGAATTCTCGATCCGCCAATTGGCCGAATTGGTGATCGAGCTTACCGGCAACCAGGTGGAAATTGAAAGCGGCCCATTGCCCGAAGACGATCCCATGCAGCGCTGCCCCGATATCGGGTTGGCCGAGGACAAGCTCGGCTGGCAGCCATCGGTCCAGCTGCGCGACGGCCTGGCCAATACCATCGCCTATTTCAAAACCCAGATTTTGCGCGCCGGTTCGAGGCGCCGCACTGCCCCAAAATAAATTCGGTTGAATACAATTGGCCATATTCGGGACCAATTGCCGCCACAGTCATGTGTTTAATCGCTATGGGTTGTGGCGCGATGGCAGAATTTGTCCAGGGTTAGTCCTGGCGATGGTGAATCCTTAAAATGGCAAGGTTTTATTAACCTACGCCGTTCCATTCTGTCCCATTGACGCCCATAAAAACCCATGATATCCCAAATTGTCCCAAATTATTAGGGGACAGTTTAGGACGTCCCGGGCCGGGAGTGGTTTCCGGCGGGAAATGGCTGTATTTGGCGTATGCGCGAGGCGGAAATGGCTGCGTTGTTCGGCAGGCACGTCAACAAGATAGACCGCAAGGGCCGCATTTCGGTTCCGAAACCGTTTCGCGATGCCCTGACCGAACAGCAATTCGCCGGGATCCATGTCTTTCCGTCCTTCAAATATGCGGCGATCGAGGCGCTTTCGGAGGCATTTTTCAATCGTGTCGTCGCCAGTCTGGAAAACCTCGATCTGTTCTCCGACGACCAGGACGATCTGGCCGCCATTGTCGAGAACACCCACGCCCTCCCGTACGATACCGAAGGCCGGGTGATCCTGCCGAAACCCCTTATCGAGCATGCCAATCTGGCATCGGAGGCGGTGTTTGTGGGGCGCGGCGGGCGTTTCCTCATATGGGAACCGGGCGCCTATGACCGCCAGCGGGAGCGGGCCTTTGAGCGCGCCCGGGCGCGCGGCGCGACCCTGCCCCTGCAACCCGGGTCCGGCGATGGAGGCGCGCCATGAACGCCCACATCCCGGTGATGACCGATGAGGTGCTGGCGATGCTGGCGCCCAAGGACGGCGGCACCTATGTGGATGGCACTTTCGGGCGCGGCGGCCACAGCCGCGCCATATTGGCGGCGGCGGAAACCCTGGTGTTCGCCATCGACCGGGATCCGGAGGCCATCGTCATCGGCGCCCAAATTGGCGCTGGGCTGGACGGCAAGTTGACAATTATCGAAGGCTGCTTCGGCGATATGGCCCAGCTATTGGCCCGGCTCGGGGTTGAGCGGGTCGATGGCGTGCTCCTCGATCTTGGCGTTTCTTCGCCGCAACTGGACAATCCCACGCGCGGCTTTTCCTTCGCTGGCGACGGGCCCTTGGATATGCGAATGGGCGGCGATGGGCCGACGGCGGCGGATCTGGTCAACGGCGCCGATGAGCAGGAACTGGCCGACATTATTTACAGCTTTGGGCAAGAACGCCGCGCCCGGCGCGTCGCCCGCGCCATCGTCGAGCGCCGCGCCGAAAAACCGTTCACGCGGACTGGCGAGCTGGCCGGCGTCATTCGCCGCGTGGTACGCGCCGCCAAGGACGGCCTGGATCCGGCGACGCGCACGTTCATGGCACTGCGCATCCGAATCAATGGCGAGTTGGAAGAATTGCAGCGCGGGCTTCACGCCGCCGAGCAATTGCTGGCGCCGGGCGGCCGCCTGGCGGTGATATCCTTTCATTCCCTGGAAGACCGCATGGTCAAGACCTTCCTGCACCAGCGCAGCGACCGAAGCGCCGGCGTGTCCCGCCACTTACCGGCGGCAACCGCCGAGGCGCCCACATTCCGCTTGATCAAGCGCGGCACCATCAAACCATCGGCGGCGGAAACCGCGGCAAATCCAAGAGCCCGTTCGGCGCGCCTCCGAGCCGCGACAAGAACCGGCGCGCCGGTCTGGGCCGAGGCGGCTTGAGGGGTAAAATGCGCCAGGCAACCATAGTGACACTTTTGGTGGCGGCGATGATGAGCGTCGCGCTGTTCTTCCTCAAATATGAGGTGACCGGGCTCGAAAATGAGCTCAACGCGTTAAACCGGGCGATCGTCGCGGACCGGGAATCGATCCACGTTCTGGAAGCCGAATGGAGCCACCTCAACAATTTCGGCCGCCTGAAAGCCCTGGCCGAACGGCATCTGAGCTTGCGCCCCACGGAGCCGGCGCAACTGCGCTCGGCGGGTGAGCTTTTGCCGGGCGAAGACCCTGTGCCGGTGCCGGCATCGGCCAAAAGTCAGGCCCGGTAATGAAGGTCGATCATTTCAATCATCCGGCCTATCGGGCGCGCAAAACCGCGGCCGGCCGGGCGCCGCCAAATCCCGATATTCCCGATATCGTCCGGTTGCAAGGCATCCAGGCGCAAGCCCTCAATACCAGCCGCAACCGGCTGATCGTCACCGGTGCCTTGCTGGCCATAGCCTTCACCGTCATCGCCGGGCGCCTGGTCGAACTGGCCCTGATGCGGGGCGCGGCGCCGAAACAGGTGGCGCGCCTGTCGGAGACGCCGAAGCCGCCCAAGGTACGCGCCAACATTGCCGACCGTAACGGCATTTTGCTGGCCACCAGCCTGCCGACAGCGGCCCTTTACGCCAACCCCAATCATGTTCTCGATGCCAAGTTGGCCGCGAAGCGGCTGGCCAAGGTGCTGCCCGAACTGGACGAAGGCCAATTGCGCAAAAAGCTGTCGGGCAAAAACACGTTCGTCTGGCTGCACCGCAACCTGACCCCAGACCGCCAGTTCAAGGTTAACGCCCTCGGCGTTCCCGGCCTCTATTTCCAGGGCATGGAACGCCGGGTCTATCCGCACGGGGCACTGGCCGCCCATGTGCTCGGCATCACCGATATCGACGGCAACGGATTATCCGGCGTCGAAAAGCAGTTCGACGGACGGCTGACCGGCGGCGAAAGCGCCTTTGCGCTGTCCCTGGATATCCGCGTGCAGGCCATGTTTCGCGATGAATTGCTGCGCCAGCAGAACAAATTCTCGGCCATCGGCGCGGTCGGCGTGCTGATTGACGTGCAGAATGGCGAGGTGATCGCGCTGGTATCGCTGCCCGATTTCGATCCCAACAATCCGGTGTCGGCGGCCGGCGACGCCGGCTTCAACCGGGCCACCAAGGGCGTCTATGAAATGGGATCGACGTTCAAATTGTTTACCGCCGCCATGGCGCTGGATACGGGCGTCGCGCAAATGACGTCGCGCTTTGACGCCACCAAGCCGATCCGCATTCACGGCTTTACCATTTCCGACTATCACGCCAAAAAACGCTGGCTCAGCCTGCGCGAGATTTTGGTTTATTCCTCCAATATCGGCGCCGCCAAAATGGCCATGACGGTGGGTACCGCGCGGCAGAGAAAATATCTCAAATCGTTCGGTCTGACGCGGGCGGCGGGCATCGAATTGCCGGAAGTGGGAACGCCCCTGACCCCCGACCGCTGGCGCGATATCAACACCATGACCATCGCCTACGGGCACGGCATCGCGGTCTCGCCCCTGCAACTCACCGCCGCCGTCGCCACCCTGGTGAATGGCGGCTACCGGGTGCGACCGACCATCCTCAAGGGCGGCAGCGCAAGCCCCGGAGGCGGACAGGCGGAAGCCCGCGTGCGCGTTTTGAAAGCCGGCACATCGGCGAAGATGCGCCGCCTGATGCGCATGGTGGTGACCGATGGAACCGGCAGAAATGCCGATGCGCAAGGATTTTTGCTGGGCGGCAAGACCGGCACCGCCGACAAGCCGGGACGCCGGGGCTATGGCGGCCGCCGGGTGATCTCGTCCTTTGTCGCGGTGTTCCCTTTTGATCGGCCGCGCTATGCCATCCTGGCATTGTTCGACGAGCCCAAGGGCCTCAAGGAAACCTTCGGCTTCGCCACCGGCGGCTGGGTCGCGGCGCCGGTGGTGAAAAACGTCGTTGAGCGGCTATCGCCGTTGCTGGGTTTGCGGCCGCGCGCCCAAGCCTTGGGCGTCGGCGGCGGCGACCGTGCCGAATCGAAATTGCGGCGGCTACGGCCTGGGAAGAAAAGTCTTGCGGCTAACTGAATTAATGGTGGGATTGGAATGGGTAAATATGACAACAGGGCTGGCTGCTGACTCCGAAATTACCGGCCTGACGGCGGATTCCCGCAAAGTGGAGCCCGGCTTTTTGTTCGCCGCGCTTGCCGGCGCCGAAGCCGATGGCCGTGATTTCATCGATGATGCCGTGGCGCGGGGCGCGGCGGCGGTGCTGGCCGTGCCCGGCACGCCAAACGATGCGGGCGGACCCGCGCTCTTTACGGATGCCCGGCCGCGCCGCCGCTATGCGCAACTGGCGGCCCGCTTTTACGGCGCCCAGCCCAAACATATTGCGGCGGTCACCGGCACCAACGGCAAATCCTCGGTGGCCGATTTCACCCGCCAGCTTTGGACCCATCTGGGATTAAAGGCGGCCAGCCTCGGCACCCTGGGCCTGGTCGCCCCCGGCCGGCGCGAGGACGGCGGGCTGACCACGCCGGACGCCGCCGATCTGCACGCCACCCTCGCGGAGCTGGCCGCGAGCGGCATCGATCACGCCGCCATCGAAGCCTCCAGCCACGGCCTCGATCAATTCCGCCTCGACGGCGTCCGCATATCGATCGCCGCCTTCACCAATATCAGCCGCGATCATCTCGACTATCACGGTACCATGGACGCCTACCGGAACGCCAAGGCGCGCCTGTTCACCGAGCTGTTGCAAGGCGCTGGCACCGCCGTCCTGAACGCCGATGAGGCCTTTTCGGAATATCTGCTGGCCGGACGCAATATCGACAGGCTGAGTTACGGCTGGGCCGGAAACGACGTTGCGCTTCGCGATTGCCAAGCCCATGGCCAGGGCCAGCGGCTCAAGCTCAACCTCATGGGCAGCGCGGCCGAGATCGACTTCCCCCTGATCGGTGATTTCCAAGTGATGAACGCCCTTTGCGCCCTCGCCATGGTCATCGCCGGCGGCGCCGACGCGGACGCCGCGCTGCTAGGCCTGGAATCCCTGGAGCCGGTGGCCGGGCGCATGCAGCTCGCCGCCCGGCTTAGGCATGGCGCCGCCGTCTATGTGGATTACGCCCACACACCCGATGCGCTGCAGCGGTTGCTGACGGCGCTGCGTCCGCACACGAAAGGCGCGCTCAGTATCGTCTTCGGATGCGGCGGCGACCGGGATAGGGGCAAACGCCCGGAGATGGGCGCCATCGCGGCGCGCCTTGCGGACCGGGTGATCGTCACCGACGACAATCCCAGGTCCGAGGACGCCGCCCAAATCCGCGCCGCCATCCTGGCCGCGGCGCCGGACGCAACCGAAATCGGCGCCCGCGAACAGGCCATATTCGAGGCCGTCGCCGGTTTGGTTGCGGGCGATATTCTGGTCATCGCCGGCAAGGGCCATGAACAGGGTCAGATCGTCGGAACCGAAGTCATACCGTTCGACGATCTCGAGGTTGCGCGCCGCGCCGCATCGGAGGTGGATGCATGAACGCACCTCTCTGGACCGCACAAGCCGCCGCCAGCGCCAGCGGCGGAAGCGTCTCCGGCGATTGGGCCGCCAGCGGTGTGTCCATCGACAGCCGCAGCCTGGCCGCCGGCGATCTGTTCGTCGCCCTCAAGGGGCCCAACTTCGACGGCCACGATTATCTGGACGCCGCCTTCGAAGCCGGCGCCGCCGCCGCCATGGTTAAGGATGGCCATGCAGCGGGCGCCGGGCCTCTGCTCCAAGTCGGCGATACCATGGCCGGCCTCAAGGGCTTGGGGGTAGCCGCGCGGCAGCGCGCCACCGCCACGGTCATCGCGGTCACCGGCAGCGTCGGCAAAACCGGCGTCAAGGAAGCCCTGGCGGCGCTGCTGGCAAAGCAGGGCGAGACCGGCCACAGCGCCGGCAGTTTCAACAACCATATCGGCGTGCCCTTGAGCCTGGCCCGGTTGCCGGCGGATGCCCGCTTCTGGGTGCTGGAATTGGGCATGAACCATGCCGGCGAGTTGACGCCGTTGTCGAAAATGGCGCGCCCCGACGTGGCCATCGTCACCAATGTGGAACACGTGCACACCGCCTATTTCGCTTCGGTGGAAGACATCGCCGAGGCCAAATCGGAGATTTTCGCCGGCCTCAATCCCGGCGCCGCCGCCATCCTCAACCGGGACAACCCATTTTTCGATCTTTTGGCGGAGCGGGCGCTGGCCGCCGGCGCCGCTTCCATCATTGCTTTTGGCAGCCACGCCGATGCCGATTTCCGCCTTCTGGACTATGACCTGGGGCCGGAATATTCCAAGGTGGTGGCCGCCTTCCGGGGCCGCACACTGGACTACCGGCTGGGCCTCTTGGGCCGCCATTGGGTGCAGAACAGCCTCGCCATCCTGGCCGCCATCGATGCCGCCGGCGCCGATGTGTTCGACGGCGCGGCGGCCATGGCCGCGCTCCGCCCCGCCGCCGGGCGCGGCCGCCACCACGCCATCGATAGCGGCTCGATCCAGTTCATCCTGATCGATGAAAGCTATAACGCCAGCCCGGTGTCGATGGCCGCATCGCTGCAAGTTTTATCATCGCTGCCGGCCGGGCGGCGGATCGCGGTTCTCGGCGACATGCTGGAGCTGGGCAGCGAAAGCCGCGACGCGCATCGGGACCTCGCCGCCGCCATCACCGGCGCGAAGGTTGATCTGGTGTTCACCGTCGGCGCCATGATGGCGCTGCTTTTCAGCGAGCTGCCGGCGGACTCCCAAGGCGCACACTTTCACAATGCCGAGGACCTGGCCGAGCCGCTCAAAGCCGCCCTCAGGTCCGGCGATGTGGTCTTAGTCAAGGGTTCGGCCGGATCGCGCATGGGCGTCGTTGTCGAGGCACTTAAATCAAACGGGGAGGCACCCGATGCTGTTTAATTCGCTGGTTCAGTTTTCCGATCAATTGGGATTCTTCAACGTCTTCCGCTACATAACCTTCCGCACCGGCGGCGCCATGATCACCGCCCTGATCGTCAGCTTCATCTGCGGGCCGTTCATCATCCGCTGGCTGGCCGCGCATCAGCAGGGCGGCCAGCCGATC
>JAYGEH010000453.1:0-3361 GCA_046582475.1 Rhodospirillales bacterium
TCCAGATCGATGCTCCTCAGTTCGGCCTGGGGATGGAATTTTTGTTCCAGATACATGGCGATCCCCTCGTTCAGAAATCGCCGGTTGCTGGCGTCGCGCCCGACGATGATGTGCGCCACCTCGTGCTCGATAACCGGCCGCCCGCTTTGGACCGCGATGCGGGTTAGGTTGATGAATCGGTTGACATAGTTGGCCGAGGAGCGGATTTTCCGGTTTTCGATTTTGACCCGCACGTTTGCGTCGAAGCCTTCCCCCCAATAGGCATCGATCTTTTTGATGGCGGCGTTGGCTCTCTCCAGCACATCCTTGACCACATATTCGCTTTCGCCCACATGGGACAAAGTCACTTGGCCCTCGCTCACGATAACGCAGGCGCTCAGCGCCAGCGCGGGCAGCAAGGCGAAAATACGTTTCATCGGATCAAATTCATTCCCTGGAGGCAAACGGTCTTAGCCAACACATGAATTCGAGTTGGGTTGCCTATCATGACCGCTCTAGCCGTAGCCAGCCCTGAGGCGCCATACGCGCTCGACGTAAAATCCAATAAACATCGCGGCCAGGAATATCACCGGTTCAATTCGGCCATAGGCCAGCGACGATATCGCCGGTCCAGGACAAAATCCGACCAACCCCCAGCCCATGCCGAAGATGCCCGATCCGACGATGAGATTGCGATCGATGGCTTTGATATCGGGCACTTTGAATAGCGGGTCGAATTTTGGTGCCGGCGATTTCAATATGATCCGGAAGAAGACAAATGCGACACCGATTGCGCCAACCATCACGAACGCCAAGCTGGGATCCCAACGGCCGGCGACATCCAAAAATCCAATAACCTTGGCTGGATTGACCATTTGCGATACGGCCAGGCCGAGACCGAACAAGAGGCCCGATACCAGGGCGGCGATGTTTTTGTTCATGTGCCGGCTCCCAGGATATGGTTGGTGGTAAAGACCGTAAGGCCGGCAACAACCATAAAAATGACGGTTGCCGCGATCGATCGCGTCGATAACCGGGCGATACCGCAGACGCCGTGACCGCTGGTGCAGCCGCCGCCCAGGCGCGTGCCAATCCCGGTCAGCAGCCCGCCGGCGACAAGCAGCGGCACCGATGTGCTGATCTCTATGTCCTGCAGCGGTCCGCCGGCGAGCCGGTATAATGCGACGCCGCCGATCAGACCGGCGACGAAATAGAGCCGCCAATTGAGATCACCCCGCTCAAAATCGAGAATTCCGCCGGCGATGCCGCTGATGCCCGCAACTTGTCCATTCAGCCATAGTAAAATGGCCGCCGCGATGCCGATAATGACGCCGCCGATCAACGCCGAATAGGGGGTAAAGTTTTCCATGCAACCTGCTTTCCCAATTAAACTTCGTGCCGTAACCGAACTTAATTTATATTCCCAATATTAGGAAGGCGCTATTCCGGGTGCAGGCTATTTTCGCGGACTTGCAATACGTCGACGTGAATCGCCGGCAATCAGCAAAATCGGATGCGGCCGGTGGAGCGCCTTAGTGGAATATTGGGCAATATCAGAGTGAATTAACCGGTGATCACGATATTTATAACATATTTAAAATGTTATATAAGATAACCCGGTTGTGAATTGGATCTACACCGTTAATTTCAACGCTCAACTGCGTTTCATCAGTGAAAAATTGATAAAAAATAATTTTTAACATTATAATTTAGTAATTAAAGCATAGCGTAACACCGAACGGGTATTTTCCTTCCAGCCGGCGCCCGGCTAATGCAGCTTCAGCAGGCGCCGTGCGTTGCCGGAGAAGATCGTCTCTTTTTCCGCATCCGGAATTTCGAGGGCGTTGATGGCGTCGATGGTCCCGCCGATCAGGTGCGCGCCGCCGATCGGGTCGAGGGGCGAATCGGGGGCGAACACACAGTGATCGGTGGTTAAGAAGTCGTGCCCGCAGCGCATGGCGGAGACCGATCCGTTGGTCGAGGTATCCCCGTAGAGCATCTTGTAATATTCGATCGGCGCTTTTTTTAGGCCGCGCATATCGGCCACCGGGTTGCGATCCACGCCGCCGTTGAAGATCTGACTGAAACCAAGGGCGATCTTATCGGCGAAATAGGGGATCATGCCGCCCATGTGGTGGGTGATGATCTTGAGCTCCGGCAATGTGTCGAACAAGCCGGAATAGATCAAACGGGTCATGCAGGCCGTCGTCTCGTAGGGCCAGCCAAAGGTGAACCAAATCTCATCCTCGGATTTATCTTCGGATGCGTAATCGGCATGGTCGGGCATGCGCATGGGATGAACCCATACCGGCAAATCATGCGCCGCGGCGATCTCGAACAGTTGATGATATTCCGGCAAGCTCAGGGGTTTGCCTTGAACGTTGGTGAAAATCTGGATGCCGCAGGCGTTCGTCCAAATCCCACAGCGCCGGCAAGCGGGCAAAGGCATCGAGCACCATATGGCGGGAATAATATGGTGCAGCTTGTCGAAAAACTCTTTCGGCATGAAATGTTTGAACAGGTCTATTTTGTCCATATTCATGTCCCCGTCCCTGCCCCCGGGCCCGGGCCCTCAAATATTCAGGTACTTCTCAAAAAATTCGGTTGATCGCGCCAGCGCCTGCACCGCTTCCTGTTCACTATAGGAGGCCCCGCCATGGCGGGCAAATGCATGATCCGCGTCCGCGTAACGGTGACGGGCGACCAGCGGGTTGGGGGCTTCCCGGATATTCAGTTCCATATAGATGGCGTAATAGGCGACGGCGCCGTCGATACCGGTGCGGCAGCACATCAGGAAACTCATCTTGCCGCCCGGCTCAAGCCGCCAAAACAGATCGGGCACCAAGCAGATAAACCCGGCTTCGGCAATTTCATGGGCGTGCGCATTCATGGTATCGTCGACGCCCCAGATTTCCATGATGGCGATGACCGCGCCCCGTGGCGGTTCGTCCGGGTTCGGCCAGGTATGCTCCCATCCCGCCGCCTTCCAAGGGCACCGTGATCTCGCGGGACTGCATGGCCGTTTCCCTGGAATTATTGTTTGTGTGAGCCGAGGCGGTTGGTGGTGGACGCAGTCTGGAGCTAACTAGTCTCAGCTGTTTTTTCCCTGTTAAGCAGGGAAAAAGCAGGGAATTTATTCAATGTTGGGGTCATTTCGGTCTTTTGAGGCCGAACAACCCCTGCAACACCACCATCTCAGAGTAAATTTCCCTAAGCATCGGAACAGGGAATAATTTGCGAAGATCAGCGAACGATTGTCAACGATCAGGGAACAATTCAATAGGATTACAGAGGAGGAATGGTGCCGCTAAGAGGAGCATTCATACTTAGCCGCTTTCCCTCATTATCACGGATCGTCAAAATCCGACGATACCAATTCATC
>JAYGEH010000457.1:0-2746 GCA_046582475.1 Rhodospirillales bacterium
TCAGGTCATGGACGGCATTCCCGAGATGATCCACGACATCCAGGTGGAAGCCACTTTTCCGGACGGCACCAAGCTGGTCACCGTCCACGAACCGATCCGCTAGGAGGGAATCATGATCCCAGGGGAAATCATAACCGCCGGGGGCACCATCACCCTCAACGCGGACCGCGAGGTCAGCACGCTCTCGGTGGTCAATACAGGCGACCGGCCGGTACAGATCGGTTCCCACTATCATTTCTTCGAGACCAACGCGGCGCTGGAATTCGACCGCGCGGCGGCGCGGGGGAAGCGCCTCGATATCCCCGCCGGCACCGCCGTCCGCTTCGAGCCGGGCCAGACCCGGGACGTGCAATTGATCCCCTACGCCGGCGGGCGCGAAGTGCATGGCTTCAACGCCGAGATTCAAGGCAAGCTGGGGGATTGATCCATGGCCTATGAAATTGAAAGACCGGCTTATGCGGCCATGTTCGGCCCCACGGTCGGCGACAAGGTACGGCTTGCCGACACGGAACTGTTTCTGGAGGTGGAGGAAGACCGCACCACCTATGGCGAGGAGGTCAAGTTCGGCGGCGGCAAGGTGATCCGCGACGGCATGGGCCAAAGCCAGGTCAGCCGCGCCGGCGGCGCCGTCGATACGGTCATCACCAACGCCCTGATCGTCGATCACTGGGGCATCATCAAGGCCGATATCGGGATTTTGGATGGCCGTATCGCTGGGATCGGCAAGGCCGGCAATCCCGATACCCAGCCCGGCGTCGATATCATCATCGGACCCGGCACCGAGGCCATCGCCGGCGAGGGCCGTATCCTGACCGCCGGCGGCATCGATGCCCACATCCATTGGATCAGCCCGCAACAGGTGGACGACGCGCTCTATTCCGGCATCACCACCATGCTCGGCGGCGGCACCGGACCGGCCGAGGGCACCAACGCCACCACCTGCACCCCCGGCCCCTGGCATCTGGGGCGCATGCTGCAGGCGGCGGAAGGCCTGCCGATGAATTTGGGATTTTTCGGCAAGGGTAACGCCTCCCGGCCGGAGGCGCTCCTTGAACAGGTGGAAGCCGGCGCCTGCGGTCTGAAACTGCACGAAGATTGGGGCACCACGCCGTCGGCCATCGATAATTGCCTGAGCGTTGCCGAAGACGCCGACGTGCAGGTGGCGATCCATACCGACACCCTCAACGAATCCGGCTTTGTCGAAAACACCATCGCCGCCTTCAAGGGCCGCACCATCCACGCCTTCCACACCGAAGGCGCCGGCGGCGGCCACGCGCCCGATATCATCCGCGTCTGCGGCGAGGCCAACGTTTTGCCGTCTTCCACCAACCCGACGCGCCCCTTCACGGTCAACACCATCGATGAGCATCTGGACATGCTGATGGTCTGCCATCATCTGGATGCGCGTATTCCCGAAGACGTGGCCTTCGCCGAAAGCCGTATCCGCCGGGAAACCATCGCGGCGGAAGATATCCTCCATGATCTCGGCGCTTTCTCGATGATCGCATCGGACAGCCAGGCCATGGGCCGGGTCGGCGAAGTGATCATCCGCACCTGGCAGACCGCCGACAAGATGAAGCGCCAACGGGGCGCCCTGGCCAATGAAGCGCGCGACAACGACAATTTCCGCATCAAGCGCTACATCGCCAAATATACCATCAACCCGGCCATCAGCCACGGCATCGCCAGCCACGTGGGCTCGGTCGAGGTCGGCAAGCTGGCCGATCTGGTCTTGTGGAAACCCATGTTCTTCGGCGTCAAGCCGGATATTGTGTTGAAATCGGGAACCATCGCAGCAGCCGCCATGGGCGATCCCAACGCCTCGATCCCGACACCGCAGCCGGTGCATTACCGGCCCATGTTCGGCGCCTTCGGCAAATCCCTGACCGCCAGTTCGGTCACTTTCGTCTCGGAAGCGGCGATAGCCAACGGAACGGCGGCAACCCTCGGCCTGGAAAAGCCGGTGCTTGGCGTCTCCAACACGCGCAGGGTGACCAAGAAGGACATGGTCCATAACGACTTGACCCCGGAAATCGAGGTCGATAGCGAAACCTACGAAGTGCGCGCCGATGGCGAATTATTGACCTGCGAGCCGGCGCAAGAGCTGGCCCTGGCGCAACGGTACTTTTTGTTTTGAGCGGATCGGCAGACATCCGCCGCGTAACAGCCGTCAAGCCAGCGGGCGCCTGGCCGGCGGGCGATGCCGCGGCTGCGGTCACCCTCGCCTTCGATGACCGCTACCGGCGGCGCATCAAACTGACCGACGACGACGGCGATGACTTCCTGCTCGATCTGGCCGAAGCCACCCGCCTGGAAGACGGCGACGGGCTGGTTCTGGAATCGGGCCGCATCATCGCCGTCCGCGCGGCGGCGGAAGACGTGCTCGACATTACCTGCGCAAGGGCCGCCGAGACGGCGCGCATCGCCTGGCATATCGGCAACCGGCATACGCCGGTCCAGGTATTGGCGGACGGCGGCTTGCGCATTGCCTACGATCATGTGCTGGAAGCAATGATTGTTGGCTTAGGCGGACATTGCGAACAGGTCCAAGCACCCTTCGCGCCGGAACCGGGCGCCTATGCGAACCATGGACATGCGAGCGGCCATGCGCACTGAGCAAATCACCGACGAGGCCCTTTACCGGCTGATGGCCTGGCTGTCGCCGGGCTTCCCGGTGGGCGCCTATGCCTATTCCCACGGCTTGGAATTTTCCGTCGAGGATGGCCGTGTTAGCGATGCGCAACGT
>JAYGEH010000516.1:0-1611 GCA_046582475.1 Rhodospirillales bacterium
CAATACCGGACGTTCCCGCCATATTCGCTGAACGACTGCTTTTGACCCTTTCCGGACATTGGCGGTGCTAACCAGCTCGCCGGATTTTTATCGACGGCCAAGCGTCAAATTGGCAAGATCGGGCGTGGATGGTTGATCGCCCGGCAATTTGTGGAGTGGTTTGAATGCGAAGGTCTTACAAAATTATGGCACTTTCCCTGATGGCCCTGCTCCTCGGCACCTGCGCGCCCTACTATCAGGGCCCGACATCCGCCAATTTCAACGGCGAAGTGTTCGTAAATCCGGTCGAACAAGGGGGGCGCAGTTTTGGCGAATTTTTGAAGTGGCGTTTTACCCGCGACCGCGGGCCCTGGCCCGAACACGTGGAGGTCAAGGCCAAGGACCTGCCGCCGGCCAGCGTTGCCGGTGACCGCCTTCGTGTCTCCTATGTCGGCCACGCCACGGTTTTTGTGCAAACCCAAGGCGTCAACATCCTCACCGACCCGGTCTGGGCGGAGACCGCGGGCCCGTTCGGGGTGCTCGGCGCCAGTCGGGTTATCGACCCCGGCATCGATTTCGACAAGCTGCCGAAAATCGATGTCGTCTTGATCAGCCACAATCACTACGACCACCTGGACCTTGCAACACTGAAACGGTTGCATGACCGCGACGGGGCGTTGATCGTCGCGCCGCTTGGCAACGACGCCATCATAAACCGTCACGACCCGGCAATCCGGGTCAAGACCCTGGATTGGGGACAGAAACTCAAGATCAGCGATGCTGTCACCATCGCCCTCGAACCGGCGCAGCACTGGTCGGCGCGCACACCGTTTGACCGCAATCGGGCGCTTTGGGGGGCGTTTGTAATCGAGACCAAGGGCGGTAACATCTACTACGCGGGCGACACCGGATACGGCGGCGGCGATCATTACCGCACCACCCGCAGTAAATTCGGAAAATTCCGTCTGGCACTCCTGCCCATCGGCGCCTATGCGCCGCGCTGGTTCATGAGTTCCTCGCACATGAACCCGGAAGAAGCGGCCATGGCCCACCTGGACCTCGGTGCCGCCCGCAGCCTGGCCATCCATTTCGCCACATTCCGCCAAACCGACGAGCCGTTCGATGAGCCAGTGGCACGGATTAAGGCCGCCCGTGCCAGCTTGAACATCGCCAATAACGCCTTCCGCGTCATCGATGTCGGCGCGGTCTGGGAAGTACCGGCGCTGCCATCCGGCCATGCAAAGCCGCCGCCGGCCAAAGAAGAGGCGGGGCGCTAGAGCGGCAATATCGAATACTCGCTCCATTTAGAGCCTGATATGTCCGCCTATGGCTGAGATGGCTACCGCGTGAGCGGTTTAGTCCATTGACCCTTAGGAGACTCACTCTTTAATTCCAACTTCTCCCAAGCCCATTGCCCACAGACCAACTTCCTCTAGAATGACCGCACAGTTTATCGCCTGAGGGAGGCAAATGGCGGATCAATCGACACAGCGTAGGCTTGCGGCTGTTTTGCTGCTGACGTAACCGGATATTTTCAGCTCATAGAGAAGGATGCTGACGGTATGAAAAACCCTATTTTCGTAATTTTCATTCGGTACCGTCACTCGGTTGGTTACGAAAAATAATATTACG
>JAYGEH010000546.1:0-1610 GCA_046582475.1 Rhodospirillales bacterium
ATCCCAATAGTGGCTTTTCCAGCCCTGGGTGATGTCCTTGAGGGCGGACCGGGGAACGCCGGCCTGGGTGAAAACGAGCTTCGATTTGCCGCCCGGCGCGCCGGCCAGTTTGAAGGTGGCGATGGACCAGGCGTCTTTTGGCCAGCCTTTGGCCCGCCAAGCCTGAACGATCAGTTTGCCCTTTTGGGTTTCCAATGTCACGCTGGTCAGTTGTCCGCCATAACAGCTGAAGGCGCCGCCGGGTTTGCGGCTGATTTTCGCCGGTGCGCCGGTGAATGCCGTGTGTTTGCGCGCATCCATCAGCATTTCAAAGATCACGCCCGGCCGGGCATTGAAGGTTACTGTCTGCTTGACATCCTGAGCCATCTTTTCACTCCCCGTTTGCGTTTGCCTGATTTATTGAAAATGACGCTACAGCTTGACGGAAATCCCTTGCGATGTAAACGAGGACTCGCGAATTTGACCGGCGCCGCGGCGGCAGCCGGCTAGGAAGACGCCGGCGGCGGTAGTACCATCGGATATCCGGCCCGATTATAGGAGATAGCAACCGTGCTCGAACTTTACCATTTCACCAATTCCGTATGCTCGCAAAAAGTCCGCATGACGTTGTTCGAAAAGGGCCTCGAATGGAAAGGCCATGAGGTGAACCTGTTTACCTCCGAGCAATACAAGCCGGACTATCTCAAGCTCAATCCCAAAGGCTACGTCCCGGCGCTGATCCACGACGGCGCAGCGATTCGGGAATCGACCCTCATATGCGAATATCTGGACGAGGTTTTTCCGGCGCCGCCCTTGATGCCGGGGGACGCCGCCGGGCGGGTTGCGGCGCGGCTCTACTCGAAGGCCATCGACGAGGGTTTGTTCGAAGGCGTGACCGTGTTTTCGTTTTCCGCCATGTTCCGCGACCGCATGAAAGCTTTGTCCGACGAAGAGCGCGAGCGCCGCTACCGCAACGTGGGCGATCCGGTGCGCCGCGACCGCCACAAATCGGTGTTCGAGCATGGCGTCGATTCGCCCTACGTGGCGCGCGCCGTGGCGTCCTACGAAATTGCCTTCAAAGGAATGGAGGAGGCCTTGGCCGGCGGATCCGAATGGCTGGCCGGCGGCATGTTTTCGCTGGCCGAAATCAACCTGGCGCCGTTCGTCGCCCGCCTCGAATATCTGACGCTGCTGGATTTGTGGACCGCCGCGCGGCCCGGCGTCGGCGCCTGGTGGCAACGGGTCAAGGACCGGCCCAGCTACCAGGCCGAGATTATCGCACCGCTCAGCGAAGAAGAGGTGGAAGGGATGCAAGTCTCCGGCGCCCGCATCAAGCCCCGGGCCCGGGAGATACGGGCCGAATATTTGGCATGGGCCTGAGCGTGCGGTGCACGCCGCCGCCATCCGGCGCCGGCGGTTGGCGGAGCGTCCCCAACGGTGGCGGGGACACTCCGCCCAATCGGTCAATCGATCGTTACTTCCCGAATATCAGCAAGCGCGCCTTGCCGACGACTTCGGCGTTGGCACTTTTGATTGCGTTATTGACAAATTTTTGGATATCCTCGCCCGAGGTGTACATCACCCTGAGACGCGCCCTTTTGGCGTCGGCGATGTAGTCCGGATCTACGACC
>JAYGEH010000547.1:0-2599 GCA_046582475.1 Rhodospirillales bacterium
AGCTGGCCACCTGTCGTCGATTATTGAACTTCCGGTAATAGACCTCCCGGGTGAGGGTTGAGGATAAGGATGGGCCAAGGTCCTTCAGACGCATCAGATCATGGCACTTGCGCTCCGTCTCCTCACTTCCAGCCGTGATAAACGCAGCGCAGCCCGCATTCCTCGTTGCGCCCAAAATAAAGAAGCACCCGGCGGTGCGGGCAGTGGGCACCCAAGATGCCGATGCGCCCGTCGGTGTCTTTAAAGGCGACCAAATCTTCGCCGAGCAAGCGAAGCTTGACCGGCGGTGAGTCGGGTTCGGCGATCTGCACTTCCAACATGGCCGGGAACCAGAAGCGGCGCAGCAAGTCGCCCATGGGCGTTCCCGCACCGACCCGCGTCAAGAGTTCATTGTCCTCGGCAGACAACATTCGATTGGTTCTCCAAAAAAAGGCGCGCTCCATGCGGCAGACGGCGGCCGCCGCCCGGAGCGGAGCCGTTTACTTCCAGCGGAAGTCCCAGGCTTCGATGGCAAAGGCGTTGAGCGAGCCGATCTTCACCGTCACGTCCGATGTGTGCACCACGGAAGTCGGGTTGGCCATCAGGGTCATGAAATATTGCTGCTCGATGACCCGGTTGAAGACCTTGCGCCCCTGCGCCCGGCGCGCCGCCGGATCCATGATGCCGCCCATGGCGCGCGCCATCTTCTTCAAAGTGGCATCGCCGTGATAATCGCGGCTCGGCGGCGGCCGGAAAAGGAAGCCCAGGGTACCGGCCACATCGGCCATGCCGCCGGCGGGCCAGCCGCCGATCATGATCTGGATCTTACCGTCGCGCTGCTTCTTGCGGTAGGACTGAATCTGGCGGGCGTCGACCGTGGCGGTTATGCCGACCTTGGACAGCATCCCCGAAATGGCTTCGGCGGAACCCCTGATGGCCGGCGAGACGAAGGTGGTCAGTTCAACCTTGAAGCCATTCGGATGGCCGGCTTCGGCCAGCAGCCGCTTGGCGGTGGCGGGATCATATTTCGGCTGATCCACCGAAAAATCGCACCCGGCCTGAATGCGCCAGCACATGGCGTCGGGGCGGGCGATCTTGAACGGGCCCGCCGCCAGCTTGACCAGGGCGTCCTTGTCGATGGCCATCATGATGGCCTTGCGGACGCGCAAATCCAGCAATGGCTTGGTGCCGGATCGTCCCTTGGCGTCGATGGCCACATACTGATAGGAAATGGAAGCGCCGACGGTCAACTCGACGCCCGGTGCCTTGGCCATGGACATGGCCTGATCCAATGGGGCATTGCGCATCGCATCCAGATTACCGGCCAGGAACTGCGCCACCTGGGTCCCGATATCGGGGATAAAAGCGAAATGGATGCGGTTGACGTTGGTCACCGGCTTGCCCGGCCCGCCATGCTTGAAAGCCGGATTGAGCTCCATGATGATGCCCTTGTTGGCGTCCACCTGCGTGACCTTGAACATGCCGGTGCCCACCGGCTTCTGGCCGAAGGCAAGTTTTTTCGGCAGCGGCCCATGCACGTGCTGGGGCATGATCGCGGTCAGGGTCGCATGCCGGACCATATCGAACGGTGTCGGTTTTTTGGCGGTGATGCGGACCTTGAACTGACCCAGCTTCTCGGTTTTCGCCACCCACGCCCAATTTCGCTTGAAGCGCATCCGGGTCTTTTTGTCGGTCAGCCAATTGTAGGTATAGACCACGTCGTCGGCGTCGAACGCCTCGCCGTCGTGCCATTTGACGTCGTCGCGGAGAACAAATTCGATGGTCTTGGCGTCAATACGCTTCCAGAATTTGGCCAGCAACGGCTCTATCTTTTTGGTCTCGCCGTTGTACCAGACCAAGCCATCATAGACGGCGCCCTGCTCCATGGCCGTATCGGGTTTCGGGTCCAAATAGTAGCTGACACCCTTGATCGGCGAGGTGAACGCCGTGCGCAGCGTGTTTTTTGATTTCTGTGCCTGGACCGGCTGGATGGCCAATGCCGCGCCGGCAACGGCGGCGAGCGCTGTTCCAAATAAAATATTCATAGCTGTCTCCCTTGTATAGCGTTGATTTTGGTATTTGCTCTTAATTGCGATGGTAATGCAATTTGGTCACGGCGCGCAACTATTCCGCCGCTTTGGCGATGTCGAGCCCCGGAAAAAAGGGCGCCGCGCCCTCATCGAACGGCACGTCTTTTTCCAGCGCCACGGCCACCGAGCGTACATTGTACCAACCGCCATGGGCCGGCGCCTCGGGCTCTTTACCGCCCTCAAGATCGGCGGCCAGACGCAACAGTAATTTCCGGAACTGGATGCTGGCGGTGTCCGATTGGCCCAACTGTTCCAGCGATCTGTCGACGATAGGACCCAAGCTTTCCTGCACGCCGGCATCCCGATTGGGGATGCCGGCGATGCCGGGACCGACGCGGGTCAAAATTTCATTGTCTTCGCGTGACAGCATTGTTCTTCGATCCCCCTCCGTTGGCCTTTCCGATCGTTACAGAAACTTCGCCTAAGTTCCAGAATTGACGCCCGCCTTTAACCATCGTCAACCGCCGCCGGAATTGCTAAGACAGTTTCTTGAACGCAGATGAGGTTTTCGCCGTGCAAGCCGACGCCCA
>JAYGEH010000569.1:0-4479 GCA_046582475.1 Rhodospirillales bacterium
TCGTGACACCCACACCGGTCACAAACAGGTGCCAAGTTCGACGCCGGTCTGGCCGACCCAGCCATCCCCAGACCGGCTGGGCCGATGAACCCTGCCGGGCGCGCGCCGCCGGAGAATTTCTAACCAATTCGTTGCAAGTTATACGGATATTGAATTTGCCCGGGCTTTGGGCCTACTATTCAGCAGCAACAATGTGCGATAAGTAGAGACAGTGCTCAGGGAGGTACGTCGAAATGTTTATATGGAAAATTATGGGTGCCGGCATCGGCGCGGTTATTCTGTTCTCCGCCAATGTCGCCTACGCAAAACAATCTTGGACCTGCAGCGTCTTTACGGGCCCGAAACACTTCATCAATAAAGCCCTCAAGCCGTGGGGCAAGAACGTCGAGAAGGCCACCAATGGCGAGGTCCGGGTCCGGTTCCTGCCGGTCAGCGCGGCGCCGCCGCCAAAGCAAATCGACGGCATCGCCGCCGGCACTTACGACTGCGCCTTCATCTTTCACGCCTTCACCCGAAAACGGGCGGTAGGGCCGCAGTTTGGCATTTTGCCGTTCCTCAGCGCCGGATCCGCCGAACATGGGTCGATCGCGTTTTGGCGGACCTGGAGGAAACATTTCGGCCAGAAGGGGGAATTCGACGACGACGGCATCAAAATTCTCAGTATGTTTCAGTTCCCGGGGGTTCATTTTTGGACCGCCAAGGATAAACCAATCAACTCGATCGCCGATATGAAAGCTCAGAAGATGTGGGCCTTGGCCGGAACCTCGTCGCGCACCATGAAAGCCGCCGGCGTCAGCCACGTGTCCGGGCCGGCGGCGCGCATGGCCGAGTTCACCCAGACCAAGGTGGTGCAGGGCCTGGCCGGCATCACCCGGGCCGGCATCCTGAATTTTGCCGGCATTCAATTCCCGAAATCCGGCACCTTCACCTCCAAGTCGATCATGGCGCCCTCGTTCGCCTGGTTGCTCTCAAAGAAGAAGTGGGACGCGCTGCCGGGCAATGTAAAAAGAGCCGTCACGGATGTATCGGGCGAAAAGCTGGCGCGTGCTATCGGCCTCGAGGCGGATAAGTTTGAAACCATCAGCGCCAATAAATTGGCCAAGGCCGGGGTCAAGGAAATCAAGGCCAGCAAGTCGTTCGAGGCGGCGCTGATGAAGGCCGCCAACCCGCAGATCGATGCCTGGATCAAGCGGGCGGCGACGATCGGCGTCGACGGCAACAAGGTCATCGCCGATTTCAACAAAATCATCGGTGATCTCGGCTCCTAAGGCCGGCATGATCGAACGACCATATATTTGAATTTCCAAATTCGAAAATATGGTCCATGCTTTGACGGCACCGGACGACCGGATCGTCCGGTGCCGTTCTTGCCTTCGATGACGCCGTTGGGCAGAGGCAGGCGAACCATATGATTGGGCTGACCGATACGCTCCACAAGATCGTCAAATGGCTGGCGGCCATCGCACTGCTTACCATGATGATCTTGACGTTCGCCGATGTGAATCTTCGCTACTGGTTGGGCGAGCCGATCCTCGGCAGCAACGAGATGACCGAGTTCCTGCTCGGCACCATCGTATTTACCGGCCTGGTGATCGTGTCGGGTGAACGCTCCCATATCGTCGTCACCCTGTTCGAGCCGCTCCTGCAGCGGATAATTCCGGGCACCTACAAATGGCTCGGCATCCTGACCAATTTGGCCGGCATCGCGGCGGTCACATTTCTCATATTTAATTACACCACGTTTATGAAAGTCCAAGGCAACGAGACCGAGATCAAGGAATGGGAGTGGTGGTGGCTCGGCACCCTGTTGTCGATCCTATGCGGGTTCGCGATCCTGATGGCCATCCGCTCCATTCGCTCGCCGCTCAAGGGCATCTTGGATGGCGAGGCCAGCGGAGGAGACGACGCCAAGGTCAATCTCGGTGGACACCAGCACGGCGCCGGAGGTCCAAACTAGTGCTCATCTCCTTAGCCGGCTTCGCCATCATTCTGGTAATGAGCTTCATCGGCATCCCGCTCGCCTACGCCACCCTGGCCGTCGGCTTTGTCGGATTCTGGATCGTCCGCGGCGATATTTCCGGTGCGTTGATCCTGTCCGGCCAGCAAATATTCGACTTCTCGACTTTGTTCGGATTGTCCGTCGTGCCCCTGTTTATCCTGATGGGAACGCTCATCCAGCGCGCCAATATCTCGGACGAACTGTTTGAAGCCGGATATGCCTGGGTCGGGCGCTACAAAGGCGGACTGGCCATGGCGACGGTGCTTTCCTGCGCCGGTTTTTCGGCCGTCAGCGGAAGCTCCCTCGCCACCGCGGCCACCATGGCCCGCGTCGCCATGCCGCCGATGCGCCGTTACAATTATAAGGACTCGCTTGCCGCCGGCACGCTGGCCGCCGGCGGCACCTTGGGAATCATGATCCCGCCAAGTGTGCCGATGGTGATTTATGGTATCGTGACCGAAACCAATATCGGGTTCATGTTCATTGCCGGCATCATACCGGGCATCCTGTTGACGCTCTGCTATCTCGCCGCGGTGTATATCCGGGTTTGGATCACGCCCGAGCTTGGACCGCCGGGCGATGCCGTCAGCCGTGACGAAAAGATGCGCACCCTGTACAAGACATGGCCGATCCTGGTGCTGTTCATGCTGGTGCTGGGGGGAATATATCTGAGTGTGTTCACCCCGACCGAAGCCGGCGCCGTTGGCTGCGTCGGCGCGTTCCTGTTTGCCCTGTCGCGCGGCCGCATGTGGAATATCGGTGAAATCGTCGAGGTTGCCGCCGATGCGGTGGTCATTACCGCCCGCATCTTCCTCATCGGCGGCGCGGCGCTGCTGTTCGGCCAATTCCTGAACTTCGCCGGATTGTCCGGCGCGCTGGTTGAGTTTACCGACAGCTTTAACCTGGGCCCCTTTACCCTGCCGTTGGTGATTTGCGTCATCTGCGTGTTTCTCGGCATGATCTTCGAGAGCATCGGCATCCTTTTCCTGATCGTTCCGGTGTTCCTGCCATCCCTCGAAGCGGTGGCCGGCCAGGCGGGAATGGACCCCGATTTTTACCTCATCTGGTTTGGCATCATCGTCATCATCGTGGTCGAACTGGGGTTGATCACGCCGCCGATCGGCATCAATGTGTTTACCGTGAAATCGGTAATTCCGGATGTCGAGCTTACCCAGATCTTCATCGGCGTCATGCCGTTCGTGGTCGCCGACCTGGTCGTCTTGGCGCTGATTTTCCTGATCCCGGGTCTCGCCATCTTCCTGCCATCGGTCATGCCGTCCTTCTGACCGGCAAACCTTAACTCGGGTCAGAAATCAAGGCATTGCCCGTTTCATCGATGCCGCGATCAGGCTTGATTTCCGTGCCGGAATTAAGGCGACAAAATACGTATTTCTCGATCCAAGTATTCAAGACCACGCATTTATGTATTTCAGGCCGATCCCGGATGGGCCCATTTCACTGGGTGCCCGTCAACGGGGCCGCGCACGGGCCGACCATACCATCCCCCGTGCGCTCGAATATTGCGGCACCCTCCGCGTTTGCCTACGCCCCGATACCGGTCGCCAGCCAATAGGCGCATTCGGGGCCCAATTCCTCGAGCGCCCGTTTTTCATATTGTTCGATATCATCGGCGGTCAGGGTGTCGGTCCAGCGCTTATTGGTGCCTTTGTTGACGAACACCTGGGCGCCGCCGTCCCACAAGGCGCCGCCCATGGGCGTCGAGTTGGGGGCGTTGTTCTTCATGTGGGTGAAGGTGCATTGGCGGACATAATCGTCCCACTTGCCCTTGGTGATGGCGCCCACGTCGTAACCCAGGTACGCGCCGATGATTTCCATTTCGCCTTCCATGTCGTTTTTCAGGTTCTGGAAGTGGACGAAATGGACGTTGGGCAGGTGGCGGATGTCCCACCAGGTGCGGATATTTTCCCAAAACGCCCAAAACGGAAAGCCGTCTTCGTTCAGCCAGTCGAGGAAATATTCCCGGATATTCTGGGTGCGCGGCGGTTCGATTATGGGGCCGAACTGCACCGGCAGGGCCTTGAGGCCGTCATACAGAATATTGTTAAGGTGGACGTGATGGTTGAACATGCTCCACAGCACATCGCGGCCATCGCGGGCGACATAGATATATTTGACCTCGGGCGAAAACACCAAGGCGTCCACCGGCAGATGGGTTTTGAGGAAACGCCGATGGTCCTGGACTTCGATCATCGGCAATTTCACATTCAGGGTCGGGATGCGGAATTCCACCCATTGGGAGATATCGCCGATCGGCTTGTCGTCGGTAACACCTTCGAAGATAAACTGGGCGACGATCTGCTGGATCCAGGTGGTGCCGGCCTTGCCATAAGACGAGATGAAGATATCGTCGCCGCGGAACTTAAAATCGTTCCAAAAGGTCGAATCCATGGCGAAGTTTTGATATTCCCGCGTCTTTTGCGGCAATTGGCTGAACTGATCCATAACCGACACTCCCTGGA
>JAYGEH010000587.1:0-13812 GCA_046582475.1 Rhodospirillales bacterium
TATTGGCACAAAAACTGGGTACCAGGACCCTTAAACCACGATGATGCTGACCTTCAACCTTAAGCCGTCCAAATATTAAAAAAGCTAACTGGTATACAGCCCCCTTCCGATAAAAATTAGCGAGCCAAAGCTATTATCAGATCAAGACCCCCGCTGGCCCCTCTACGCCCCCCCCCCTGGGTAGGCTGGTGGTTTACTTAAACCAGCGCCTTATGTTTGTGCGATGCAGAGACAAGGAAGTGAAGCTGGGCGTCAATTGGGCAAGCAATTGCATTGACTCGAGTTGCCCCGACGTCAGATTGCTTCGAACAATTTTGCCGATATCCAAGGTATTTAATATTGGTTTGAGTGGGGATACAGTGGGGTATTCAAAATATAAAAATGCAGAAAATTCTCTAAGTCATTGAAAATAATGGTGCCGCAGGAAGGAATTGAACCTTCGACCTCCCCCTTACCAAGGGGGTGCGCTACCCCTGTGCCACTGCGGCCTCCGATGGAAGGCGCCGACCATGCCATAGGGCGGTGTCGAGGGCAAGCGCGGGCGGAGCCGAAAATTACGCCTTGACCGGGCGGGGGGCCGGTTGCGACAAGAGGGCACCGCCCGAATACGGTCAGATTTGCGCCGCAATTTAACCGCCGGACAACACCAATAATACAACACGAAACAAATAGAATGAGCGATGCCAAAAACAAAATTCTGCCGGCCCGATCGGTGAAAAACGCCGCCGCCCGGGCGGAGCGGGAAGCCCGGCTGGCGGTTGCCCTCCGCGCCAATTTGAAGCGACGCAAGGATGGCGCGGCGGCGCAAAATTCCGCCGCCATTAAAAAGGGCGCGCCCGGGGGGAAATCCTGATGGACCGCATCCGCATCACCGGCGGCCAGCGCTTGAGCGGCCGCATTCCTATCGGCGGCTCCAAGAATGCCGCCCTGCCGCTGATGGCCGCATCGCTTCTGACCGGCGAGACCCTGTCGCTCGCCGATCTGCCCCACCTGGCCGACATCGCGACCATGGCCAACCTGCTGGGCGAACTCGGCGTCACCGTCGAGATGAACGGCGACGCGCCAGGCGGCCATTTGGGCCGGGTGTTCGATCTGACCGCTGGTGAGCCGGTTGACAAGACCGCGCCCTACGAGCTGGTGCGCCGCATGCGCGCATCGGTGCTGGTGCTGGGGCCGCTGCTGGCGCGCTGGGGCGAGGCCCGGGTGTCGCTGCCGGGCGGCTGCGCCATCGGCACGCGGCCGGTGGATTTGCATCTGGACGGGCTGCGCAGCCTCGGCGCCGAGATCGAATTGGAAGAAGGCTATATCCATGCGCGGGCGCCAAGCGGCGGGCTGACGGGCGGGCATATTTTGTTTCCTTCGGTTTCGGTGGGGGCCACCGAGAATGTGTTGATGGCGGCGGTTCTGGCCAAGGGCGAAACCCAGATTGCCAATGCGGCGCGCGAGCCCGAGGTCGCCGATCTGGCCCGCTGCCTGGTGGCCATGGGCGCCGGCATCGACGGCATCGGCACCGATACCCTCAGCATCCAGGGTACCAGCCAGTTGCACGGCGCCAGTTACCGGGTGATCCCGGACCGCATCGAGGCCGGCACCTACGCCGTCGCCGTCGCCATCACCGGCGGCGATCTGGTGCTGGACGGCGCCGATTTCGATACCTTGGACGCCCTCGCCGATATCCTCGGGCGGTGCGGCGCCGAGATCGGCAAGATCGACGGCGGCGTGCATGTGCGGCGCGGCAACGGCGCCATGCGCGGCGTCGATGTGATGACCGAGCCGTTTCCCGGCTTTCCCACCGACATGCAGGCGCAGATCATGACCCTGATGGCGGTCTCCGAGGGCGCCTCGATGATCACCGAATCGATCTTCGAAAACCGCTTCATGCATGTGCCGGAGCTGTGCCGCATGGGCGCCGACATCAATGTGCATGGGGCCTCGGCCATCGTCCGCGGCGTCGCCAAACTGTCCGGCGCCGAATTGATGGCGACCGATTTGCGGGCATCGGTATCGCTGATCCTGGCCGGGCTCGCCGCCGAGGGAGAAACCATCGTCAACCGGGTCTACCACCTGGACCGGGGCTATGAGCGTATCGAGGAGAAGCTGTCCAACTGCGGCGCCGATATTGAGCGGTTACAGGATTAGGCAATCTTTACTGGCCAGATTCGGAAAAACCTTCTAATAATGCGCGCCTTCACCGGAGCGGAATAATGCTTTCGAACGACAAATTGATATTTGCCGTGCCGCGCGGCCGCATTCTCGACGACATCATGCCGTTGATGAAGCGCGCCGGCATCGAGCCCGAAGACAGTTTCTGGGACGCGGGCACCCGGCAACTGAGCTTTGCGACCAGCGATCCGTCGCTGGACATCGTGCGCGTGCGCTCCTTCGATATCGCGACCTTGATCGCCTTTGGCGCCGCCCATATGGGCATCGCCGGGCTCGACGTATTGATGGAATTCGAATCCCGGGAAATTTATGCGCCGCTTGATCTCGGCGTCGGGTTTTGCCGCATGATTGTCGCCGAGCCCGAGGCGTTCGCCCCCGACGACGATCCCCGCCGCTGGAGCCATATCCGTATCGCCACCAAATATCCGGAAATCACGCGCCGCCATTTTGCCGCCCGCGGCGTCCACGCGGAATGCATCAAATTGAACGGCGCCATCGAGATCGCGCCGGCCATGGGCCTGTGCCAGCGCATCGTCGATCTGACCTCGACCGGCGAGACCCTGAAAGCCAACGGTTTGGTCGAGGTGGAGGAGATCGCCAAGATTACCTCGCGCCTGGCGGTCAACCGGACGGCGTTCAAGACCCGCGGCGAAGAGATCAGCGGCTGGATCGGGCGAATCCGGGAAGCGGTCGATGCCGGTCAGGATTAGCCTCGTCGATCCCGCTTTCGAGGCGGAGTTCGAAAAATTCCTGAATGCCAAGCGGGGCGCCGATGAAAATGTGGCCGTCACCGTTGCCGCCATCATCGCTTCCGTGCGCGAGCGAGGCGACGATGCTCTCTTTGAACTGACCCGCCGTTTCGATGGCTTCGAGCCAGACGCCGCCAACCTCCGCATCGGCGCCGATGAAATCGCCGGCGCGCGGGCGGCGTGCTCCGAGGATGATATCCAGGCGTTGGAGCTGGCGGCCGAACGCATCGGCGCCTTCCACCAGCGCCAATCGCCCGAGGATTTGGACTACCGCGACGACGCCGGCGTGCGCTTGGGTTTCCGCTGGCGCGCCATCAAGGCGGCCGGCATGTATGTGCCCGGCGGCACCGCCGCCTATCCGTCGTCGGTATTGATGAATGCCCTGCCGGCCAAGGTTGCAGGCGTTGCGCGCCTGGTCATGACCGCGCCGGCTCCCGGCGGCGCGTTTAATCCGCTGGTCCTGGCGGCGGCCGAGATCGCCGGCGTCGATGAGATTTACCGCATCGGCGGCGCCCAGGCGATCGCCGCCCTGGCGCTCGGCACCGAAACTATTGATGCGGTCGATAAGATAGCCGGCCCCGGCAACGCCTATGTGGCCGAGGCCAAGCGCCAGCTTTTCGGCGTCGTCGGCATCGATATGATCGCCGGGCCGTCGGAAATTTTGGTGTTGGCCGACGGCGGCAACGATGCCGATTGGATCGCCGCCGATCTTTTGTCCCAGGCCGAGCACGATATCAGCGCCCAGGCAATCCTGATTACCGACGACGAAGATTTTGCCGAGAAAGTGCTGGCGCGCATTCAAGCGGCGCTTCGATCCTTGCCGCGCAAGGATATTGCCGGCGAAAGCTGGGACCGGCACGGCGCCGTCATCCTGGTGCCGGACCTGACCGATGCGGCACCGCTCATCGATCGCATCGCGCCGGAGCATCTGGAGCTGGCCGTGGATGATCCCGATGCGTTGTTTGCCGAGGTGGAACATGCGGGTTGCGTGTTCCTTGGCCGCTATTCGCCGGAAGCCTTGGGCGATTATCTGGCCGGACCCAATCACGTGCTGCCCACGGACCGCAGCGCACGGTTCTCGTCCGGCCTCGGCGTCTTGGATTTCATGAAGCGGACTTCGTTCATCGGCGCCGATCAGCCGTCGTTGCAAGTCATCGGCCCGGCGGCGGTGCGCCTGGCCCGCGCCGAAGGATTGCACGCGCACGCCTTGTCGGTCTCGCTCCGCCTCGGGCCCACGGATTGAGACCAAGTGGACGAGCGGCGGCGCATCATTGATATAAAGCTGGGCGGCGACGCCGGGCCCGGCGAGCGGCCGGAATTCAGCCACGATCGGCGCATCGCCATCTTCGATCTTCTCGAGGAAAACACCTTCGCGCCGGTGGATGGAACCCCGGGGCCGTTTGTGCTGCATCTCGGCGCCGCGGAAAATCGGCTGCACTTCGATATTCGGGGCGAAGACGGCGCACCGCTCAAATCCTTCACCTTGCCCGGTTCTGTTTTCCGGTCCGTCATTCGCGATTACTTCCTGGTCTGCGAAAGCTATTATGACGCCGTCAAGACCGCCTCGCCGGCGAAAATCGAGGCCATCGACATGGGCCGCCGCGGCCTGCACAACGAAGGCGCCGAATTGTTGCGCGAAAGACTGGCCGCGGACGTGGAAATTGACGCCAATACCGCGCGCCAGTTGTTTACGCTGATTTGCGTGCTGAATTTGCGGTAGCCGGCGATGATGACACCGCCCGCCGCCGTCCTTTTTGCCTGCACCATGAATTCGGTGCGCTCGCCGATCGCCGAAGGGTTGCTGAAAGCGTCCCACGGTAACCGCATATACGTGGATTCCGCCGGCGTCGAGGGCGCCGAAGTCAACGGCTTCGCCGTCGAGGTTTTGGCCGAAATCGGTATCGACATCTCGAACCACAAGGCGAAAACATTCGAGACCCTGGTGGATACCTCGTTTGATGTGGTGATCGCCCTGTCGCCGGAAGCGAGGCGCGCCGCCGAGGTGCTGACGCGTTGGATGTCCTCGGAGGTGGAATACTGGCCGACCCAGGATCCATCGGCGACGGGCGGCAGCCGCGAGGCGCGCCTCGATGTCTTCCGTGAAGTGCGCGACGATCTGAAACGCCGGATTGATGCCCGCTTTCCGCCCGAAAATGGCAATAAATAGCGTTTTTTGGGAAAATTCACTTGACCCGGCAACCCCATCAGACCAGTTTCCTAACGTTTTCTATAACCGAGGATAGCCAATGGCAAAAGAAGAACTGATGGAATTTTCGGGCACGGTCACCGAACTGCTGCCCAATGCGATGTTCCGCGTGGTGCTTGATAACGAACATGAAATACTCGCCCACACGGCTGGAAAAATGAGAAAACACCGAATTCGCGTTCTCGCCGGTGATCGTGTCAATGTTGAAATGACGCCCTACGATCTCTCCAAAGGCCGCATCACCTTCCGCTTCAAATAATTTCGCCCGTTGCCGACGGACTTGGGTTCCATGCCGGAAAGTAAAGCATCGGTCCTGGTTCTCGCCTCGGCATCACCGCGCCGCCTGCAATTGCTGCGCCAGGTTTTGATCGAACCCGATCACATTCACCCCGCCGAAATTGACGAAACGCCGCTAATAAATGAAGCGCCGCGCGCCCTCGCTGCGCGCCTGGCCCAGGCCAAGGCCAGCCATGTGGCCGGAGACTATCCGGGCGCTTTCGTCATCGGCGCCGATACGATTGTCGCCGCTGGCCGCCGCATCCTGGGCCAGGCCGAAGACGGCGAAACAGCGGCCCGGTTCCTGAAACTGCTATCGGGCCGTCGCCACAGGGTGCTGGGCGGAGTCAGCGTCATGGCGCCCGATGGCCGCCGCGCCAGCCGCCTGGTGGAAACCTCGGTCACCTTCCAGCGCCTCACCGGCAAGGAGATCGAAGCCTATCTGGACACCGGGGAATGGCGCGGCAAGGCCGGCGCCTATGGCATCCAGGGCTACGCCGCCCGCTTCGTGCGCGCGATCAGCGGCTCTTATTCGAATGTGGTCGGCCTGCCGATATATGAAACCGTGCGCCTGTTGCAAGGGCTGGGCTACCGGCAATAGGCTCGCCGCCGATTTTGAGCCGTCTGGCGCGTGACCTTTGGCGTTGGCCGCGCCATAATCCGGGCCGAACAAAAGGGGAGTGCTAAACAATGGCGACGGCGCGCCGGCCGGAAGCTAAGAAAAACCGCAAATGTCCCATGTGCGGCCGTGCGGCCGAAGAAGAATACAAGCCGTTTTGCTCGAAACGGTGCAAGCAACTGGATCTGGGCCGCTGGCTCGATGAAAGCTATCGGGTGCCGGTTCTCGAATCCGATGATTTGGATCCCGGCGGTGAGGACGAGCAGTACGATTGTTGAATTGCGCCGGAATGGCGGCGCCAATTTTGAACGATTAAGGATCTGATGCATATGTATAAAGCCGCAATTCTGGACGATTATCAAAATGTGGGTTTGGAATTTGCCGACTGGCAGCGCCTTGCCGGCGCCGTGGAGGTGACGGTTTTTACCGATCACCTGTTCGACGAAGATGCCGTCGCCGAGCGCTTGGCCGAATTCCATATTCTCGTCCTCAACCGGGAGCGGACACCGTTTCCGCGCACGCTTTTGGAGCGCTTGGGGAACCTGAAGCTGATGACCACCAGCGGCATGTACAACCGCTCCGCCGATATGGATGCGGCGCGCGAATTGGGCATTGAATTTTGCGGTACGGAAATGCGCAGCGCTGCCACGCCGGAGCTGGCCTGGGGTCTGATCCTGGCCCTCGCCCGTCAAATCCTGAAAGAAGACCGCAACATGCGCGAAGGCCGTTGGCAGGAATCGGTGGGCATCGGTCTGGCGGGCAAGGTGCTGGGTATCATCGGTCTCGGTAAACTGGGGACGCCGGTGGCGCGCATCGGCCAGGCGTTCGAAATGGATGTGGCCGCCTGGAGCCCGAATTTAACGCAAGCCCGCGCCGACCAAGTCGGCGTCCGGTGCGTCGATAAAGACACGCTGATGTCGGGTTCCGATTTCATCACCCTGCATATGCCCTTGAGCGAGCGCAGCCGTGGCATCCTGCAGGCCGGCGATCTGGCCAAAATGAAAAAAACGGCGTTTCTGATCAATACCTCGCGGGGGCCGTTGATCGACGAGGCGGCGTTGATCAATGCCTTGCAGGCAAAATCCTTTGCCGGCGCCGGGCTCGATGTCTACGATGTGGAGCCATTGCCCGCCGACCATCCCCTCCGGGCCTTGGAAAATACCGTTTTGACCCCGCATCTGGGCTATGTGTCCCGCGATACCTATGAAGTTTCGTTTGGCCAGGCGGTGGAAAATATCGAGGCCTGGCTGAAAGGCGCGCCGATCCGCCTGATCAACGGCGCCTGATCTAGCCTTTGCCTTCTAATTCCTTGATTTTATTGCGCGCCTTTGAGTACTGGCGGTCGGCGGACACCCGGTACCATTTGAGCGCCTGGCCAGGGTCCGCCTTCACGCCCAATCCCTTTTCATAGATGCGGCCGATCTCGAACGGTGCGATGCGGTGGCCCCGGTTGGACGCCAGCCTGAGCAGGCGCAAGGCTTCCTTGGAGCTTTTCGGGACACCGAGCCCATCCAGGTAAAGCAGCGCCATGCCGTAATAGGCGGACGTGTAATTGACGTTTTGCGCAAACCGGTACCAGCGTTCCGCTTGGGTGTAATCTTTCTTGTAAAATCTACCTTTGTGATACATCTCGCCGATCAGATATTGGGCGCGCGGATAATTTTTGCGCGCCGCCGCCCGGTAGAGGCGCACCGCTTCCTTCATATTTTTCTTGGTGCCGCGGCCCTTTTCATAGAGCCGGCCCAGCTCGAATATGGATTGCGCGTGTCCGGCTTCGGCGCCTTCTTTATAGAACTTAAAGGCCAAAGCATTGCTTTTCTTCACGCCGAGCCCATAGCGGTGCAGGTAGGCGAGGTTAGCTTTGGCGGTATTGCTCTTGTGCGCCGCCTTGGCATACCAAAATCCGGCCCGCTCATAATTGCGCGCGATGCCTTCGCCGCGACGGTACATCGAACCCAGATTGTTCATGGCGCTGATATGACCGCGTTCGGCCGACAGCGTGTACCATTGGCGCGCCTTGTCGTAGTCCTGCGGAACGCCGCGGCCATGGTGGTACATCAGCGCAATATTAAATTGCGACGGCGCATGGCCCTTTAGCGCCAGCGTGCGGAATTCACGGAACGCGGTGGCGTAGTCCTGCTTCTTGGCCGCCAGTAAACCGGTTCGGTAATCGGCGGCTGCCGGTGACACCAAGGCGAAGCCAAGACCGGCAACAACCAATACAGCATAGAACAGTTTTAGTTTCGGCATTATGGACCGAGGTCCCGTAATCATCAAAGCTGCCTCAATTTCGCGCAATCGAAATACGACAAACCATCCTCGGGCCGGGATTGCAATTGATGAAACCCCCGACGATGGCCAGCGGAACTATCAGGACACAATAATAGGGCAATTGTGAGGCGCATCCTAGCCGGATCGAATCGAATGCGCTGGTAAGGCAATTTAACCTTTAAATTACAAAGACTTATTGGTGTGATGGCCATCACAGCGCGGTTCCCGGCATCGGGCGTAATTTTAGACTAAGCAAATCTATGCGCCGGACGCGCCGCCGCATCAACCAAGACATGACGGCGGATACGGCGCAATTATACGAAGGGTTGCCGAAATGGCTGACGAATTTTTCCGCGGTGAAGAAAACCTGACCTTGGCCGACAGCGACAGCGCCGCCGGCCAGAGCACGACCGTTGAGGTTGGCGCCGATGGCGCGGTGCTGTTGCCCCAGGGCATAAATTTCGGCAACGCCGATTTTGCCCAATCGGAATCAGACCTGGTGATCACCGCGCCGGACGGCACCGAGGTTGTGGTCGAAGGCTATTTTGATCAGGAAACGGCACCGACGCTGAAAACCCCTGGCGGCAGCGAATTGCCGGGCGATACCGCCACCCATCTGGCGCGTGTTCTCTCCCCCAGTCTGGAAGTGGCGCAGTCCGCGCCCACCGCCGACGCCCAGCCCATAGGCCAGGTCGAAAGCGTTACCGGCACCGTTGTTGCCATCCGCGCCAACGGCGACCGTGTCGAGTTGGAAGCCGGCGATCCGGTGTTCCAGGGCGATGTGCTGCAATCGGGCGAAGCCGGCGCGATCGGTATCGTCCTCGCCGACGAAACTACATTTTCCATGGCCGAAAACGGGCGCATGGTTCTGGACGAAATGGTTTACGATCCCGGCACCCAGGAGGGCAGCATTTCGTTGTCGGTGCTGCAGGGAGTGTTTACTTTCGTTAGTGGCCAAGTGGCCAAGGTCGATCCCGATGCGATGACCCTGAAAACGCCGGTCGCCACCATCGGTATCCGCGGCACCCAGGTGGGTATCGATCTTCGCCCAACCGAAGACGGCGAGCCCGATCTTAGGGTTGTGCTGATGGAAGAATCCGACGGCTTCGTCGGCGAGGTGGTGATTTCAAACGCCACCGGCATTCAAATCCTCAACCTGCCCGACCAGGGCTCGACCGTTACCGGCATCAACTCGGCGCCGGCCGAGCCGCGCGTGTTCCAGCGCTCGGAAATCCGCGAATCCTTCGGCGATGCCCTGGATTCCCTGCCGACCGCGGTCGGCACCGGCAATGACTACGCGCCGCGCGAGGACGAGCCGCAGGAACAAGAAGAGCAGCAGGAAAACGAAGAGGCGGCCGCCGGAGAAGAAGGCGAAGAGGAGGCCGCGACCGAAGAAGTTGCCGAGGAGGGAGTCGAAGAGTTCGCGGAAGCAGAAGGCGAAGGTGGTGAAGCGGGCAGCGAAGAAAGCGAAGGCGAGGATCTGGAAGATTTTGAAACCGCCGCCGGCGGCGCCGAAGAAGAAGGCGCTGAAGAAGGCGAGGCCGCGGTCGAGGCCGGCACGGACGGCGAAGTCGATCAGGACCTGGAAGACTTCGAAACCGCCGCCGGCGGCGAAGAGGAAGTGGCCGTTGCCGATGAGGCGCCCGATGATGGGGCAGGGGATTTCATTGAAGTCGCGGGCGACGAGGACCTTGGGCTGAATATCGGCGGCGGCGGCGTGACCGGCGTGGTGGCCACCGAAGAAACCGACGACGGCGACGATGGACGCCGCGCTGATGAAGATATCCGCGACAATGTAATTATTGAGGTGCCGGACCCGGAACCCGAGCCGCCCATTGTGTCGTTGCAGGCGGCGGTCGGTGACGAAGATACGGCCATCGAATTGACCATCAGCGCCTCCGTGCCCGCCGGTTCGCCCGGCGCCATCCAAAGCGTGACCATATCCAACATTCCCGAAGGCGCGACCATCAGCCTGGACGGCGTAGAATTGGTGTTGACCGATGCCGGCGACGGCACTTTCAGCGTTCAATTGGCGCCGGGTCAGCTCACCGGTCTGACCATCCAGCCGGGGCTCGATGAAAATGCCGACTTCGAGCTTGAAGTCAGCGCCGCGAATTTCGATCCGGTTACCGGCTCGACGGCGACCGGGTCCAGAACCCTGGACGTCACCGTCAATGCGACCGTCGATCCGGCGGTAGTGACAGCGGCTCCCGGCACCGGCATTGGCGATGAAGATACCGCCATCCCGGTGGATATTTCCACCGAGCTGGCCGACGCCGACGGCACCGTGACCAGTCTGTCGATCACCGATATTCCCGAGGGCGCCGTTTTGATGAGCGGCGATACGGTCGTCACCTTGACCGGGCCCGATGCGGACGGGCTATACAGCGCGGTGTTGTCGCCCGACCAGTTGACCGGCCTGACCATCACGCCGGACCAAGACGACGCCCATGATTTTAGCCTGAACATCACCGCCACATCGACCGATATCGATCCCGATATGGTCGATAGCGCCGCCGCCGTCGCCGCCGTCAACGAAGCCGCCGCCGTCGAGGCCAAAGCCGACGCCGAGGATGCCGCCGACGCCTTGGTCGATGCCCAAACCGCGCTCACCGACGCCCGAACCGCCGCCGCCGCTGCAACTGCCGAAACCGACGCCATAGCCGCGTCCGATGCGGCTGATACCGCGCTTGGCCACGCACAGACCAACTTCGATGAAGCGGAATCGGCCTTGAACGATGTTTTGAATGCTCCCGGCGGCAGCGGTGGCACGGAGGCCGAGATTGCCGACTTGCGGGCTATATTTGAAGCCGCCGAGACAGCGCTGACGACAGCTGGGGAAGCCGCCACCGACGCGGCGACCGCCGAAACCGACGCGATCGCCGCCTCCGATACCGCCGATGCGGCGGTCGAGGCCAATGCGGCTGTTACAACCGCCACCTCCGATGCCGCCGATGCGCAGACCGCCGAAGACCAGGCAACCGCCGTGTCCGACGCCGCCGATGCGGTGGTCGCGGACGCCCAAACTGCCCTCGACGACGCCACCACGGCGCTCGCCGACGCCAACGCGGCGGTAGGCCCGGACGCCCCAACCGAAGCCGAAATTGCGGATTTGGAGACGGCCGTTGCCGATGCCGAAACGGCCCTCGCCACCGCCACCGAAACCGCCGCCGCCGCGGATACTGCCGAAGCCGATGCCATTGCCGCATCCGATGCCGCCGATAGCGTGGAAGCCGAAGCCACGGCAACCTACGAGGCGCTGAACACCGGGCATGTCACCAACACCAGCGAAACCTTCGCCCAAACCATCGAGGTGATCGCCACCGTCGATGCGCCGGTCGTGGCTACCGAGGATGCATCGGGCGATGAAGATACGGCGATCGCGCTGGATATATCGGCCACCGTCGACACCATCGATATCCCCGACGGCACGCTGGAGAGCATCACCATCGGCGATATTCCCGAAGGCGCCACGCTTACCTACGTGGATGATACCGGCGCAACGGTTGAACTGACCGTCACCGGCGGCAGCGTTACCCTGTCGCCCGACCAATTGACCGGCCTTCAAATCACGCCGCTCTCCGATGATGCCCACGATTTCGATCTCACCGTCACCGCCACGGCGGTCGATATCGACCCGGATTTCCAGATCGCCGTCGATAATGCCGAAGCCGCCGCCGCCGAAGCCGCGTCGTCTCTGGCCGATGCCGAAACCGCCGAGACCGGCGCGGTTGCCGCCTCCGATGCCGCCGATCTGGTAGTGAGCGAAGCCGAGACCGCGCTCGCCGCCGCCGAAACTGCCCTTAGTGATGCTGTTGATCCGACCGAAGCGGAATTGGCCGAGTTGAACGCCGACCAGACCGGCGCCGGCGACGTGCTGACGGCCGCCACCGACGCCGCCGCCGAAGCGGAAAGCGCCGAGGCCGACGCCATTACCGCCTCCGATGCCGCCGATCTGGAGGTTGCCGAGGCGCAGGCCACCGCCGACGCAGCCGACGCCACGCTGAGCGACGCCGAAGCGGCGCTTGCCGGCGGCGGTATTTCCAATACCAGCGAGCCGGTTAATTTGAATGTGGAGGTGATCGCCACCGTCGATGCGCCGGAGTTAAGCGCCGAGAACGCCAGCGGCGATGAAGATACGGCGATCGCGCTGGATATAACGGCCACCGTCGATACCATCGATATCCCGGACGGCACGCTGCAGAGCATCACCATCGGCGGATTTCCGCCGGGCGCCACGCTCAGCTACGTAGATGACACCGGCGCGACCATCGAACTGACCGTCGCCGATGGCAGCGTTATCCTGTCGCCGGAGCAATTGAACGGCCTGGCGGTCACGCCGGCCGAAGACGATGCCAATGATTTCGATCTCACCGTCACCGCCACGGCGACCGATACCGATCCCGACACCGGCAACCTGGTTACCAACACTAGCGAACCGGTTGATCTGAATGTGGAGGTCATCGCCACCGTCGATGCGCCGGAAGTAAGCGCCCAGGATGCCATCGGCGATGAAGATACGGCGATCGCGCTGGATATTACGGCAACCGTCGATGAAATCGGCATCCCCGACGGCACGCTGCAAAGCATCACCATCGGCGACATTCCAACCGGCGCCACGCTGAGCTATGTGGATGATACCGGCGCGACGGTCGAGCTGACCATCACCGATGGCAGCGTCACCCTGTCGCCGGAGCAATTGAACGGCCTGGCGGTCACGCCGGTTGAAGACGACGCCAATGATTTCGATCTCAGCGTCACCGCCACCGCGACCGACACCGACACCGATCCCGATACCGGCAACCAGGTTTCCAATACCAGCGCGCCGGTGGTGCTGGCCGTTGTGGTTCTCGCCACCGCCGAGGTCGATGTTTCGACCCAGGATGCCAGCGGCGAGGAAAACACGGCGATTCCATTGGATATCACCGCGTCGGTGGATGTGGGCGACGATACCCTCGAAAGCGTTACCATCGGCGATATTCCGCCGGGCGCAACCCTCACCTATGTGGATAGTGCCGGCGTCACCCAGGAAATCATCGTCACCGACGGCGGCGCCACATTGACGGCGGAGCAGTTGAATGGCCTGGCGATCACGCCGGCCGAGAGTGATGTGACCGAATTCAGTCTCAGCGTTTCCGCCACGTCATCCGATCCCGATCCCGACACCGGCGAAATCTTTACCGCCACCGATGGGCCGGTGCCCTTGACTGTGAATATCACCGGCGGCAACGTCGCGCCGGAAGCCAACGACGATACGGTGTTCGGCATTGAAGACATAGCGGTGATCATCGATCCCGAAACGCTGCTCGCCAACGATACCGATGCGGACGGCGACATCCTTGAGATTACCAGCGTCGCGAACCCGGTTGGTGGCAGCGTCGAGATTATCGATGGCAATATCGTGTTCACGCCCGATGCCAATTACAGCGGCGAAGCCAGTTTTGACTACACCGTGACCGACGGCGGCGGCCTCACCTCGACGGCGACCACCACCGTTGAAATCGAAGCGGTTGCCGATGCGCCGATCG
>JAYGEH010000017.1:0-4590 GCA_046582475.1 Rhodospirillales bacterium
TTGGTGAGGACGATCTCCCGCCAGGCGCCAGCCATGGCCCGGAACTGGCGGCGCCCGCGGACTGCGATGAGCGCTAGGAATATCGTTGTGGTCAGGGAAAAGGCGGCAGCACCACGGCGAAATTATCGAGCCGCTGAAATATTTCGCCAAAACACACGTCGCGCAAGGCGGAGGCGAACACGAAAATCAGAACCAGGGCGATGGCGGAATTCATAAACCCATTATGGCCGCCAGGGTGGTTAGTGCTCTATCCGATTCTTGTTGCTTAGCCCAGCATGTCCGCCTTGGCATCGTGGCCGGCCAGGGCGGGTTTGGCTTTGTCCCGGCTGCGCACGGCATAGCAGTAGACACAGCCATGGGGGCAGGTGTCGTAGGCGCCGATATCGATGGACGCGGCGCAGGCGCATACCTGGCGGTGGGCGCGTCCGCCGCCGGCGATTTCGTTTTCGGCAAACTCCGACAGGCGGTCCGCATCGATGCACCGGGCTTCGCCTAGGCCGGGGCCCATCAAATCGGCCTGGCCGCAAAGGCTTGCCGCCATGCCGTGATCGGCGGCGATCGCCGCGAGGCCGCTCAGAAGCGTCTGTTTTTCCCCATCCCCGGGATCGTTCCAATGGAAATTTTCGGCTTCGGCCGCCCGGTTCAGACCGCCCCGGGTCTTGCGGTAAATTTGCGTAAACGACAGAACGACCTCGTCGGTGGCGCCGGATAATGCCTGGGCCAGGGTCTGGAAATTGGCCAAATGCCATGCGGCGGGCGTAACCGAGCTGATCAGCACCGGATCGTAGCGCCAGACCATGCGGCGGGCGCCCCATTTACGGCTAAGGGCGCGGAAATCGGCAATGGCGGCATCGGTTGGCATCGTCGCCAGGTCCAATTGCTTAGGGTATCCGGTGATCGTGTAGTGCAAAATAAAGGGATACCCCGCCCCGGCGACGCTCTTGAGGACGGCGCCGAAAGGCGCGGCGTTGCGCGTCCAAAAGACAAATCCGTCGACCGCGTCCTTGCCAAGCGAGACCCGCCGCACCGGCCCGCCATAGGGATTGGCGACGGTTACGGTCCCCGCCGCCATCCGATTTCGGAACCAGTCGCCGTAGAAGGCGGGTATGTCTGTCTTGTAACTGGCCGATACGATCATTATGCAAAGCACCGAAAACATCGGCCCAGGCGGTTGCGCCCGCCTGGCCACCAACCTATATACGGCAAGACTAAACACATTACCGTGTTTTCAACAATTTTTGCCCGGCGGATCGAACAGCGAAAATCCGGCGGGCGCCCTGGACCTTCATCCTACCCAGGAGGAGAAGGGCATCTATTGCGAAAGAGGAAGGACAGAAAATTATGAGTAAGGTTATTGGCATCGATCTTGGAACCACCAACTCCTGCGTGTCGTTGATGGATGGATCGGACCCCAAGGTTATCGAAAACTCCGAAGGCGCGCGGACCACGCCTTCGATGGTCGCCTTCGCCGATTCGGAACGGCTGGTGGGCCAGCCGGCGAAACGCCAGGGCGTCACCAACCCGGAAAACACCCTGTCCGCCATCAAGCGCCTGATCGGGCGCCGGTTCGACGATCCCATGACCGAAAAAGACAAGGGGATGGTTTCCTATAAAATCGTAGCCGGCGATAACGGCGATGCCTGGGTCGAGGCCGAAGGCCAGAAATACAGCCCCAGTCAGGTCAGCGCCTTCATTCTGCAGAAGATGAAGGAAACCGCGGAAAGCTATCTCGGCGAAGAGGTGACCCAAGCGGTGATCACGGTACCCGCCTATTTCAACGATTCCCAGCGCCAGGCCACCAAGGATGCCGGCAAAATCGCCGGCCTTGAAGTGCTGCGCATTATCAACGAGCCGACGGCGGCGGCGCTCGCCTACGGGCTCGACAAGCATGAAAGTGGCACCATCGCCGTTTACGATCTCGGCGGCGGCACCTTCGATATTTCCGTTCTCGAAATCGGCGACGGCGTTTTTGAGGTGAAATCCACCAACGGCGACACTTTCTTGGGTGGCGAGGATTTCGACAAATGCATCATCGATTATCTGGCCGACGAGTTCAAAAAAGAACAGGGGGTCGATCTCCGCGATGACCCGCTGGCCTTGCAACGTCTGAAGGAAGCCGCCGAAAAGGCCAAGATCGAGCTCTCCAGTTCGATGCAGACCGAGGTCAACCTGCCCTTCGTCACCGCCGATCAAACCGGGCCCAAGCATCTCAATATCAAACTCACCCGCGCCAAGCTAGAGGCTTTGATCGAGGGTTTGGTCGAACGCACAATGGCACCGTGCAAGGCGGCCCTGAAGGATGCCGGCATTTCCGCCGGCGAGGTCAAGGAAGTGATCCTGGTGGGCGGCATGACGCGCATGCCTTTGGTCCAGGCAAAAGTTCAGGAATTTTTTGGCCGCGAGCCGCATAAGGGCGTCAATCCGGACGAAGTGGTGGCCATGGGCGCCGCCATCCAGGGCGGCGTGTTGCAGGGCGACGTCAAGGATGTCTTGCTTTTGGACGTGACGCCGCTATCTCTCGGCATCGAAACATTGGGCGGCGTGTTCACCCGCCTGATCGACCGCAACACCACGATCCCGACGCGCAAAAGCCAGATCTTTTCCACCGCCGAAGATAACCAAAGCGCGGTCACCATCCGCGTCTTCCAGGGCGAGCGCGAAATGGCGTCCGATAACAAATTACTCGGTCAGTTCGATCTCATCGGCGTCCCGCCGAGCCCGCGCGGCCTGCCGCAGATCGAAGTGACCTTCGATATCGACGCCAACGGCATTGTCAATGTCTCGGCCAAGGACAAGGCCACCGGCAAGGAGCAGCAGATTCGCATCCAGGCCTCCGGCGGTCTCAGTGACGAAGACATCGAGCGCATGGTCCAGGACGCCGAAGCCCATGCCGAAGATGACAAATTGCGGAAAGAACTGCTGGAGGCGCGCAACAACGCCGATACCTTGATTCACGCCACCGGCAAAAATCTTGAGGAATATGGCGACAAGGTTTCCGAAGAGGAAAAAGCCGAGATCGAAACCGCCGTGACGGCGCTCAAGGAGGTCTTGGATTCCGATGACGTCGAAGACCTCAAGGCGAAAACCGACATCCTGATGCAGGCTTCCATGAAGCTGGGCGAGGCCATGTACAAGGCAAGCCAGGAAGAAGGTGCCGCCGATGCCATGGGCGATGGCCCCTTAGGGAGCGATGCGCCAGAGGACCCGGACGCGCCCAAGGACGCCAATGATGACGACGCCACCGTCGTCGATGCCGATTTCGAAGAAGTGGATCCCGACAAGAAGTCCGAATAATCCCAGCGATTTGACGGGATTGGCATCGATCAGGATTTGCTAATGGCGAAAGAGGATTTTTATAAGATTCTGGGCATCGAACGGGATGCCGACGCGGCGGCTATCAAAAAGGCGTACCGCGCCAAGGCGATGAAGTATCACCCGGACCGCAATCCCGGTGACGCCGCCGCCGAAAAGAAATTCAAGGAACTGAACGAAGCCAACGACGTTCTCTCGGACGATCAAAAACGCGCCGCCTATGACCGCTTCGGCCACGACGCCTTCGAGCAGGGCGCAACCGCCGGCGGCCAGGGCTTCGGCTCCGGCTTCGCCGATATCTTCGACGAAATGTTCGGCGATTTCACCGGCCGCGGCAATCGCGGCGGGCGCCGGGCGTCCCGGGGCGCCGATCTCCGCTACAATATGGAAATCACTCTGGCGCAAGCCTACGCCGGCGCCAAAACCAATATTCGCGTGCCGTCTTCGGTGCAATGCGGCGATTGTTCGGGCATCGGCTCCAAGGGCGGCGTGGCGCCCGATACATGCCCGGCCTGCCGCGGCCACGGCTCGGTCCGTGCCCAGCAGGGCTTTTTTACCATCGAGCGTACCTGTCCCACCTGCCAAGGCCAAGGCAAGGTGATCAAGGAAGCCTGCACCAAATGCCAGGGCTCGGGCCGTATCCGCCAGGAAAAGACCCTGGCGGTGACAATCCCGGCTGGCGTCGAGGAAGGCACCCGCATCCGCCTCGCCGGCGAGGGCGAGGCCGGCACCCACGGCGCCGCGGCGGGCGATCTTTATATCTTTATCTCGGTGTCCGATCACCGCATATTCAACCGCGAAGGCCCCAACATTTATTGCAAGGTGCCGATCCCGATCACCATCGCCGCCCTCGGTGGCCATATCGAAGTGCCGACCGTGGACGGCGGCCGGGCGCGCATCACGATCCCCGGCGGCACCCAGTCGGGCCACAGGTTCCGGCTTAAATCCAAGGGCATGTCGGTGCTGCGGTCCAGAGAGCGGGGCGACATGTTCGTCCAGGCCAATGTGGAAACGCCGGTGAACCTGACCAAGAGACAGAAAGAGCTGCTGCGCGAGTTTGACGCCGAATCCGGCGACGCCAAAAACAATCCGGAATCGGAAGGGTTTTTCACCAAGGTCAAAGATCTGTGGGAGGATCTGAAGGACTAGATATTTTTTGGGGAGCGTTGACGGCGGGCGATGGGGGGCCGATAACCGGATCATGACAAAAATCGGAATACTCGGATGTGCCGGGCGCATGGGGCAGATGCTGGTGCGCCAGGTGGGCGGTACGGCGGG
>JAYGEH010000137.1:0-17079 GCA_046582475.1 Rhodospirillales bacterium
CCGCTGGCCTCGAGCGATCCCGCGCCGTTCCAGCCCCATACCAGAACCACGTCTTCGTCCGAGGTGTTCTTGAAGCCATGCGGGCAGCCTCTCGGCGAATAGACCACATCGCCTTCGGACGCCGGCTCTTCCCGGTCTTCCGCATAGAGATGGCCGCGGCCCTTGAGGACGATGAAAAACTCGTCGCAATTGCGGTGCAGGTGCCGCTCGTGGCTGGCGCCCGGCTTGAGGACGGTCCAGGCGCAGCGTATCGGCCCAGCGCATGCCCGCCTTCAGGAGCGCCTCCGCCTTGGCCGGCGTGCGGTTCCAGCCGACCACATCATAGCCGGCGCCCAGCAGCCTGGGCACGATGACGGCGCCCATGTCGCCCAATCCGCAAAATCCGATCATGCCTGCCATTGTGTGTTTCGATCTCAGCCTGGTTGCAGAATTTTCTGGAATCAATGTGCCACGGGGTGGTTACCGTGACAAGCGAAGCAACCCCGGCGCGGCCCGCCAAGGCAAGGCATGGCATGGCCGGCCGGCGCGCGTTATGTTGGCGAGATTTATTTTCGGCGGAGTTCCGATCATGTCCGGCGTCATTGATTTCTATTTCGATTTTATCAGCCCGTTCAGCTACCTGGCCCATTGCCGGTTGCCGGATTTGGCGGCGCGTCACGGGCACGCCATCGCCTATCACGTGGTCAATCTGGCTGTGCTCAAGCTGGAAGGCGGCAATACCGGGCCGACGACCCGCGAGATGCCCCTCAAATACCGCTATTCGGGAGCCGACATGCAGCGTTGGGCGGCGCGCTATGGGGTGGTGATCAAGCGGCCCTCCAGCCACGATCCGGACCGCCTCAACAAAGGCGCCTTCCTGGCCGCCGACCGGGGCGTGATGAGCGACTATGTCACCAACGTCTGGCGGCGCGTCTGGGGCGAGGGCGGCGACATGGCCGGCGAAGCGATATTGCGCGGCGTTGCGGAGGGGATTGGCTGGGACGCGGAGGAATACCTGGCCTTCACGGTTGGCGACGAAGCCGAGGCGCGCTACGAAAGCGCCACCCGCGCCGCGCACGAGGCTGGCGTGTTCGGCGTGCCGACCATGATGATCGGCGCCGAAATTTGGTGGGGCAACGACCGGCTCGACTTCGTCGAAGAGTTCCTCGGCGCACCGGAAGCCCGAACCGAACCGTGAGCGTTGGGAATGGTGAAGCGCAGAGACTCGTCAAAACGATGACGGCGCCCGCCGCCACCGGGCTAGTAGGGCTAATACGGGACAGTATACGAATTAGAAGGACTAAATGCTGAAACTAGGCCCCCTATCCCGGATTAGGAATACAATTAACCCATAAACTTTTCCTGATTGTGCCATTCCAGGAAATTGCGTCCTGGGTTTAAATCCGGCTTCTTCGGTGTTCTGATTTCCTGCCCATGAAAGCCGTAATAATATTTACCGTTTTCAAATTCTTCACGAATTCTTTTGCTGACTTCAAAACGGTGATCTGGCGTTACCGTCATGTAGCCGCGGTCAAACAGAGTATGAATATCGCTTCCAAGCAGCATCCCGTTTGAAATTTCATGAGCACCCCCCTCGGAATAAGGACGTATATGGGCGGCTTCAAGTACGGGAAGGATTTTTTCGCTGGTGACTGCACAGTTCGGTCGTAAGCATCGATCACCGCGACGCGAAAAGTTCCTTGTCCCAAACGCGGTCTAACTAAAGATGGCTCACCGTAACGAACTTGATCAAATTCGCCGACAAATGGAACTTGTTCCTCGTCCAAGCCAAATCTTGGAGCGGCGATCTGTTCTTGAATTTGCTGCCATATTCTCATTCCGCCCACCTCTTCCGTGGAATATGTCTTTCCGGTAACAATATTTGGAGACCAAGAGGCTGGGATAGGAATCCAATTTGATTCGTCAAAGAAAAATGGCTGTTCGAGCAGGCGGCATCCAATTTGGTAGTCTTCCATATGATCATCGCTTTGCCGGCGATACTTGGCGATTCGAGTGCGCATTTCTTCTAAGGAAGTTGCGCCGTTGGAATGTTCGAATGCTTCCCAGGCCAGGGAAACAGGGAGAAGCGTCGCATGAGCAAAAATTCCGCCGCCAACAATAAAGTTTCTCGGGCTGTGCAGCTTAAATAAAAATAGTTCTCCGGTTTGCAGCGCGGCGAATTTAGCGCGACCTCCCGGCTGCCAAAAATTGACCTCATCGATATCGGGCCGCGACTGCAAAAATCGAAACCAGTCGTAGTCTGTTACGGCAACAAAGAGGTTAACCATTTTGGTGTCTTGGGACTAACCGGATTGCGGCACGGTCCGCGATCCTCAGGTACAAATTGCCAGCGATATCGGCTGCCTGGATTGCCCCGATTCTGCGTTTCAGCGATTGATAACCCACATGACCGGTCATGGTACTCCCCACGCTTTTGTGCATAAAATTGTTGCGGCGATTTTAACTTAAGTTGCGAATGAGGCAATCTTTCAAGAAATGCGTGGAAAAAATTCGGGGCTAAATCGGAACAGTATACGAATTAGAAGGGCAAAGCGCCGGAACTAAGCATCCTGTCCTGTAATAGGCTTTAACGCCGCAGCCCGGGTTGGCGCCTCGGAAGGCGCCCTTATTCCGGCAGACCGATAATTATGTGTACTGTTCCCAAATCGGTCCCCAAAAAGCGGACGTAAATTGGTTATTGCGAACCGGTCTCAACAAGGATTACTGTATCGCGGTTGCGTAATTTCATTTGAGACGTGGCCGACACCGAAGCGTTGCCGGACCATAATGGAGATTTCCAATGACCGAAAATTTGACCCGTGTCGAGGCGACACCGACCGGCATGCGTCTCACCGATTGGGTGGCGCGCGAGGAAGGTTTCTTCGCATCCGAAGGCATCGACGTCCATGTCAATTGGGCCGCCCTGCACCATCAGCAAGCCAAGGTGGGGACCACCGCGGACACCGACTATGAGGATATCGCCCAACTGCGCCTGGGCCAGTTCTTTTCCAAATCCGAGCTCACCTCGGCCTGTGCCTGGGGCGGCATCTGCATGGCCGGCGCCGGAATGGGACATATCGTCCGCGATGTTCACGGCGTTTCGCCCTGCGGGATCTATGTACGTCCCGATTCCAAGATCAAGGAGCCGAAAGATCTGGCCGATGTCGGCATTGCCGTGGGCTTGCGCGCCGGCAGTCACTTCAGCGCCCTCCACCACCTGGAAAAACATTTGCCGCTGGACCGCATCAACGCGGTCAACCATGGCGGATTTGGCGCCCGGCTGGAAGCCTTGCTGAGCGGCGAAGCCGAGGCCGCCAGCCTGCTGCCGCCGCAGAACTACATGGCCGACCAGCTTGGCATGCGGGCCGTCCTCAAAGGCGAATTTACAATCGCCTGGTGGGTCACCGGTGAAATCAGCGACGACAAATTGCAGCCCTACCTCAAGGCCATTGGCCGGGCGGAGGCGGCGCTCGACGCAGACCTTGAGCGGTATCTGCCTTTGTGGAAATACTCGATTCCGCCGGAGTTTGAAGACCGGACCTGGGACTTCTCGAGGTTCGGCCGCGGCGAGCGCTTCGTGAACGAAGCCTTTTCACAAGACCAGTTCGATGAATTTTTGAGCCAGGCCCATCGCTGGGGGCTTGATAATCATATGACCGAGCGGGACTTCGATAAAATCTCCTACGCGCTATCTTAGGCGGCGGCTGGTTTATCTGCATTCCTGCCTTGCCGGAGCGGGTGAATATACGCGCCGCCCACTGTCCGCTGTTACCCGGCCGCCTCGACCGGTCGGTGCAACACGAGCGTTAAATCTTAAACGTCTATTTGGTGCCAGGCAGCACGGGTGGGTCAACCATGCCATCCCACCCTCGGTCGGAATTTGCGTTCTACTGTTTGCCCATCGCCACCCCTTGCACCGTTCATAATTCGTTCTATATCAGTATCCGGCGCCGGCATCCTGCCTGAGCCGGTGAAATGCCGCCCGATTCCGCCGAAAAGCGTAAGGAAGCGTAAGAAACCGTCATAACATTAAGGGGGGGGGTAAAATTGATGTCGGACGAAGAAAGTAATTTGTTACACGCCGTAGTAATCAAATGAAAAGTTTTTTAGCCCAAAGCGCCCTTTTCGCTCCTCACCGCCTCTCGTGGTTCAGACATTCAGGCGTAGCGGGTTGTGTGCCGAGACCGACGCCCACATGGCCAACCATGCCATCCCCATGTGGGCTGGGCCGTCTGGTTTACCCCCATACCCCCCCCCCCATGGTCGTTTTGGCGGTTTGTGTCGCATTTGGGCGCACCATACCAGGGATGGTATGGCCGGCCCGCGTGGGAGAACCCATGACTTTACGTAATATCCCGCAAAATCGCCCGCATGGCTCCGTCCAGGGTCCGCTTCGAGGGCTGGGCGGCGAAGTAGAAGTGGGGCACGTCGGCGAAGCCGGCGAAGGCATCGCAATGTTTGAGGTCGTCCTGGTTCAACAATTTAAGCCCAGCCTTGTAGCGCGCCGCGAAGGCCGAGCGCGCCATCAGCAGCTTGGCGGCGCCGGTTTCCACCGGGCCGTTGGCGGCGATGAAGGCGAGCGGTTCCATATCGCCGGGTTGGCGCCAGAAAAACTCGTAGACCGCTTCGGTCACGGTCGGATACCAGGGATTGAAAAGATCGTCGGCGATGATCACGCCGCCTTCGTTGAGGGAAGACGCCGCCAGGGCGAGATCCCGGAGCACCGCGTCCCGGCGGTGATCGCCGTCGACGCTGACCAGGCGGATGTTGCCCGCCGCGCGCTCCGGCCATTGCCCCTGGATCAGCGTGCGGCTGTCCTGGACGGCGAGATCGAAATGCTCGGGCGCAATATGAAAGCGCGCCAGGTTGGCCAGGAACTGGTCCCGGTCGGCCTGGTTGCTGCCCGGCGGATCGCCGAAAATATCCACCGCATGGGCGCGCTCGCCCGGATTGAGGGCCAGGCACAGCATGATGAACAGGCGCCCGTGGTGGACGCCGATCTCGGCCACGTCGCCGGTGACGGCGAAGGCGTCCTGCAATTCGGCCAGCGACCAGAGAACCGAGATGGAACCGCTTTGCAGCATGCCGGCAACGCTTTCCACGGCGGCCATGGCATAGGCGCCGAGGGCGTCGCCGCCAAACAGCTTAGCGGGCGGTTTATGAGCTATTTTAGCGGCCATATCTTCCTTGCGGCATGTGGTGCCAGATCGATGGAAATCCAGTATAATGCCCCCTGATTAACGAAAGAATGCCGGGAATCCAAGATGGCCATGGGGCGATTGCTCGTAATAATTTTGGCGCTCGGCGTGCTGGCCGGCGCCGCGGCCGCGGCTGCTGCGCAAACGCCGGCGCCCAAGGAGTCGCTGGCCGGCAAGCTGTTGGTGGCCTCCAAGCGCATGGCCGATCCCAATTTCGCCGGCACCGTGATCTATATCTGCCGCCACGATGCCTCGGGCGCATTCGGGCTGGTGCTCAACCGGCCGGCCGGCGAGCTTAACCTGGCCGACGTGCTGCGCTCGTTCCGTATCGAGCCGGACGCCGCCGATGGCCTCATGGCGCTGCGCCACGGCGGGCCGGTGCAGCCCGACGCGGGCTTCATCCTGCACACCAGCGAGTTTCAGGCCGGCACGTCGCTGTGCCGCCAGGGCGGTCTCGCGGTTTCTTCGGGGCGCGCGGTTCTGGACGCCTTCGCCGCCGGCAACCGGCCGGAAAAATCGATGCTGTTCTTCGGCTATTCGGGCTGGGGCGCCGGCCAGTTGGAGCAGGAATTGCGGCGCAAGGACTGGATCACGGTGCCCGCCGATGCGGCCATTGTCTTTGGGGCGGAGACCAAATCCATGTGGCGGCGGGCGCTGGACCGGCGCGGCATCGATCTGTAGAGGATGGTGGCGGACATGGCGGATATTTTGGCTTATTGGCCCTGATATTGTACCCGAAGCGGCGCCTGTGCTATACTAACCGCAGCAAGCAGCGCCCCGGACGGTTTTTTGCGGGACAGAATGTCCCGAACCGGCGCGCCATGATAGAACGCTTTGTGATCCGACAGGAGGTCGGTGGCGCATGGCCTTAGCGGCATTTGATCCGACGATTACCATCGTCAACACCCTTTCCGGCGGCGTCAATACCATCGACCGGGTGCTTTTGCTGTCCCGGGGGGCGGCGCAGTCGGCGGCGGCGGCCAGCCTCACCAGTCTATTCGCATCGCGCATCGACGCGGCGCTGGCCCGGCTCGACCAAAGCGCCACGACGCCGCTGAGCGAGGCCCTGCTGCGCCAGCAATCTGGGCTGATCAGCCGCAAGGACCGCGTCAACGACGCCATCGGCGTGCTCAACAAGGCCTTCACGCAGATCGGTTTTTTGAAAAACCACGTGGATTATTTGCAGGAACAGATCGCCGCGCTGGAGGCCGGCGACATCACCGCCGCCGCCCTCACCGTCGATTTTGACAACAAGCTGCGCAAGATCAACCAGCTTGCCGCCGCCGGCGCGCAAAGCTTCAAGGACGGCGGCGTCTATTTCCAGAAGAACCTGATCGTCTCGCTATCGCGCTCCTCGTTCGCGACCCAGACCTTTTTCGCGCCCTACAATTCCAAGGGCGACACCTTGCAGATCGACGGCGTCTATCTCGGCACCGACTACTTCATCATCGAAGACGGCAGCGGCGATTTCTGGAATTCGGATACCGGCTTTGCCGCCTCCGAAGCCACCGTCGGCACCTTAACCGAATATTCCAGCTACCCCGATACCACCACCGGGCAATCGGAGACGGTCACCGCCATCACCCTCAATTCCATCAACACCACATCCGGTGCCGTCGATTTCGACATTTCGGGCCCGGTCAATATTACCGGCACCCTGACCAAGGGCGGGCTCGGCATATTGGATGCATGGCTCTATGAAAACTTCGCCAACCAAACCGCCATCGACCGGGCCAAGGCCGATCTGGACGAAGCCGAATCGCTGCTGCTCCTGACCGAGGCGGATTTCTTAGCCGACCGGGCGACGCTGCAATCCCGGGTCACCGTCTTCGCTACCCTGATCGGCGGGCTGCAAAATGAAATCGCCAGCATCGCCGAAGACATCGAAAACGACCGCCAGGCCGAGCTTTTGGCCGCCCAGTTGGAGTTCCAGGTGGCGCGGTTCCAATTCTCGCTGTTGGCGGCGCGCGGCAACACGCTGGTTTTCGCCCTAATCCTGGCCCAGGACAATGGCATCCAGCCCAATACCAGAGCCTCCTCGGAGGCCGTGCTCGGCGCCACCCTCAACGTCAGTGTCTAGGCCTGGGTCTAACCGGGCCTACCGCGTTCAACGTGCCGCGCCACTTTTTTCATCACCGTGGGTAGCGCGTAGGCGCCCAAGCCATCGATGGCGCACCAGGTTTTCCTGGTCCCGCGCCCATCCGCGGCGCCGGCAAGGACGCGAAGCTCTAAATGGAAATGGGTGAAGCTGTGGCGCACCAGGCCCGCCAATTGGCGCCATTCGGCGGCGGCCACCGGCGCCTGGGCAATGGCCGCCGCAACACCGATCGGCGTCGCCTGCCAATCGGTGGAGGGGAATTCCATCATGCCGCCGAGCAGGCCGCTTTCGGGGCGCCGCCGGATCAGTACGCGGCCGCGTTTATCGAGCGCCCAGAAGATCCAGCCATGGCGCGTCGGCTGCGGCTTTTTGGGTGCTTTTTTAGGGTACCGCTCGGCGTTCCCGGCGGCGCGCGCCCGGCACCCGGTGGCCAGCGGACAGCGGCCACAATCGGGGCGCCCGGGGGTGCAAATGCCGGCGCCGAGATCCATCAGCGCCTGGGCGTGATCGCCGGCGCGATTTGGCGGCACCAGGCTCGCCGCCAGCGCCTTGATGCGCGGCTTGGCCTTCGGCAGCGGCGCCCGTACGCCAAACAGGCGGGCCACGACGCGCTCGATATTGGCGTCCACCGGTGCCGCCGGCAATCCGAAGGCGATGGCCGCCATGGCCGCCGCCGTGTAGGCGCCGATCCCCGGAAGCCGGCGCAAGCTCGCTTCGGCGGCGGGAAAGCGGCCGCCCAGATCGTTGGCGACGAGACCGGCGCATTTGTGCAGATTGCGCGCCCGGGCGTAATAGCCGAGCCCTTGCCAACCATGCAGCACGTCGTCCAGCGGCGCCCGGGCGAGGGCTTCGATGTCCGGCCAGCGCTGGATGAAATTCTGAAAATAAGGGATCACCGCGGCCACCGTGGTCTGCTGCAGCATGATCTCCGACAGCCAGACGTGATAGGGATCGGGCCTGGTTCCAGGGGCGGCGCGCCAGGGCAATTGGCGCCGGTTCGCATCGTACCAGGCGAGCAATCGGGGCGCCGCTTCGGCAATGGTTTTTTTGTCCATGGCGCAATCCTAATTTATGGCGGCCTATTTTGGTACCCTGGCACGCCAATTTGATTTGCCCTCCAAGGCCGGGCGACCTACCCTCAAGCCATGACCGTGCGACGCCACCAGATACGCGCCATCTCCACCAGCATCGAACGCTTGACGCGCCCCATTTTCCAGCGCCGCGGCTTCGGCGGCGCCGGCATTGTCGAACATTGGGAGGATATCGTCGGAAGCCATTTGGCCAGCGCCTGCACCCCGGAACGGATTTCCTATCCGGGCCAGAGCCGGCGCGGCGGCACCTTGCATCTGCGCATCGGCTCGTCCTCGCTGGCGCTCGAGATCCAGCATCTGGAACCGCAGATTATCGAACGCATCAACAGCCACTTCGGCTATGGCGCCATCGCGCGCCTGCGCATCCAGCACGGACCGGTGACGCGCCCGCGTCCGGCCCCGGCCCAAACCGGGCCGGGGCCGGACGCGGGCGCTCAAGCGGCGCTCGATGCGCGCCTCGCCGGCATCGAGGCGGGCGAGCTGAAAGACGCGTTGCGCGCCCTTGGGCAAGGCGTGATGGCGCGCAACGCCGCCAGGAAGAAAGCCTAGAGTGGTTCCGGATAAATATGAACCATTTGACCGGGATGATTTTCCCCCGGGGGCGTTGCGGCGCTTGCCCGATGCAAAGGCATCGCACCGCGCCTACCCGGAAAACCGATTTGTTGCCATCAAATTGATTCATATTTATCCGGAACCGCTCTAGACCAAGGCACCCCGGCCGCGCCCAATTGGGCGGTGAAGGACCTTACCCGAATCGCGAGCACGGCATATTAGCGTCTTGTCGGCTCGGAATTCGGGGGGTATATTTATCAACATATTGTGGGTGGGAATACGAATGTCGAGATATATAGTCAAAATTGGTGGTATCGTTGCTTTGGTTTTGGTGCTGTCGCTGACCGGATTGGCGGTGAGTGCGCAAAAACTTCCGGCGAAATCGGTGATGCTCGGCGAAAAGATCATGGGCCGCGTGGACGCGCCGGTGACCCTGACCGAGTACGCGTCGTTCACCTGCCCCCAATGCGCCAACTTGCACCAAGGCGCCCTGGTCATGATAAAAAAAGAATATATCGATACCGGCAAGGTGCGCCTGATCTACAGAGATTTCCCCTTGGATCAAATCGCCGAGGCCGCATCGATGCTGGCCCGCTGCGCCGCCCCGGACCGGTATTTTCCGATGGTCCAAATGTTGTACCGCTCGCAACGGAATTGGTCGCGGTCGGCGAACCCGGCGGCGGCGCTGGCGCAAATCGGACGGCTGGCAGGCATTTCACAGAAATCCTTTGAAGCCTGCATGGGCCATCGAGAGCTTTATGAGAGCATCATAAAATCCCGCAACACGGCCAGCAAAACCAAACAGGTGCGCTCAACGCCGACTTTGTTCCTGGGCGAGGAAATGATCCAGGGCGAGCTGACGGCGGCCAGGTTGCGGGTCCTGCTCGACGCCGCGCTTCGCAAAGCGGCGGCCAAATAGCCGGCGCCCGGAAACGCAGAATAATGCAATTCAGCAAAATCAAGCTCGCCGGTTTCAAGTCCTTCGTCGATGCGACCGAGTTGGAAATCCAGCCTGGCCTGACCGGCGTCGTCGGGCCCAACGGCTGCGGCAAGTCGAACATCGTCGAAAGCCTGAAATGGGTCATGGGCGAAACCTCGGCCAAGCAGATGCGCGGCACCGAAATGGATGACGTCATCTTTTCCGGGACCGCCAACCGGCCGGCGCGCAATATCGCCGAAGTTCTGTTGACCATGGACAATTCGGTCCGCGACGCGCCCGCTGAGTTCAATAATACCGACAGCGTCGAAATCTCGCGCCGGATCGAGCGCGATAAGGGCTCCACCTACCGGGTCAATTCCAAGGAAGTGCGCGCCCGCGACGTGCAGTTGCTGTTCGCCGATCAGGTGTCGGGCGCCCGCTCGACGGCGCTGGTCGGCCAGGGCCATATCGGCGAGGTCATTTCCGCCAAGCCGACGGTGCGGCGCAAACTGCTGGAGGAAGCGGCGGGCATCACCGGTCTGCATTCCAGGCGCCACGAGGCCGAACTGAGATTGCGCGGCGCCGAAACCAACCTCGAGCGCTTGGACGACATCCTGATTACCCTCGAAACGCAATTGCAAAGCCTCAAGAAACAGGCCCGCCAGGCGTCGCGCTACCGCAACCTCAATGACCATGTCAGGAAAGCCGAAGCCACTTTGTTCCTCATTCTCTGGAACAATGCCGAGACGGAATTGCTGAGCGCCGAGACCGGCCTGGCGGAAATTGAGCGCACCGTCGGCGCGGCGGCCGCGGCCGCCGCCCAGGCGGCAACGGCGCAAGCCGAGGCGGCATCGGGATTGCCGGAACTCAGAAACGCCGAAGCGGCGGCGGGCGCGGCCTTGCAACGGCTGACCCTTGCCCGCGAAAACCTGGACGAAGAGGCCGGCCGGTTGGACACGGCTAAGGCCGAGCGCGAATCCAGACTGGAACAAATCGGCGAGGATTTGAACCGCGAGATAGCCTTGTCCGGGGATGCGGAAGCGGCGGTAGTCCGGCTCGACGCCGAGCAGTCGGAAATCGGCGGCGCCGGCAAGGACGAAGAGGCTCAGGCCGAGGCCACCGGCGCCGAATTGGAAATCCAGCGCGCCGCCACCAACGACGCCGAAAACGGCTTCACCCAATTGACTGAAAAACTGGCGGGCCTGGAAGCCCGCGGCGCCGATCTCGCCGCCCGCCGCCAGGAATTGTCCGCGCGCATCGAACGCTTGCGGGGCAGCGACCAAGATTTGGTTGCCCAGATTACCGCCTTGCGCGCCGACGCCGTGGACCCGGCCCTGATCACCGGGGCGGAAGAAAACGCGGCGGACGCCGAGCAAGCCGCCGCCAACGCCCATGACGCCGCCGAGGCGGCCGAGGCGGAGCGCCGCCAATCCCAGCGCCTGGCCGACGAAGCCAGCGAAGCGGCGCAAACCCAGATTAATGAATTGGCGCGCCTGGAGGCGGAGGAAAAGGCCCTCGCCGATTTGCTCGAGCTGGGCGATCCCGATCTTTGGCCTCCGGTTGTCGATTCCGTTAACGTCGATGCCGGCCTGGAGGCGGCCTTGGGCGCGGCCCTTGGCGACGATTTGTCGGCGGCCACCGACGAAGCGGCGCCGGTCCACTGGCATGGGATGGAAGCCCGAGATGATGAAGCGCCGGCGCTGCCCGATGGCGCCGAGGCTTTGTCGCTGCACGTCCAGGCGCCGGATCCGTTAAACCGGCGCCTGAGCCAGATCGGCATCGTCGAAGATGGGGAAGCCGGCTGGCGTTTGCAGCCGTTGCTGCACCAGGGCCAGCGTCTGGTGACCCGGGACGGCGCCTTCTGGCGCTGGGACGGCTATTACGCCGCCGCCGAAGCGCCCACCGGCGCGGCGGTACGGCTCGAGCAGCGCAACCGGCTGCAAAGCGCCCGGGCCGAATTGGGCACCGCCAGGAGCGCCGCCGGGGACGCCAAGGAGCGCGCCGATACTGCCCGCGCCGGCGCCGGGGAAGCGGCGCGCCTGGAAGCCGACGCAAGAGGCCAGGCGCGGCGCTGTGCCGATGGGCTCGCCGAAGCCCGCGAATTGCTGGCCAGAGTGCGGCAAAAAGCCACGGAATCCCAGTCCAAACTCGCGGCCCGCGAGGAAGCGGCGGCGCGCATAACGTCGGACCTGGAAGAGGCGGCGGGCGCCCTGGCCGAGCTTGAAGCCGGCGCCGAGGAAATGTCCGAGATTGAACCGGTGCGCGCCAAGGCCGCAGAATTGCGCAACCATGTGGAAGCCCAGCGGACGCGCCTTATCGAGGCGCAAAGCGCATCGGAAACCCTGAACCGCCGGGCCGAGGACCGGTGCCGGCGCCTGAGCGCGATTGCCGATGAAATTGCATCCTGGGAAGAGCGCAAATCGGGCGCCACCGAGCGCCAGGGCCAGTTGACCGAACGCCGCCAGGCGCTGACCGAAGAGCTTGAGCGGCTTGCCGATCAACCATCGGATATCGAGAGAAGGCGCGCCGAGTTGCTGGACCGCACCGAAAAAGCCGAGGCCGAGCGCGGCAGCTTCGCCGACAAACTGGCGGCGGGCGAAACCAAACTGGCCGAGGCCGACAAATCGCTGCGCGAGACCGAAGCCGGGCTTTCGGCGGCGCGGGAATCCCGGGTTCGCGCCGAAGCCGCGGTCGAACAGGCCAATCAAACCGCCGCCGCCTTGACCGAACGCATCCATGACCGGCTGCGCAGCGCGCCCGATCAGTTGCGCGAAATCGCCGCCGCCAAGGAAGATGCCGAACTGCCCCAATTGGAGGCCGCCGAGAAACGGGTCGAGCGCCTGATCCGGGAGCGGGAAAATATGGGACCGGTCAATCTTCGCGCCGAAACCGAGGCCCAGGAACTGACCGAGCAAATGGAAACCTTGGTAACCGAGCGCGCCGATCTGTTGCAGGCCATCGACAAATTGCGGCGCGGCATCTCGGATTTGAACCGGGAGGGGCGCCAGCGCCTGTTGGCGAGCTTCAAGGAGGTGGACACCCACTTCCAGGAATTGTTCGTGCGCCTGTTTGGCGGCGGCCGCGCCCATCTGAGCTTGACCGATTCCGACGATCCCCTGGAAGCCGGATTGGAAATCATGGCCAGCCCGCCGGGCAAGCGCCTGCAAGTCCTTTCGTTGCTGTCCGGCGGCGAGCAGGCCTTGACCGCGCTGTCGCTGCTGTTCGCGGTGTTTTTGACCAATCCGGCGCCGATCTGTGTGCTCGACGAAGTGGACGCACCGCTCGACGACGCCAATGTGGACCGCTTCTGCTCCCTGGTCGAGGAAATCGCCCATTCCCTGTCGACCCGCTTTCTGGTTATCACCCACCACCGCATGACCATGGCCCGGGTCGATCGATTGTTCGGCGTGACCATGGGCGAGCAAGGCGTTTCGCAACTGGTTTCGGTCGACCTGGGGCAGGCCATGGAATTACGCGCGACCGCCTGAATATTCATTTAAATTGTTTAAATTCAGATAGTTAAGGTGTGACCTTTGATCCTTGACAGCCAGGGATGCGAAAGATATGGTCCCGGCGAATTCAATGGCGCGACTTCGATCGGAAGGAGTTTTCTGCCCTTACCCCCTCAAGATAGACGGTGGAGGTCTTCGTGGTGAACGAAGAGAAAAATCCACAGTCCGAAGATGACTTGGAAGCACGCATTAACCGCCTGCGAGGGCATGATGCGGGTTCCATTGGCGTTGAAGATGGGATTGGCCGGAACGAAACTCAACGAAGCGGAATGGCGCTGGCCGGCCGCGTCGGTACCGAAATGATCGCGGCATTGGGAGTTGGCATCGGCATCGGCCTTTTGTTGGACCGCTGGCTGGATACCAAACCATGGTTGATGATCGTATTTACACTGTTGGGAAGCATGGCCGGATTTTTAAGTATTTATCGCTTGGCTAGCGGATACAAGTATAGCGCCGGCTACAGCCCACCCGGCGGCAAGGGCGGTAAATCCGGCATCGATGCGGGGAAAGATTGAGTGGCTGAAGCGCATAACCCACTGGAACAGTTTGAAATCACGCCCTGGATTCCGATCCGGATCGGCGATCTTGACGTATCGTTCACCAATTCCTCGGCCTTTATGATATTCGCCATTCTGGCGGCCTCGGCAATGATGGTGCTGAGCGTCCGCAAAAGGGCGCTGGTGCCGGACCGATGGCAATTGCTGGCCGAGCTGAGTTACGGGTTTATCGCCAAAATGCTCTCCGATACGGTGGGCAAGGAAGGCAAACCTTATTTTCCGTTCGTCTTTACGCTGTTTATGTTTGTCCTGTTTGGCAACATTCTCGGCATGATTCCCTACAGCTTCACCTATACCAGCCATCTGGCGGTGACCTTCGCCCTGGCGGCCTTTATTTTCGTCGCCATAACCGTCATCGCCATCGTCAAACACCGCATGAAATTCTTCTCGTTTTTCCTGCCGCCGGGGGTTCCGATTTTGATGGCGCCGCTGTTGGTCCCGATCGAGATTATCTCCTATCTCTCGCGTCCGGTCTCCTTAAGCGTCCGCCTGTTCGCCAATATGATGGCCGGGCATACCTTGCTGAAGGTTCTGGCCGGGTTCGTCATACCGCTCGGCATCTTTGGCGCCGTTCCGGTTGCCGGCCTGGTCGCGGTGACCGCCCTCGAATTCCTGATCGCCTTCCTGCAGGCATACATCTTCACCATTTTGACCTGTATCTACATTTCGGATGCGGTTCACCTGCACTGATTTATTCGAATACAGAAATTCCTAAACCTCTGAAAGGAACACGAATTATGGATATTGAATCCGCCAAGGTCATCGGCGCCGGTTTGGCCACACTGGGCTTTGTCGGCCCGGGCATCGGCATCGGGCTGATCTGGGCCGCGCTGATCACCGCTGTTGGGCGCAATCCGGGCGCCGCCGGCGCGATTACCACCACGGCATGGGTATCGTTCGCCCTGGTCGAAGCGCTGGCGATTTTTGCGCTGGTTATCGCGCTGATCATTCTCTTCGGCTGACGCATTCGGATCGCACCCCCGCGGATCAGCCATCCGCCGGTGCGCAGTCCGGTTAAGCCGAGAACACCGATGCCGCAATTTGATCTCTCCACTTTCCCGACCCAGCTCGTCTGGCTGGTGATTGCGTTCGTTCTTCTCTACGTGCTGATGGCGCGCGTGGCCTTGCCGCGCATTGGCCAGGTACTGGAGGAGCGCCAGGAAAAAATCGACGACAATCTGGACACCGCCGAGAAATTGCGTGCCGAGACGGAGGCCGATTCGGAAAGCTATGAGGCAGCGCTGGTTCAGGCCCGCGAACAGGCGCGCGGCGCCATTCAGGACGCCGCCCGCGCCGCCACCGAAGAAGCCAGCCGCCGCCAGGAAGAACTGGGGCGGGAATTGGCCGAGACCGTCAAGGCGGCGGAAGAAAACATCGAAGATGCGAAACGGGATGCGGTATCCGGTATTCGCCAAGCGGCCGTCGAAGCGGCGGCCAGCGCGACCGAACGGCTGATCGGCGTAAAACCATCGGACGCGGCTGCCGGTGCCGCCGTCGACAAGGCTTTCGAGGCCAGGGCGCTGGAGACTGGAAAGTGATGATCGGCACCGCCTATGCGGCCACCGCGGGCGCCGCCGCCGAGCCTTTCTGGCATGCGCCCACATTCTGGGTCGCGGTTTCCTTTGTCATTCTGGTTGGCTTGTTGTTCAAGCCGGTCTGGCGCTTTGCCACCACCGCCTTGGATGCCAAGATCGCGGAAATTCAGACGCGCATCGAAGAAGCCACCTTGCTGCGCGAAGAAGCGCAGAACCTGCTGGCCGCCACCAAACGCAAATTGACCGAGGCGGAAAAAGAAGGCGAGGATATTATCGCCGCGGCTCGCGAGGAAGCGCAGAAATTGCGCCAACGCATGACCGACGATTTGGAAGCATCGCTCAAGCGCCGGGAAAAACAGGCGGTGGACCGCATCGCCCAGGCCGAAGCCGACGCCACCTCGGAAGTGCGCGCCTTCGCCGCCGATCTGGCCATCGATGCCACACGGACGCTGCTTACCGACGAGGCCCAGGGCGACAAGGCCGCCAGCCTCATCGACGACGCCATCCAGGATCTGCCCTCCAAGTTTAACTAAAGCATGTTCCGGGTGAAATCGGAACGAATTGGGTTTATTGTGGATTGGCCGATAAACGAGGGCCGCGTGCGCACATGAATTACGACATCAAAAACTGCATCCCCATTTTGCCGCCTATTTCGGGCCGCGCGAATCACCGGCGGGCGCGGCATCGGGATTTGCCGCCAAGAAAAACCGCTTGCCCCAATATCTGTTCGATTCCTCCAACCTGGATACAAATTACAAAATTCTGCCCGCCGATCATTCGCGCCGGGTGTTGCGCGCCGGCGACCGGCTTTGGCATACGGATTCGTCTTTCAATCCGATGCCGACCAAATGGTCGATGCTGTCCGGGCGGATCGTTCCGCCGTCGGGCGGCAACACCGAATTTGCCGACATCCGCGCCGCGTACGATGCCTTGTCGGACGCGATGAAGGCGCGGATCGAGGATCTGGTGGCCGAGCACTGCATCTGGCATACCCGCGAAAAAGGCGGCATGACCGTGTTCACCACCGAGCACGAGCAAAGCTTGCCTCCGGTCATGCACCCGCTGGTGCGGATCATTCCCCGCTCCGGGCGCAAGAGCTATATGGCCGGCGCCCATGCCAGGCGCATTATCGGAATGGACGCCGATGAAGGCGCCAAACTTATTCAGGAATTGACCGATTTCGCGACGCAGGATGAGTTCGTCTACAGCCATAAATGGCGGGTGAACGATTTGGTGATCTGGGACAACTGCTGCACCCTGCACCGGGGAACGCCGTTCGAGGATTTGAAATACAAATGCGATATGCGCCGCACCACGATCGACGAATACGCGCCCTCCTGGGCGGCGGTGGGCTAGGGCTCCCTAACGGGCGTCTTGCTTGATCATATCGGCGGCTTTTTCTCCGATCATGATGGCCGGCGCGTTGGTGTTGCCGCCGCAGATGGTCGGCATGATCGACGCATCGGCGACGCGCAAACCTTCCAGTCCATGAACCCGCAGCCGTTCGTCGACCACCGCGGCCTCTCCTCGGCCCATCTTGCAGGTGCCGACCGGATGGAAAATGGTCGCCGAATTTTCCAGGATATATTGGCGCAAATCCTCGTCGGAAGCGCCGGTCTCGGGCTGGTAATGGAAAGG
>JAYGEH010000217.1:0-4325 GCA_046582475.1 Rhodospirillales bacterium
GTTCATGCGCGATAACTGGCTCTCAAACAGGATATTCAAATCTTACAATGAAATTATTGATCACTGCTGCTTCGCTTGGAACCAGCTCGTCGATCAACCTTGGAAAATTATGTCAATCGGACTACGTGAGTGGGCGTATCAATGATTCTTTTTTCAAGTTGGTATAACTCTCTCGAGCCCACTTTATTGCCAGGCCGCTACCGAGCGAACCCGTACCTCCGATAATTGCAATTCTGGTAAGCATCATCGGTTGTATCTTTGGCAATTTATCGTGCTGTCACCGAGGGGCGGCTGAATACCGATCTTTTCATGCCGGCGCCGTTGCCGGGGGATTATTGAGGCGGTTCATACCCGCCGCCGCCCGGCGTCTCGATAACGAATACGTCACCCGCCTTCATATCTCTCTGGTCGGCGCCGGCCAGCTCCTCGACGGTTCCGTCGCTGCGCTCCACATAATTTCGGCCGGACTTGCCCGGCTCACCGCCGGCCATGCCGTAGGGTCTGCATATTCTATTCGACGACGAAATCGCCGCCATCATCGGTTCTCGGAAACGAACGCGACGGATGATGCCGTCACCGCCCATGTGCTTCCCTTTTCCGCCCGAGTGCGGCCGGATAGAGAAGGCCTCGACGATCACCGGAAAGCGCCACTCCAAGATCTCCGCGTCCGTTGCACGGGTATTCGTCATGTGGGTATGCACCGCGTCGGTACCATCGAAGTCCGGTCCAGCGCCCGAGCCCCCCGCAATGGTTTCATAGTTCTGGTAGGCGCCTTCATTGCCGAACGTAAAGTTGTTCATGGTGCCCTGGCTTGCCCCCATGATGCCCAAAGCGCCAAGGATCGCGTTGGTAACCGTTTGCGAGGTCTCAACATTGCCGGCGACGACGGCGGCCGGGTAGCTGGGGGCCAGCAGACAACCCTCTGGAATAATGACGTTGAGGGGTTTCAAGCAACCCCCATTCAGCGGAATGTCTTCGTCGACAAGGAGGCGGAAAACATAAATCACGGCAGCCATGCACACTGATGACGGCGCGTTGAAATTGTTGGACTGCTGAGGCGATGTGCCGGTAAAGTCGATGATCGCCTCTCGTTTGTCATTGTCCACTTTGATGTCGACGCAGATTTTCCCTCCGTAGTCCGTCTCTTGAACGAAGCTGCCGTCTTTGAGCACGTGGAGAATTCGGCGCACACACTCTTCGGCGTTATCTTGCACGTGCTGCATGTATGCGTGCACGACGTCGAGGCCAAAGTGCGATACCATCTTGCGGAGTTCCTGCACACCTTTTTCGTTGGCCGCAATCTGCGCCTGGAGATCGGCGAGGTTGTGACGGAAGTTCCGGGTCGGATAGGGGGCGGTCGTGAAGAGTTCTTCGGTCTCTTTTTCCATCAGCCGGCCGCCAGAGACCAACAGGAAGTTGTCGATAAGCACGCCTTCTTCGTCGATATGTTTGCTGTCGGGCGGCACCGAGCCGGGCGTTTTGCCGCCGATTTCGGCGTGGTGTCCGCGCGTGGCGACGTAAAAAAGGATATCGTTGCCCGCCTCGTCGAACACCGGCGTAATCACCGTGATGTCAGGCAGATGCGTGCCGCCGTTGTACGGTGTATTCAGCATGTAAACGTCGCCCAGCTTTATCGTGTCCTGGCGCTCCTTGATGACTGTCCTGACACTTTCGCTCATGGATCCGAGATGGACTGGAATGTGAGGTGCGTTGGCCACCAGTTCGCCGTTTGGATCGAAGACGGCGCAGGAAAAATCCAGTCTTTCCTTGATATTGACCGAATAGGCAGTGTTCTTGAGGGTTTCTCCCATTTGCTCCGCGGCCGACATGAACAGATTGTTGAACAGTTCCAGCATGACAGGGTCTAATTCCGTGCCCACCTTGGCCTGGCCGGGGCGGGGTTCGACGCGGCGGAGCATGAGATGGTTGCGGGATGTGACCTCGGCCGCCCATCCCGGTTCGACGACGGTGGTAGCATTCGCCTCGACGATAACGGCCGGCCCATCGACGCGGCAGCCCGGCCTCATCTCCTCGCGTTCGAAAACATTTGTCGGCACCAAGGCACCCGCCATATAAGCTTCGACCTCGGCCAGGGGCTGGGGCGCTTTGGCGTCTTCAGCGACGGCGATCTCCGATTCTTCGATTTCCGAGCCGCCGCCGATGACCTCGACCGTGATCTGCTCGACGATCTGGCGCTTCTCCGGTGCGATGAAGCCGTATTGCGTGTGATGGGACTTTTCGAAGGCCGCGACCATCTTGGCGCGGTCCGCGAACTCGACCTCAAGCGGGGAATCGGTGCCTTCGTAGCGAAGATGGAGTTTGTGTACGGCGCGCGTAACCGACGGATCCACGCCTTGGCGTTTCATCTCGGTCTGGCCGGCTTGTTGCATGTCCGCGAGAGTATTTTCGAGTTCTGTCACCAGCGCGTCGTCCAGGATTGATTCGACCGCACGCTCGCGCATCACCCGATATTCGGCCAGTCCCATGCCGTAGGCCGACAATACGCCGGCAAATGGGTGAATGAACACATTGGTGATACCAAGGGCGTCGGCGACCAGACACGCATGTTGACCGCCGGCGCCGCCGAAGCAGTTTAATGTGTAGTCGGTAACGTCGTGGCCACGCTGAATCGAGATTTGTTTGATGGCGTTTGCCATGTTGTCGACGGCAATCATGAGAAAACCATCGGCGACTTCGACCGCCGTGCGTTCGTCGCCGGTGGCTTCCTTGATGGCGGCAGCCAGGGCTTCGAATTTCTTGCCGACAATGTCGGCGTCCAGGATCTGGTCACCTTCCGGTCCAAATACCCGCGGAAAGAATTCAGCCTGGATTTTCCCGGCCATGACATTGGCGTCGGTCACCGTCAGAGGTCCGCCGCGGCGGTAACATGCGGGGCCAGGATCGGCGCCCGCCGATTCCGGCCCGACCCGGTAGCGCTGCCCATCGAAATGCAATATGGAGCCGCCGCCCGCCGCCACCGTGTGGATGCGCATCATTGGTGCGCGGATGCGCACGCCGGCGACTTGTGTATCGAAGGCGCGCTCATACTCACCGTTGAAATGTGCCACGTCGGTGGAGGTGCCGCCCATGTCGAAAGTGATCAGTCTGTCAAATCCCGCCATGCCGGCCGTGCGTACGGCCCCGACAATACCGCCAGCGGGTCCGGAAAGGATGCTGTCCTTTCCCTGGAAAAAGCGGGCGTCCGCTAATCCGCCGTTTGACTGCATGAACATGAGTTGCGTGTCGCCCAATTGTGAGGCGACTTGGTCGACATAGCGGAGAAGGATAGGAGACAGGTAAGCGTCGACGACGGTCGTGTCGCCGCGCCCGACGAGCTTCATCAACGGACTGACTTCGTGGGAGACGGAGATCTGTGAAAACCCAATATCGCGCGCCAAAGCCGCCACCGAATTCTCGTGATCGTGATAGCGATAGCCGTGGACCAGCACGATCGCAGCGGATCGAATACCGTCGTCGTAGGCTTGTTGAAGCTCGGTGCGCGTGTTTTCCAGGTTCAGCGGAATCAATACCTCACCCTGCGCCGAGTACCGCTCGTTTACCTCGATCACCCGCTCGTAAAGCAGTTCCGGCAATTGAATATGCCGGGCAAATAAGTGTGGCCGGTCCTGATAGCCAATGCGCAGGGCATCCCGGAAACCCTTGGTGATGAGCAATACCGTTCGGTCGCCCTTGCGCTCAAGCAAGGCGTTCGTGGCGACCGTCGTGCCCATCTTTACGGACTCGATCAAAGCCTCTGAAAAGCCGCCTTCATTGGCGTCCTTGAGCAAATCGTGGATGCCCTGAATGGCGGCATCTTCATAGCGTTCGGGGTTTTCGGAAAGCAGTTTGTGTGTGAGCAGCGAGCCGTCGGGACGCTGAGCAACGATATCGGTAAAGGTGCCGCCGCGGTCAATCCAAAACTGCCACTGATCGGATTTTGCCGTCGATTTGTTCATGCTCAATTTCCATGCATTGATCGTTTTGTAATCAACCGATTTGAATCAGTCGATCATGCCGATCGTCTAACCGGACGTATGTCGCACCTGCGTGTCAATAGTTTCGTTGCATTGCCATGGTCCGCTTCTGGAGCAAAAATCAGTGGCAATCGACAGCCAGGCAGTATATATCTAAACAAACATACTATCATTAGCATGACAATACTTTCTGTGACTGCAACGATTATACGGCGATGGCTCAGCCCTTGGTTCCGTGTGAACCTGGGGGGTTGAGAGAGAATTCAGGCAAATCGCTGAATAATTTTGAATTCTCCGGTATCTTACTGATCGTATTATCCAAGGATTAAGTCAATGGTACAACTTGAGGAG
>JAYGEH010000338.1:0-14228 GCA_046582475.1 Rhodospirillales bacterium
CGCTCAGCGCCAATCCAGCCACCAGCAGCGCCGCGGCGAAGCGATTAATTTTCGTCGATATTTCAAACATGGCATTCCCAATCCCTGGTGTTTCGTTGACCGGGATATTTACCATCCGGGGCACGGCGGCGGCACGCGTAATTCCGTAAATGCCACTGCAATGTGAAAGCTGGGAAATGTGAAAGCGGCGGAATGTGAAAGCCGCGCTAAGCCCGCCAGACCACCGGAAAGACGTGATCGTCGGCGGGCGGTCGCCCGGCTTCGAATGCGGCCCCGTCTTCGGTCCCCGGAATCAGGAATTTGGTGCGGTGCCCGTGCCAGGTGATGTCGCCGCCGAAAAAGCGGCTGCTCAGCGCCACCCGAATTTGATCGTTGGAGGCGTTTTTGCCGGCGCCGTGCACGGCCAGGGGATGGTGCACCAGGCAATCGCCGGGCTCCATGTCCCAATCCAAATACCGGTAACCGGAATTGCCGAAATCCTTGTGAAACATGGGGCAGTCTTCGTAGGTTTCGGCTTCGGCCAAATTGAAGCCCTCGATGGGCACCGCCGGCACCGGCCGGTACATCTTGCCCCATTTGTGCGAACCGGCCACATAGACCAGGCCGCTGGTCGCCTTGGTCACCGCCGTCAGCGCCAGCCAGACCGAGGCCACATGATTGCCGTCGAGGGGCCAGAACGGCAGGTCGTGGTGCCAGGCGGTCGGCGCCAGGGTGCCCGGCTCCTTGATGAAAAGCTGATCGTAGAAAAAGCGCACTTCGGTGAGGCCCATCAGCCGGGCGGCGATCTCGGCGGCCGGCGAGTTGGTGACAAAATCCATGAACACGCTGTTTTTGCGGGACATGTGCGATGCCGCCACCAGCCGCCCCGGATCGCCGTCATCGTCGGATGTCAACTGGCGGGCGGCCGGGCATTCCAGATCGGCAAAACAGGCGGCCAGCATATGTTCGGTCCATTCCTGGTCGAACTGGCGGCGGATGCAAACCACTCCGTCCGCGTCATAGGCGCGGATTTCATCAGCGGTGATTGGGTGCAGTGGTGATCTGTTCATGGCGTCTTCCCGGCGGATATTACGTAAATGTGGCGGTGACGGTGCCGAACGGCTCGAACCGGGCCTCGATTTCCACCGGGCCTTCGAACCGGTACTGCTTGGTGAACGACCCGGTCATGACGGCGCTGCCGGCCTTCAGTTCCAATCCGAATTCGGCCAACTTCCCGGCCAGCCACCGGATCGATGCGATCGGGCTGGATTCCAAAATTTCCACCCCATAGGCCTTTTCCTGAAATTCACCATTCACATAAAGATCGACGCAGGATTCCGCGAGATCGTGGATAGCCGGATCGTAAGGCGTTGCGGCGCCGACAACGAAGGCCCGTTGCTGGCCGTTGTCGGCGCCGGACAAGAACCCCGATCCCTTGCCCGGCGGCGGGCGTTGTTCGATGATCTCCAGCGCCGGGGCGACGGTGGCGACGGCCGCCTTGGCTTCTTCTTCGGTGACGTCGGGGCCGCTTAAGCTGGCGCCCATGGTCAGGCACAATTCGTTCTCCCAGCCGGGGCGCATCAAATCGGCGTACGGGTGGCTGACGCCGCTCTGCCAGCGGCCCTTGTCGTACAAGACCGCGAAAACCGGCTCGCTCGCCCCCTGCTGTTCGCGGATCGCCTTGGCGGTCAGCCCCACCTTCCAGCCGGCTTGCGGATCGCCGTTCGCCGCGCGCCGCGCGATCATGGCAAGGCAGATGCGATAAGCGGTCTCCCGGTCGAAGCTATCCTGCCATTGAACCGGGAACGCACCGCCCTGACTCGCTTGCCAAAAATCCTCGACGGCCTGGTTGAAATCAATATCGGTCATTGGAGCCTCACGCGTCGGGACGGGTTTCGTCGAAGCCGGGGCAGGCGGCGGCGAAGGCGTCCAGCCAGGGGATCAGCGCCGGATTGCGCGCCCGCCATTCCACCTGTTTGCGGAAATCCAGGTAGCCGAGGGCCGAGGCCAGCGCGATGGTGCCGACGGTGATGGGCTCGGCTGGCGGCGGATCGGGGGCCAGCACATCCAGGGTGCGTTCGATCTTGCCGCGCTGGAAATCCAGCCACGGCTCGTAGGGTTGCTGATCGGGCCGGTAGTGGCCTTCATAAATTATAAGAATGGCTGCATCGAGAATGCCGTCGGCCAGCGCCTGCAGGCGCAAGGCGTCGAAGCGGGCGCCGCTTTCGGTGGGGATCAGGCTGCCGGGCGTGGTGATGGCGTCCAGATATTCCAGGATCACCGGACTGTCATAGATGGCGCGCCCGTCCGCGGTCACCAGCACTGGGATTTTGCCCAAGGGGTTCTGCTGGTAAATCACGTCGTCGTCGCCGGACGGGCCGCCTTGCAGCTCGATGTCATCAATAAGGCCGACCACGTGGGCGCCGATACGCACCTTGCGGGCGAACGGCGATGCCGGGGCGGAGCGTAGGGTGAAAGCCATGTTTGTTCCCTCTGTTGATTTATTATTAAGCCACATTAAGCCGCCAGATCGACCGGCGCAATCGAAGGCGGCGCCGGCCGATTAGGGCCGTTTTATGTGCCCGCCCGATAGATAAAATTTCTTCAATGGCTCCTGAAAGCGGCCGAGCAGGGGGCGCAAGGCGCGCAAGCCCTCGCCATGGGCGGCGGCCTGGGATTGCAATTCTTCCGACGCCGCCTTCAAATCAAAGCCGGTCACCTGCCGGTCCTTGACGATCAGGCGCCCGGCGGCGATCACCGCGTCGATGACCTCGGCCTTGGCGCGGCGGAGGAAGATGGTTTCTTCATCGGCAAGCCCGTCGATCAGATCGGCCGCCATGGCGTCATAATCGGCGACGATAAGATCAGCGGGCCGGCCAGCCTCGATAACGCCGAAATCATCGCGCCCGGTCACGGCGCGGGGCCCGGTGGTCATGGCCGCCTCGAAGATGGCGGGCCGGGCTCAAGACCTCGTCGAAGCCGGTGCCGGCGTGCAGGAGCTGGGTCAGGCGCATTTCGCGAAGGCCGTCGTCGTCGTCGATGGAGGCGGCGTCGAGGCCGATGGCAATTTGAACCCCGGCGCGGATCAGATCGGCCACCGGCGCGATGCCCGAATGCAGGCGTAGGTTGGAGCTGGTATTGATCGACACGATAACGCCGCGTTCCGCCAGCAATTCGCATTCGGCGGCGCGCAGCCAGACCCCGTGGGCCACCGTGAGGCGGGGTGACAACAGACCGATGCGGTCCAAATGGGTGACGATGCCTTGCCGGTAGGCGGCGTCGGCTCAGGCCCGCTGATATTTGGTTTCCTGCAAATGCATATGGATGCGCCGGTTCTTGGTCTTGGCGGCGGCGGCGATTTTTTCGAGCATTGCATCGGAACAAAACTCGGCGCCGACGGGGCCATACTGGACCTGAAACATGTCGGTCTCGAAGCGCGCCGCGATTTCATCGGCGCAGGCGATCTGCTCGTCGATGGGCGCCAGATCGCGCACCCAGTTTTCCAGGATTTGCTCCCGGTGTTTTCCAGGATTTGCTCCCGGTCGGCGGGCTCCAAATGGGCGATGACATCCTGGTCCTCGGCATAGGCCATGCGGTGCCGGTCGCGCATGGGAACCACGAAGGCGATGCGCATGCCCACATCGGCGGCGGCGCGCTGGACGGCTTCGGCGTCGGTGATCATCACCTCCGGCGGGCGCGACAAATGGCAGTGGACCGCGGACGCGAAGCCGCCAAGCGCCATCCGCGAAAAGGCGACGCCGGCCACCAGATAGGGGTCCACGGGTGGATGCGAATAAGTCGCCGGCAGCCACGTTTCCAAGGCCTTGTCCTCGGCGCCATAGGCGATCGGGCGCAGGCCGCGGCCATGGTCGTGGGCATTGGCGAGGGCCGGAAGCACCAGCGCGCCGGCGCCGCCGAGGGCAGGCGCGGCGCCGGGTTCAGGCCCGCAATCCAAGCTCAACACATGGGCGATGCGCCCGTCTTCGATCCCGATGCTGACGCCCAATTGCACGCCTTGGCGCCCCGGATGGGCGAGCAGGCGCCCGGCATGGACGCGGTCGATATTTGCGTTCATTGTACGGAACTCCCGCGAGCCGAACTTACGGCCGTTGCGTTCAATTATAGGCGTTTAGAGCGGCTTTGAAACGGCACCGGGCGGCGCCCGGCGATTGCCACAATTTGTTACAATTATCGGCGCCGTGGTCCCTTGTATCGTGGCCGCCCATCCCCACATCAATGACATGGTAAATCGTTCATCAAAAACCCTCGGCCACGGCGTCATTTACAGGACCAGAGAATCGCTCCTGAAAATCGAGGATTGGCTCGACGACAATATCGCCGGCAAATGGTCCATCGGCATCGAAGGCCTGGACGACAAGCTTCAACAGAAAACCATCAAGATTGTTTTTTACGAAGCCGACGATAAGCGGAAGTTTATGCGCAAATATGGCGGTCGGTTGATGGTCGGTTAATCGCCAGGGCCGTGCCTTTGGGTATTTGGCTATTTGGCCGCATCGAATTCATTCCATTCCAGCGGACGAAATTGACCTGGGGATTCCCTTGGCGCAGTCCGTTTACGCTTGCGCCTGTTTCGCCGCCAACCGGTCGAGCAGGCGCCGATCCCCTAAACCTGGCACGGCGCGTGGGGCAAGAATTGCCGGCCGAACTTTGCGGCTTGGACTTGCAATTGTCTGCCCACGTTCTATATGAGGCTCCTGCTCTTGAACATTGTGAATAGGACGTTTTGATCCCGGCCGCGCAAGCTGCGCCGAGGGCTATTGACATGCGAAAATGTCAACAAATGTTACCAAATGACAACAATGTTAATGGTTTTTCGGGTGTCGCGTCGCACCTTCGGCGCCGCTTACCCGCCCGCTGCCTTCAAGGCCTCGCCGGCGATGATCAGTTTTTGAATCTCCGAGGTGCCTTCGTAGATGCGCAGGGCGCGGATTTCCCGGTAGAGGCGCTCCACCGGCACGCCGGAAACGACACCGGTGCCGCCGAAAATCTGCACCGCCTGATCGATGACTTCCTGCGCCGATTCGGTGGCATAAAGCTTGGCCATGGCGGCTTCGCGGGTGACCCGCGCCCCTTGCACGTCCTTCACCCAGGCGGCGCGGAAGACCAGCAATGCGGCGGCGTCGATCTTCAGCGCCATGTCGGCGATCTTCTCCTGGATGAGCTGAAACTCGGACAAGTTCTGGCCGAACAGGCGCCGGGATTTGGCGCGGCCCGTGGCCTCGTCCATGGCGCGCCGGGAAAAGCCGAGGGCGGCGGCGCCGACGGTGGCGCGGAAAATATCGAGGGTCGCCATGGCCACCTTGAAACCTGCGCCGGGCTGGCCGATCAAATTGGCGGCGGGCACCCGGCAATCGGTGAAGGTAATGGTGCCCAGGGGGTGCGGCGCGATGACGCTGATCCGCTCGGTGACGTCGAGCCCCTTGGTATCGGCATCGACCACGAAGGCGGATATGCCCTTGGACCCGGGGGCTTCGCCGGTGCGCGCAAACAGCACGTAATGACCGGCGATGCCGGCGTTGGAAATCCAGGCCTTGGCGCCGTTGATGACGTAATCGCCGCCGTCCAATTCGGCGCTGGTGGTCATGGCGGCCACGTCCGATCCGCCCTCGGCTTCGGAGATTGCGAAAGCGGCGATCTGGGTGCCGGCGGCGACGCCGGGGAGGTATTTGGCTTTCTGTTCTTCCGTGCCGAAAAGGGTGATCGAGCCGGAGCCCAGCCCCTGCATGGCGAACACGAAATCGGCGAGGCCGGAATGGTAGCCGAGGCTCTGGCGGGCGATGCAAAGCGAGCGCGCATCCAGGTTTTCGAGCGCCCCGCCATAGGCGGCGGGCACCGTGTATTTGAGCCAGCCGGCAGCGCCCAGCTTGGCGGCCAGGGCGCCGGCTTGCGCATCGAGGGCGTCGTGGCCGGCGGGCTCGGCATGATCATCGCCGCCGAATTCGGCTGCCGCCCAGGCGGTCAGGTCGGCGGCCAATTGCCGGTGGCCGTCATCGAAAAACGGCCAGTCCAGATAGGATGTGTCGGCCATGGCCTGCTTTCTCCCTTCGCCCGATCAGTTGGTAACCGAGCCGCCGGAGACGACGATCGATTGTCCGGTGATCGCCGACGACGACGGCAAGCACAGCCAGGCGACGGTTTCGGCGACCTCGTCGGTGGTGATCAGGCGGCCCATGGGGCTGGTGCTTTCGATCTCGGTGCGCACTTGTGCGGCCTCGCGCCCGGTCTTGCCGACGATCACGTCGATGGCTTCGTCGACCAGATCGGTATCGGTGTAGCCGGGGCAGACCGCGTTGACCGTGACGCCGGTCTTCGCCGCCTCCAGCGCCAGGGAGCGGGTCAGCCCGACGACGCCGTGCTTGGACGCCGAATAGGCGGCGATATAGGGATAGCCGCGGAGGCCAACGGTGGAGGCGATATTGACGATGCGGCCATAGCCGCGTTGGCGCATGGACGGGTACACCTGTTTGCAGCAGAGAAAAGTGCCGGTGAGGTTGAGATCGATGATCGCCTGCCAGAAATCCAATTCCATGCGGTGGAAGGGCGCGCTTTTGCCGATGCCCGCATTGGCGATCAAAATATCCACCGGGCCGAGGGCGTCCACGGCGCCTTCGAAGGCGGCGACGATATCACCTTCCTTGGACATATCGCCGGCTTTGGTGAACACCTGGTTGCCGTGGGCTTTGCGCAAAGTCTCGGCGTGGGTATCGAGGGTATCGGGGTTGCGCGCCGTCAGGCTGATCTTGGCGCCCATGCGCGCCAGATACGCCGACACCGTGGCGCCGATGCCTCTGGAACCGCCGGTCACCACCGCGTGCTGCCCGGCCAGCGGTTTGTCGGTGAACATATTGGCGCTTGGTTTTGCTTCCGTATCGCTCATTCCCCGGTCTCCATGATCTCGTCAATCGTTACCACGCGCCCTTCGCGCGCCGATTTGACGCCGGCGCGGATGACCGCCAAGGAGCGCGACGCCCGCTCGCCGCCGACCTCCGGCTCGGCCCCGGTGCGGATGCAATCGCCGAATTCGGCCATCTGCTCGGCCAGGGTATCGGTTTCCTCGAACGCCACATGGCGGGGCGCATCGTCGCCCTGTTTGAGAAAATACATGCCGGTGTGCTTGCTATAAAGGGCCGATGCCTTTTTGCCGTAGATGTTCATCACATAATGCTCACCCGCCGACGCATAGCCGGCGTTGAGTGTGGAGACGGCGCCGCATTCGTGGCGCATCACCAGCCCGGCCACGTCCGGGTTGTCGCCGGGCAGGACCAGTTGCGAGAGCATGCCCGATACCTCGGTGATCGGGCCGATCAGCATTTCCAGCACGTCCACGTAATGGGGGCCGATCTGCAGCATGACGCCGCCGGGCATGCCCTCGGAAGAGTAGCGCCAATGGCCGGCCTCGAACTGGCCCAGGCGGTCGCGGGAGATATTGGCCTCGGCTTGAACCAAAATGCCGAATTCGCCGGCGTCGATCTGCGCTTTGACCCAGCGGAATTGGGATTCCCGGCGGCGCTGGAAACCGATCGACAGTTTGACGCCGGCGTCCCGGCACAGCGCCGCGATCTGCATGCCCTCGGCAACCGAATTGGCGATCGGTTTGTCGAGGAACACATGCTTGCCGGCCTGGGCCGCTTGCCCGGTGGTTTCCAAATGGACGTTGTTGGGGGTCGTATTGATGATGCCGTCGATGGACGCATCTTCAAGGATTTCCTCATAGCTGGTTGCGGCGCGGCCGCCGAATTTTTCGGCGAAGGCGCGGCGCTTGTCTTCGGAGCGGGTGTAGCAGGCGGCGATCTCGACACCCTCGGCGCGGCCGACCGCCTCGGCCAAAACGTCCGACCACCATCCCAATCCCAGCGATGCCAGGCGCACCGGGGCTGAACTCATGGATTTTCCTCCATCGACATGCCGCCTGATTTTTCCCCCCGGCGCTCCACGTAAAGGGACCAGAAAATCGACGCCGCCGCCATGATCAAAAAGAACAGGCTGAAGGGCGAGGTGAAGAATATATCGATCTCCCCCTTGGAGGCGACCAGCGAGACGCGCAAATGCTCCTCCAATGGCCGGCCCAAAACCAGGGCCAGTAGAAGCGGCACCACCGGCATGTCCAGCCAGCGCATGGCGAGGCCGAGAAGGCCGAAGCCGAACATCACATAGACGTCGAAAAAATTGTTGCGCAAGGCGTAGCTGCCGATCACGCAAAGGATGGCGATAATCGGCATCAAAAGGGATTTCGGCATGGCCAGCACCTTGACCAGCAGCTTGAGGCCGAGAAAGGCGATGATGACGTTGAAGATGTTGGCCCAAAAAAACGAGAAGATGATGCCGTAGGCGAAATCGCCCCGCTCCATAAACAACAGCGGCCCCGGCGCCAATCCATGCACCAGCAAGGCGCCGATCAGGATGGCGGTGACCGGATCGCCGGGAATGCCGAGGGTCATCATCGGGATCAAGGCGCCGCCGGTGACCGCGTTGTTGGCGGCTTCCGGCGCGGCGATGCCTTCGGGCGCGCCCTTGCCAAAGCGTTCCGGATGCTTGCTCAGCTTCTTGGCGTAGTCGTAGGAGATGAAGGCGGCGATGGGGCCGCCGGCGCCGGGCAGGATACCCAGGAAGGCGCCGATCGGCGCACCGATGGCGATCGGCAGGCGGAGGGCTTTGAGATCGGCCAATCTGGGCAGCACGCGGCGGATACGCGCCGAGGCGGTGTCGCCCTGGCGCTCGCGGACCAAGGCCGACAGATTGTCCACCAATTGCGGAATGGCGAACAGGCCGATCAGCGCGGTCAGGAAATGAACGCCGGCGATCAGGTTCACCTGGCCAAAGGTAAAGCGCGCCGTGCCCATCATCGGGTCCTGGCCGATAGTCAGGATCATCAGCCCGATCAACGCCGACAAGAGACCCTTGATCAGGGACCGGGCGGCAAAGCTGCAAATGATGGTGAGGCCGAAGAAGACCAGGCTGAATAGGTCCGGCGATTGAAACTTAAGGGCCAGGTCGGCGAGCAACGGCGCGATCAGGAACAGGCAGAAGAAGCTGAACATTCCGCCGATAAAGCTGGCGGTGATGGCCAGGCCGAGGGCGTGCCCGGCATCGCCTTTGGCGGCCATCGGATGGCCGTCCAGCGCCGTCGCCGAAGCCGACGGGGTGCCCGGGATATTCAGGAGGATGGCGGAAAAGCTGCCGCCGGTCATGCCGCTGACATAAAGGCCCAAGAGCAGCGCGATGGAAATATCGGGCGGCAAGACGAAGGTGAGCGGCAGCACAATGATAATGCCGGTGGAAATGGTCAGGCCCGGGATCATGCCGACCACCAGACCCAACAGGCAGCCAATCGCCGTCGCGCCCAAGGTGCTCGCCACGGTGGCTTGGGTGAAGCCGTCGATGATGTCCGGGTTCATCAGATCACGCCGTCCAAAACGCCGGCCGGAAGTTGGATTTGAAACACCTCCCGAAACAGGAAAAAGACGGCGAGGGAAATCACCAACGATCCGCCGACCACCCAGGCGGGCCGCTTCTCCCCATAGAGAATCATGAGAACCCCAATCAAGGGGATGTTGGCGGCGATAAAGCCGAGCCATGGCAGCGCCGCCAGATAGAGGACGGCGGCGGCAAAAGCCCAGCCATATTTACCAAAGGAGATATTCGCCAATGTCGGCACCTTGCCCAGCGCCGCCGCCAGGACGCCCTGGACAGCCAAGGAAACCGACAGGATCAGGAAACAGGTGACCACCACCAGCGGGAAGAACGACGGGCCGGTGGCGTTTTCGATATTGCGGGTGGGAAGCTGCACGCTAAGGATGGCGTAACCGATGCCGATGGCGATCAGAACGGCCGCCGCTATCAGGTTTCGTTTGCGCATGGTGCCCATGGCCCGAAATTAGACTGTCCCGCCTTCGCCGGGAAGACAGGACAGTCCTGGTGCTTATCCAATACCGAGAAGGCTACTTCTTCATCTTGGATCTATAGATGCCGGCCTTCTTCATGATGGCGACGATGTTTGCGTTGGCCTTCGCCAATTTCGCCTTGAACGCGGCTTGGCCCATGGGCGCCAGGGTCAATTTCAGCTTTTTCATGCGCCCGGCAAAAGCCTTAGAATTGGCCGCCTTGATCATCGCGCTTTCGAGTTTGTCCTTGATCGCTTGCGGCGTGCCCTTGGCGACCGATAGACCCCGGAACAAATCGAATTCCATGTCCAGGCCAAGTTCCTTGGCGGTGGGAACGTCGGGCGTGGCCGGATCGCGCTTGCCGCTGGAAATGGCAAGGAACTTCATCTTGCCGGCTTTGACGAATTTCAACGGCACAAAGAAAATATCCACCGCCGCGTCGGTCTCGCCGGAGAGAATCATTTTGCGCCGGTCCGGTCCTTTGACCGGCAGCATGATCGCCTTGCAGCCGGAAAGCTGGGTCATGGCGACGCCGGCCATGTGCGTGGCGCTGCCGAATCCGGCAAAGGCGACTTTAAGGGTATTGGGCTTGGCTTTGCATTCGTCCATGAATTCTTTGAGGGTGTTCCAGCGGGCGTCCTTTCTGACCACGAACGGAACCGGCTGCTGGGCCACCTGGCCGATATGGTCGAGGGCCGTATATTCAAAGGGAACGTTGCCGATATTGGTGGTGGTCAAGATCGAGGTCGAGTTCCAGGCCACCGTGTAACCGTCGGGCTTGGAATTCTTGACGAAAGTATAAGTGATGGCGCCGCCGCCGCCGGGTTTGTTGATGGGCACCACGGGCTGCCCCAAGATGGCGCTCATGGCCTTGGCGATCAGCCGGCCTTCGATATCGGCGCCGCCGCCGGCGCCAAAGGGAATAATGAATTGAATGGGTTTTTCCGGCCATTCGGCCCGGGCATCCGCCGCCGCCAAAAGCGCCGCCGCCGCCGTTCCGATAATTAATGCATTGAGAATTTTCATGGGTATCCTCCGGGTGAATCGTTTTGAATACAGACTTATATAAGAGCAGAGGTTAAGAGTTAAAAAGCAAAAGCATTTGCGCGTCAACCTTCGCCCGATGTGGCGCCGATGGCTTCAAGCGCCGCTTCCGATATGGCCGCATCCTGTTCCCAATCGCCGCCTGAGACGCCGATGCCGCCGATGCAATGGCCATCGGTGAATATGGGATAGCCGCCGGCCATGGCGGTCCAGCGTTCCGGCCCGGCGGCGAGGCTGAGGCCGAGCGCGTGCAAGGTATCCAAATCCTGGCCTTGGGCGCCCTTAGGTTGGGTCGGGCGCCGGTTCGACGCCGCCGTCACTGCCTTGGTTGTCGAGGAATGCACGGTATGAAAGCGGCCGCCATCCATGCGCTCGAGCAACATCATGTGGCCGCCGGCATCAACAATGGCAACGGTCGCCGCGATTCCGTAATCGCCGGCCTTGGCGATGGCGGCCGCCATCATCGAGCGGGCGCCGGCATTGGTCAGGCGCAATGTCGGGGCGGTGGGCATGGATTAAACCTTTCATCGGGGCAACGAGAGGCTGGTATAACAGCCCCATGGCGCCAATGGGAGCGGATTTCAATTAATGGGATATTTGTGATTGGCCCGCCTTTTGCAATGAAACTGGCCGTGAGGGGACAATCCGGATATGAAGGAAATTCAATGATTAGCGTATTGTGGCCAAGCGCTATACTATATATAGTGTGCTCAAAGCTTGGGGGTTGCGTTGGGGGCCGAAACGTTATTGTGGGTGTTGGGAACAGATGATGGACAGCGGTGATGTCCGGCGCGCCTGGCGCCGGCTTTTCCCGGTCGTTATTGCCGGTTTGGTGCTGGCCGGGTGCCAGAATTTGATGCCGCAGAGGGGTCCTTTCGGCAATTTCACCAGCCTCGATCAGCAAGTCGATACGTCGCCCATATCGGAACAAGGCATCGGCAAGCTTGCAAAGGGTGAGCTACTCGCCGCGCAAGCCTTGTTCGATCGCGCCTTGCAGCAAAATCCGCGCGATGTGCATGCGCTTCTGGGCAAGGGATTGGTGTATCAGCAGACTGGTCAGTTGGTACAGGCGCGGGCCGCGTTTGAAGCGGTCCTGGCGCTGCGCCCGGGCGATGCCCAAAAAATGCTGGTGCTCAGCAATCCGGCGCCGCACTCGGTGCGCGAGATCGCCAGCGTCAATCTTGGCCTTTTGCACAATCGCGGCGTGCCCTCATCGCTGACCGGCGCCACGCCCCCCCGGACACCCCAAGCGGCGCCGCAGATCGGCGCGCCGCGAGGATTTCCAGGTGGCATACCGCGGGCCGCCGCCGCGCCATCTTTTGGTACGCCGCCGCTGGCGCCGGCAGCGCAGACCGGCGCCCCGCAAGCGGCGCGCGCCGTGCCGCCGGTGGGCCCGTTTACCGGCCCGTTCACCAATGTGGTATCGCGGTTTCAAACCCTGGAAAATTTGCGTGAGCAGGGCTTGATCACGCCCGACGAATTTAACCAGCGGCGCGCCGTCAACAAAGGCGCGCTGCTGCCCCTGACATCGCCAGCGCCGGCCACCGGGCTGGACCGGTCGGTGCCGTCGACGGAACAGATCACCCAGCGCCTGCGCGCCATCCGCCGGGCGCTGGAAATGCGCGCCATCACGGTTCGCCAGCACGGCGCCGAGCGGCTGATGATCGTCGACGGGCTGATGCCGTCAAATCCGCGCCAGCGCCTCAATCCGCCGCCGCCGCCCAAGGGTTTGATGGCGGCCGCCGATGCGGTGCGCCGGATCGAAGCGCTGCAGGAAATGAAACTGGTCACCTCCGATGAATATACCAAGGAGCGCGCCGCCATCGAAAATTCTCTGCGTCCGGCCGGCACGATGCCGGCGCAAGCCAAAGCCGGCTCTCCGAAAACCGCCGCCGCGCAATCGTCGGGCCCGCAGCCGGCCTTGCATATCGGATCCTGGCGTTCCAAGCAGGGCGCCAACCGGGCCTGGACCCAGTTGCGCCGGGTCTATCGTACGGTCTTCGCCAATATGAGGCCGGAGGTCAGCCGCGTGAATTTGGGCCGTGGCAAGGGCGTCTTTTTCCGTCTCATTGTCGGCCCATTCAAAACCCAGGCCGCCGCGCAACGGGCCTGCCGCCAACTCAAACGGCGGCGCCAATATTGCGAGCCCGCATTTATGAGCGGCGGCGCCTGATAAAAGTTGGCCGGCAGAAGCATTACCCCTTGCACTGGCCGCTGGGCGGACTCCATAACAGCTATGTGCTCTTGAAAATTGTGAATAGAGAGGAATGATCCCACGCCGGGCTGTGGTCGGTGATCGTGAATGGTTGTCGTGCATGCCAGTTAGCGAGTTGCCGGGCCGATTGGCCTGCTCCCTTGGTACTCCCATTTACCCCCACCGCCCCCCATACCCGTTTCGGCGATTTGTGTCGCATTTGGGAATATCATACCAGGGGTGCTGGTTCGACCAGGGGCGGGCAAGGAGAGGCTACAAGCGAACCGGAAAAATAATTTGGACCTTGGTTGCGTCAGCGCAGCCGTTCGACCGGGGCGACCGGCCTGGCCGCCGGCGCGCCGCCGGGGCTGTTGCCGCCGCGCGGCGAGACCGTCAAATTTACCTCGGCGCCGCCCAGGGGGCGGCCTTGAATTTGCACGGTGAGCACCCGTTCGTCCCTTGTGTAGGTGAGGATGCTGACCGCCGAGCGTACCGAGGTAATTTCCTGCCAGCCGAACTCGGTGGTTCGTTGTTTGAAAAAATTGAAGGCGGCGGCGACGTTGAACTCGGTATTCAGGACCAAACGTCCGACCCAGGAATCCCGGACACCGAGGATCAGCGAGCGGTCGGTGATCATCCGCGCCCCCGCCGGGATCGGTATATCCTGGAAATCGGAAAAAGCGGGCTGGTTGGGCTGCCCCTCCTGGCCCTCGGCGGCGGCAGTGGGGGTCACATCGATGGCGCTTAAGGTACAGGCGGACAGCGCAAACACTGCCAGCACAGCGGCAACAAAGGGCGCATGGTTGATTCGCATCATCGAGCACTCCGCCTTATGGAAACGTTTGCACCGGGCCCCGCAGAGGGCGGCAACCGTCGCGCCCAGGCTCACCCTTCCAAGCCGGTCTATCAGATTCGCCGAACCAGTGTCCATATGCGCAATCGGCGACGCGGCTGTTGAATTTTTTAGCGGATTTTGCTATAAAGAACGCTTGCCGTAGCCCGCAACCAATATTTTTTAATAAAAATTGCGAAACGGGTTTGACAAAAAATTTGTAACGCCCTATAAAGCGCCTCCTTCGGGCGCGGTCTTCCGCGCTCGTTTGTTCTCC
>JAYGEH010000415.1:0-8111 GCA_046582475.1 Rhodospirillales bacterium
TGGTCTTCATATGGCCGAGGGCTTCGGTAAATCCGGCGACATCGTCGCAGGACCAGGCGGTCCGGTAGCCGCAGGCCGCCGCCACGGCGGCGAAGTCCACATGCGGGCTGACCGTCGCCTGGCCGCCGGTGGAATCATGGCTGGCGTTATCCAGGACGATATGGATGAGGTTGCCGGGCTGGTACGCGCCGATGGTGGCGGCGGCGCCGAGTTTCATCAAGAACGCGCCATCGCCGTCGAGGACGATGATCGATTTCTCGGTATTGAGCGCCACGCCGAGGCCCATGGCGCTGGCGCAGCCCATGGAGCCGACCTGATAAATATGCTGCTTGCGGTCTTCGATGGTGAACAATTCGCGGCCGCATTTGCCGGTGGTGGCGATGATGCCGGTGGTATCGTCAATGCCGCCCAGCAGCGCTTCCAAGGCCTGGTACCGGGTGGCGCTGGCGGGGCCGCCGTTTAGGCGGCTGACGATTTCTCCCATCGGCCTCGCATGGCCGGCCGATTGATCCAGCGGCTCGTCGGCGACCGCGCCTTTTTCCATGATCAGGCCGAACGGAAGCTGAGTGTCTTCGATCACCGAATCGGCGGCGTCCAAAATCCCCGCCACGTCCGCCCCGGAGCGCGGAAAGGTCAGGCAGCGAACGCGCAGCAATTCCATCAGGCTTTGCGTGATCTGGCTCATCAGTTCGTGTTGCGGCTCGTCCCGGACGCCGGGCTGGCCGCGCCAGGTGGTGATCAGCAATGTGGGAATGCGAAATGGAAAGTTGAGCGAGGTTAGCGGGTTGACGCAATTGCCGAGGCCGGAATTTTGGCACATGACGACGGTTTTGCGGCCCGCGAGCCAGGCGCCGGCGGCGATGGCGACGGCTTCGCCTTCGCTGGCGGCGCCGACATATTTGGTGCGCTCCGAAGTGATCGCCCGATTGATAAACGGCGTCAGGAATGAGCAGGGAACGCCGGTGTAGAAATCGTAGCCCCGGTCCGCCGCCGGACCGATGAATTGGTCGGCCTCGATCATAGGAATTTCTGCGCGTCTTCCAGATCGGACGCGTTGTCCACATCCAGCCAATGACCGGTGATATAGAGGACGCGCACCTCCTCGCCGCGCTCCATAAATCTCTGGAGCACATCGATCATGGAAGCGCCGTCGAGCCTGTCGGATGCGTTCAAGTCTGACAGAATTTCCTTTATTTTACCGGTTGCGTTGCCGGAAAATTTCGCAAGACCAATCCATTCGCCGTTGATTTTTTCGCCATCCAGTCCGGCGCCGATGCTCTTCAATTTGACCGGCCCGTATTTCAGATAGCCGGGCTGAAATTCACGGGAACAATGGACCAGGTCGCGGACCCTTGACGTGGGGTCGGGGTCGCGCTCCTTCCACAGGGCATCGACAACGATGGTGATATCGCCATCCGCTTGCGCCAGCATGTCCAGGACATAATGGCGAAACAGAATGTCGCCGTAGGCCACGATACATTCGCCATTCAGATGCTCCTCGGCGACGGCCAGTGTCGCCGCCTCGCCGGTATCGGCAAAACGGTCGTTGTCCAGAAAATCGATGGACGGCAGGTTGACCTTGTCTTTTTTGTAGCCTCTGACGACGGTGATCTTGCGGATTTTCTCCTGGTTGAAAGTGGCCACCAGCCTGTGCAGCAGCGGCTGGCCGCGAATGTCGAGCATGCATTTCGGCAGATCCTCGGTGATGCCGCCCAATTGTGCGCCCCGGGACGCCGCCAGAATAATCGCCCGTGTTTCCGATTGGGTGCTCGGCAGGTAGCGCTTTTCGGCCTCCGCCAATTCGTCGTTTTGGGCGAGGGCGAAGATGTCTTGAACGCCGGCGATGGTGTCTTCGACGCCCAGCAGGTTTTGGTCGCGCATGATGCGCCGCGATGTTTCGCGCATGGCGGCAATGGAGGCGCGGATATTGTGGTTGGCCCAGATCACAACGGAGGCGCCATGGGCGCGGAATTCCTCGGTCGGGGTCGCGTAATAGGTGGTTGGCACGATGACCACCGGGCAGCGCTCCGCCCATTCATCGAGGAAGGTCAGTATTTCATCCGCGTCGCGGCGTTTTGAATGGATCAAGATGCCGTCGGCGCCGGCCTTGTGGTATGCCTCGGCCCGCTTCAGGGCTTCGTCCATGCCCCAGCCCGATATCAACGCCTCGACGCGGGCGACGATGCAAAAATCATCGTCCGTCTGGCTATCCTTGCCGGCCTTGATCTTGCCGCAAAATTCTTCGATGTCGGCCAGCGGCTGGCCTTCGCCGATGAACGAGTTGGTTTTCGGAAACAGCTTATCCTCGATACAGATGCCGCCGATATTGCGTTGGCAAAGTTTGTGTACGGCGCGCCTCAAATTATTGAAGTTGCCATATCCGGTATCGCCGTCGACCAGAATCGGGATCGAAGTGGCATCGGACATAAACTCCAAAATTTCCAGAACCTGGGTCCAGGAAGCTTCATTGCTGTCACGGACGCCAAGGGCCGCGGACATGGATAAACCGGATGCCCAAATGCCTTTAAACCCCGCCTCCTCGGCAATGCGGGCTGACAACCCATCATGGGCTTCCATCAGGAATTCCACATCTTTGGAGGTCAGCAAATCCCGCATCTTACGGAATTTTCCACGATCGGAAATTTGGCCGGTAGTTTCAGAATTTGTCGTCGTGTTCATGGTCGTATATTACTTTGGAAAATGCGTCTGTAAGGTTCTTCACATTTGTAGTATGGAACCATTCTAGGCGCAACGCCCGGTAATATAAAGGAATAGCCACCATGTTGAAATCACCGCACTTGAAAACATCGGACATCGATAATTTTCAAGAATGCGGATTTTTGGCGTTGAGGAACGCGTTTTCACCCGCCGAGGCCAAGGCCATTCAAGACTGGACATCCGAACTTGCGGCGCGCCCGGAGGTTCCCGGCGCGCACTGGGTTTATCACGAGGAAAGCCAGCTTGAAGCGGGGGTTCAGCTTATCAACCGAATCGAGAACATGACCCCTTATCATCCAGGCCTCGCGGAATTGGCGACGGCGCTGATGCCGGGGGCCGGGCAATTGCTGGGCGAAGATGCGGTGCTTTTCAAAGACAAGATCAATTTCAAAATGCCCGGCGGTGAAGGCTTCGAGCCGCATCAGGATTCGCAAGCCGGGTGGGAGCGCTACGCCGACTATTTCATCAATGTCATGGTCTGTATCGACGCGGCGACAGAGGAAAACGGGTGCCTGCAAATTGCAAGGCGTGAAGGTTTAGAGCTTGTGGGCCGTATTTGGGAGCCGTTAACCGAAGAACAAACCGCTTCGATGGCGTTCGAGTCTTATCCGACCGAACCTGGAGATTTGATATACTTCGACAGTTACGCGCCGCACATGTCGGCGCCCAACCGTTCGCCCACCATGCGCCGGCTGTATTTCGCCACCTATAACAAAAAGTCCGCGGGCGATCACTTGGCAGGCTACTATGCGGACAAGCGGAAAAGCTATCCGCCCGATATCGAGCGCGAGGCGGGCAAGAGCTACGTCTATCGGGTTTAAGAGCCGGCGGCTGGTTTGAAATCATTGATGGCCGGCAATATCACTTGGTTGGCCCGGCGCAGGTCTTCTTCGAAATCGATCTCGATCCAGGGGATGCCGGAAATTTCCGTGATGGCGAATGTGCCCGGCGGTGCCTCCAGCAAAATGTCGCGGATCGCCTCTTCGTAGGGCTCGCCGGTTCGCCCGGTCTCTATATATTGGCCCAGCTTGGCGGCCAATCGAGACGCCCATTCGGGCGAAAGTTTCAATAGGCCCGGCCATTCGCCAATGCGGTCAAAGTTTCCAGATACCGATTTCCGAAATTCCACCGGACCGCCGTCCCGGATGCACAACTTTACCGGCTCGTCGTCATCGCCAACTTCGTCGTCAAATGTGAAGCAATTTTCGGCGGCGGCGTCCGTCAGACGGCGCAGCATTTCGGTGTGGTAAAGGACGTCCGCATCCATAAATAGCACATCATCACCGCTTTGCAGGACCGCGCGCGCGCACCAAAGAGATACGCAACTGCCTTGGCGGAAATTTTCATTTTGAATGAACGTAACCCGGCCGCCGGCCTTCAATTTATCGATTTCACGCCTTATTTGGTCGGAACGATAGCCAACCACCAGGGCCAAATCCTGGATTCCAACCTCCGATAATTGCTCCAGGTGCCTGGCCAGCAAGCTCCGCCCGCCAAATTCGAGGAGCGACTTTGGCGGATGGCTGTCGTCGCCGCCCGACAGCCGGCTGCCGGTGCCCGCCGCAAGCATCAGCGCTTTCATGACGCGGCGCCGATCATTTCAAGTAGCCGTTTTCTTCGAACCAGCGGATGGCGTCGGTGATCGATTGCTCCGCCGGGCGGGCCGCGTAGCCCAGCTCGCTGCGCGCTTTGGATGAATTGAAATACATATATTTTTTCGACATTTTGACGCCGTCCACTGTAACAAACGGCTCCGTATTTCCCGTGAACTTCGCGGCCGCCTCGGCGACCTGGGCGATGGCGAGCACCAGTCCGTGCGGCAGCCGGAATTTTGGCGCCGGGCGGCCCGTGATCTTGGCCACGGTACTGAGAATTTCTTTTAAACTCAGGTTCCGGCCACCGAGAATATAGCGCTCGCCAATTCGGCCCGTATCGAAGGCGCTGAGGTGCCCGGCGGCAACATCATCCACATGGACAATATTGAGTCCGGTATTCACATAGGCCGGCATATTTCCCATCGCCGCCTCGACAATCATGCGACCCGTCGGCGTCGGCTTTACGTCGCGGGGACCGATCGGCGTCGATGGGTTGACGATCACAGCCGGCAATTTTTTTCCCCGGATCAGCGTTCTGACTTCTTCCGCGGCCAAGAACTTCGATCTTTTGTAGGGCCCGATCATATCTTCGAGGCTGGAAGGGGCGTCTTCATCGCCCCCTTCGGGATCGCTCGAATACCCGAGCGTGGCAACGCTGCTGGTATAGACAATACGCCGAACACCTTCCTCCAGGCAGGCCAACATCAAGTTTCGGGTGCCGTTCAGATTGGTGCGAATCATGGCGGCTTCGTCGGGGACCCAAATTCTGTAATCGGCGGCGACGTGGAAAACCCCTTCGATACCCCGGACAGCTTTTTTTAGGGAATCTTGGTCGTTCAAGTCGCCGTGGAATATTTCGACGGGAAGGCCAGCGATGTTCGTATCTTTGCTGGTCTCGCGAATAAGAACGCGCACGCCGTTTTCACGCGCCAAAAGCTGCCGCAATACCGCCGATCCGACGAAGCCGGATGCACCCGTGACCAAATATTTCAAAGCCCTGAACCGGATTGGTTACCAATCAGCTATGGGTAGGCAATGGTCCGAATGTTGTAAACGCATAATATAAATTTGACAGAAGCCCGCAGGCCGGACATTTTGGAGCATAGGCGGACCAAAGGAGGTCCAGGATAATTGGGTAGAACAGTTTGACCGAGGTTACGGAAAAGATTCCGCTAGACGTGCTGCTGGTAAGGCCGCGCGGATTCTGCGCCGGTGTTGAGCGCGCCATAGAGATCGTTGAGCGCGCGCTGCAAATTTATGGACCGCCCGTTTATGTGCGCCACGAAATCGTTCATAACAAGCGCGTCGTCGAAACCTTGCGCGGCAAGGGCGCCATTTTTGTCGAAGAAGTCAGCGACATTCCGGACGGAAGCGTGACCATCTTTAGCGCCCACGGCATTTCCGAAAAGATCGAGAATGAAGCAAGAGTTCGAGAATTGCCGGTGATTGATGCAACCTGCCCACTGGTGTCCAAGGTTCACCGGGAAGGCCGGGCGCATACCGTTAATGGTCGCGATGTCATATTGATCGGCCATGCCGGCCATCCGGAGGTTGAAGGCACCATGGGGCGCATACCAGGGGGCGTCCACTTGGTCACCAGCCTGGAAGATGTCGTAAATTTGATGGTGCCCGATCCGGAAAAGGTCGCCTATGTCACGCAAACAACGCTGAGCGTCGACGATACCAAAGACATCATTCAGGCACTCAAGAACCGGTTTCCCAGCATCGTTGGCCCGGACGTTCGCGATATTTGTTATGCGACGCAGAATCGCCAGCAGGCGGTCCGTGCAATCTCGCTGCAAGTGGACTTGCTTTTGGTTGTCGGCGCGCATAACAGCTCGAACTCCAACCGCTTAAGAGAAATCGGAGAAGAGTTGAAAGTGCGCAGCTATCTTATCGATGATGCCCAAGGTCTGGACGAAAGCTGGCTGGATGGCGTCAAGACGGTGGGCATCACGGCCGGCGCGTCGGCACCGGAAGAGCTGGTCGAGGAGTTGATCGAAAAGCTGAAATCCTTGCGTTCGGTGCGCCTCGAAACCATTGATGGGGTCGAGGAAAATATTCAGTTCAAGCTGCCGGCGGAGTTGACCGACATCAATGCGGATACCGCGTCCTTGCACCGGGGGACCGGATAAATTGGCGGTTCCGCACATTCAGAAAATTCGGGTCGGCGCCTATATCCTCGGGCAAAAAATGAAGGGCGTTTCGCGTTATCCCTTGGTGCTCATGCTGGAGCCGTTGTTTCGTTGCAATCTTGCGTGTCCCGGTTGCGGTAAAATCGATTACGACGACGACATACTGGATCGAAGATTAAGCCTAAAAGAATGTCTTGGTGCGGTTGATGAATGTGGCGCGCCGGTAGTGTCGATACCGGGCGGTGAGCCGCTCTTGCACCGCGAGATCGTCGAAATCGTCGACGGCATCATCGCCCGCAAAAAATTCGTTTATCTCTGCACCAACGCAATGCTTATGGAAAAACGCTTGGAGCGTTTTAAGCCGAGCCCATATCTTACATTCTCGGTCCACCTGGACGGGCTGGATGCGGTCCACGACCAAGCCGTCAATCAACCCGGCGTCTTCAAACAGGCGGTCGCGGCGATCAAGGCGGCGCGGGAGCGCGGCTTCCGCGTCAACGTCAATTGCACGCTTTTCAATCAGATGACGGCTGAACAGTTGGCTGCATTTTTCGATTTTGTGACCCAGGAATTAAACATCGAGGGGATAACAATATCGCCCGGCTTCGCCTATGAGCGGGCGCCCGATCAGGACCATTTTCTCACCCGGCAAAATACCAAGCAGCTCTTTCGCGATGTCTTCAAATTGAATACCGGAACTAAATGGCGGTTCAGCCAGTCGACCCTTTTTCTCGATTTTTTGGCCGGCAACCAAAATTATACTTGCACTCCGTGGGGAAATCCGACCCGCAATGTTTTTGGATGGCAACGGCCATGCTATTTGCTGGGTGAGGGTTATGCCGCATCGTTCCGCGAGCTCATGGAGGAAACCGAGTGGGAGCAATACGGAACCGGCAATTATGAAAAATGCGCCGATTGCATGGTTCATTGCGGTTATGAACCGACCGCCGTCGATGACACCGTCAGCCAGCCATGGAAGGCTCTGATGGTATCGATGCGGGGCATACGCACGCATGGTGCCATGGCGGAAGAAATATCCCTGGCCGGGCAGCGTCCGGCGGAATTCAAATATGAAGAAACCGTGGCGGAGTTTTCAAGCCTTCAAAACGCCGCCGAGAATCGGAGCGACGCGGCGTAAAGTTCGGTGCGCGGCCCGGTTCAGTTTGGCGAGGCGAGCCAGTTTTTTAATATTCCAAGGCTTTAGAAGCGCGCCGGTAATAACCTTGGCATAATCCGGCGTGCCCCCGGCCGTTACGGCGCTTTTAACGAAGGCGGGCAGTTCGGTGCGAACGTCGTCCAACACGGCGCGGACGATAATCATTGGCAGCCCATTCGCCTCGGCGACCATGGCAATGCGATGGGATTCCATATCGATCGTGGCGGCGCCGGTTTTTGCGCCGGCCGAGAGCTTCTCTGTCTCCCGGCCGATGAGTGTATCGGTTCCCAATATCGCATCATCAATGACCGCCAATTCCGGTAGTTCGGCCCGGGCCCGTTGCAACAGGCGGGCGCGAATTCCGGCATTGGTTTCATGGACGCGGCCGTCCGATTGTATAACCGATGCCGGAACCAGAAGATCACCGGTAGCGATACCGGCACGAAGGGCGCCGGCGATACCGAAACTCAAAAGCAGATCACACTGGTTTTCGCACAATCGCCTGGC
>JAYGEH010000417.1:0-1572 GCA_046582475.1 Rhodospirillales bacterium
GCACGGTTAACCAGCGCGGCCAGCTCGTGCCCAAGGTGCAAATTTGGGTCCGTTCGGAGCAGCATTGGCTGGCCGGCCTTGACGGTGTTCCAAAGATTGCAACGCAACCGGTGTAGCAAGCAAGGCCGCGCATCTCTCGGAGACTCCGTTGCGCCAAAGCCTGCATTGCCGATATCCGCTGGCACTATTGCCAGCAGACCAACTTCGGCTAAGATGGACGGAAAGACATTCGCCTGAGGGAGGACAATGGCGGATCTGGAAGTTCAACGCCGGCTTGCCGCCATACTTGCCGCGGACGTGGCCGGATATACGCGCCTGATGGAGCAAGATGAGGCCGGAACCGTCAAGGCGTGGCGGGCGCTCCGCTCGGAAGTCATTGATCCTGGAATCGACGCCTTCAAGGGCCGGATTGTCAAACTGACCGGCGACGGATTTCTGGCGGAATTTCCGACCGTCGAGACCGCCGTTAATTGTGCCTTGACCATGCAAATCCGTCTTACACGCCGAACCAAGGAAACCCCGGACCAAGTCGGCCTGGACTTTCGCATGGGCGTCCACCTTGGCGACATCTATGCCGATGATGACGATATTTATGGCGATGGCGTCAACATTGCCGCGCGGCTGGAAGGCTTGGCCGAGCCAGGCGCGGTGTGCATATCGGCCGACGTATAAAACCAGGTCCGGAACAAGCTGAACGCCGATTTCAAGGATATCGGCGAAAAAACCTTGAAGAATATATCGAGACCCGTTCGGGCCTATATGGTTCACCCCGTTGAAAGACTGGACCGGCCGGCCGCCTCCAAGCCCGAAACCGAAACCCTGGAACAGGACATCCGATTTTGCGTGGCGCCCGATGGGGTAGGCCTCGCTTACTCGGTGGTGGGGGAAGGCCCAACCATCGTGAAAACGGCAAATTGGCTGAGCCACCTGGAATTCGATTTCAAGAGTCACATTTGGCGGCCCTGGATCGAAGAACTCTCCGACGGATATTCGATTTTGCGGTACGACGCCCGCGGCAACGGATTGTCTGATTGGGACGTCGATGTCATCTCGTTCGACGCATGGGTGAGCGATCTGGAAGTGGTCGTCGATGCGGCGGGTGTAGACCGGTTTGCCCTGTTCGGCCTATCGCAAGGCTGTGCGGTTTCGCTCGCCTACGCCGTGCGGCATCCGGATAAGGTAAGTCACCTCATTTTGTTTGCCGGAGCCGCCCGCGGTGGATTTAAACGGCCTGGAGCGAACCCCGAACAGGAAAAAGCAATCGACACCTTGCTGCAACTGGGGTGGGGGAGCGAAAGCCACCCGTTGTCCCAGACACTCGCCGCGAATTTGATGGCCGACGGCGGCCCGCGCGAGCAAGCATGGTGGGTTGATCTTCAACGTATGACAACCTCACCGAATAATGTTGTAAGATTTAGACAGGTCCTGCGAACCTTTGACGTCGAAGATTTGTTACCCGAGGTTTCAGTCCCAACACTCGTCTTGCACTGTGAAGGCGACACCGCCATACCGTTTGAGGAAGGACGAAGAATGGCATCGAGGATACCGGGTGCACGCTTTGTCTCTCTACCG
>JAYGEH010000439.1:0-2424 GCA_046582475.1 Rhodospirillales bacterium
CAGGCTCAGTACAACAACAGTAACGCCGGCTTTAGCGTAGGCGACACGACGGTCACCGAATCCGCTTGGTCGATGTCCGCCGGGTTCTTACATGACGGTGGCATCAACGCGTCCGCCGCCTTCGGGAGGGCGGATCTGGGCGGAGTCGGGCAGCCCGTCGACAGGGATACCCCCCACTTCTATAACTTCACCGTAGGCTACCGGGCGAAGGTCTTCAGTGCCGGCGGTACCAACATAAGCTTCAATTGGAACCACACCGAGGGTAATGCGGCGACCGATTCGCAAGGCGACGCGATGGGTATCACTGTTGGCCAAATATTCACTTCGATTGGCGCCAACATGGCTTTAATCTATAGGAACTATTCCTATGACACGGATACCCAATCGTTTGATGACGTCGATATATTTGGGCTGCAGACGGTCTTTAACTTCTAGGGATCCCCGCAGCGGCAAAGGACCAAGGGGAAACCCGCCGGTCCTTATATGAGACATCAACCGGGGCTCTTCGGAGCCCCGGTTTTTGTTTGCGGTTTATGCATTGATCCTTGGTATTATATAAACCGGAGACGACAATCGCCGTCGAGCCGCCGCCGGGGAGGCGGCAAGGATTTGAGGACGGCAGCCGAACCATCATGAACCGCAAACAACGCCGCCGACTGGAGAAAGAGGACAAAGCGGCCGAAAAAACCGCCGACGCCCTGTTGCAAAGAGCGGCCGGGTTCTCCGAACAGGGACGGCTTTCCGAGGCGTTGAAACTTTGCCGCCGGGCGGTGGAAAAAGAGCCCGGGAACTTTCCCGCCCAAAGCAACCTCGGCAACGTCCTGGCCAGGCTCGGCAAGACCGAAGAGGCGGCCGAAGCCTACGGGAATGCCCTGGCCATGGAGCCCTCATCGGTGTCGGTGCTGAGCAACCTGGCCCTGTTAAAGGCGGAAACGGGGGATCGCGACGACGCGCTCGGCCTATACCGGCGCATCCTGGAGATCGACCCCACCGATGCTGAAGTCTTTCACGACCTGTCACTTCTCAAGACGTTCGCCTCCGACGACCCTGATTTGGCGGCGATGGAGAAACTGCGGGCCGAACTTCCAACCGATACGGAAAAAACGATATTTCTGGACTTCGCCTTAGCCAAGGTCCTCGACGATTTAGGCCGCCATGACCGCGCCTTCGAACGCCTGGCTTCCGCCAACCGCCTGAAACGGGCATCCATCGATTACGACGTTGCCCGGGCCGAGGCGCTGGCCGACCGGATCATCGGCGCTTTCGACAAGCCGTTTCTGGACGCGCAAGGATCACCGGGCCACATGGATGACAAACCGATATTCATCATCGGCATGCCGCGCTCCGGGACGACCTTAGTGGAACAGGTCCTGGCCAGCCATTCCCAGGTAGTGGGCGCGGGGGAGCTTAACCATTTCCGCGACGTCGTTATGGGCTTCGGCGCCGCCGGGCCGGGGGTGAAGGGGCCGGGCGCCTCCGGTCAAGGATTCCCCGAAGGAGTCCGGGACCTCGACGGCAGCGATTTTCAAAAGCTCGGAAAAGCCTATGCCGACCTTCTCGATCAAGAGGCGCCGGATGCCCTCCGGGTCATCGACAAGATGCCGAGAAATTTTTTCTTCGCCGGCCTTATCGCCCTGACCCTGCCCGACGCTCGGATCATTCACTGCACCCGCCATCCCGTGGCGACGTGTTTCTCTTGTTTTCAGATTTATTTCCCCGATGGCCAGGAATTCGCCTATGACCTGGGCGAGCTCGGCCGCTACTACCGTCTCTATAACCGCCTGATGGACCATTGGCGGGCTGTCCTTCCCGGAAGGATTTTCGATCTGAGCTATGAGGACCTGGTGGCCGAACCCGAGGCGCGGATGCGGGCGCTTTTGGAATTCGCGGGCCTTGACTGGGAGAATGCCTGTCTGCAATTCCACAACACCGGACGTCAGATCCGGACCGCCAGCGCTCAGCAGGTCCGCCAGCCTCTCTACCGGACGGCGGTCGAACGCTGGAAGCATTACCAGAAACATCTGTGGCCGCTGATCGATGCCCTGAACCCTAACTAGATCAACGCGTTGTTCGGGCACCTAGGACGCGGCGCAGAACCGGTACCACGCCGTTCGCATAGCGGTGGCGAAGTGGCGGGCGAACCGGAGACCGTCGCACAAAGGGGAACGGGCAACCCGTTCGCGCAGGCCGGCCCGCGTCGCGGTGAGGCGGGATTGGTCGCCCGCGAGCTCCGCGGCCAACCGGACGTAGCCCGAGAGTTCGGACGCCACGTACTCCGTGAGGCCGCCGGAACAGGAAAAGGGGATGATAGCATGTGCAGCCGAAGTGACCATTGTACGCCGTTCCCTCTTGTTCGCCATGGGTCGGGCTGACGCTGCTGTCCATGTCGAGAATGATCATCTTCGGTGGGCGGCGGTCATGAAC
>JAYGEH010000505.1:0-15721 GCA_046582475.1 Rhodospirillales bacterium
AGGGCGGGCGCTGCGCCGCCTGCGGTGGCTTGGCGTTTCCCAAGCCCGGCATCTGTTCGGGCTGCCTATGCGAAGACATCGCCGATGTGCCCTTGGCGCCTGAAGGCGTGCTCTATGCTTATTCGGTGATTCATGTGGGCCAGCGGGATGATCTGCCTTACGCGGTCGGCTATGTGGATTTGGCCGACGGCGTCCGCGTCTTCGCCGAGCTCAGCCACAGCCATGGCCTGCGTCCCGATATGCCGGTAGCCATTGCCATAACGCCGGAAGCAGCCGAGCCGGAACCCAGCTACCGTTTTGCCGCGGTCCCGGTGGAGGCGCGCTAGGCGATGCGTCCGGTTTCCATCATCGGCGTCGGCATGATCCCGTTCGGCAAATATCCGGGCAAGGATACCGCCGAACTTGCCGGGCCGGCAATTCTTGAGGCCATGCAGGATGCCGGCACCGAGCGCCAGGATATCGGCATCGCCTATTGCGGCTCGGTCTATGGCGGCATGATGATCGGCCAAAGGACACTCGCCCGCCTCGGCATGACCGGCAAACCGATCCTCAATGTGGAAAACGCCTGCTCGTCGTCGTCCAGCGCTTTTCATCAGGCGCATATGGCGGTGGCGTCGGGGGCCTATGACGTGGCGCTGGTTTTCGGTGTCGACAAGCTGAGCCAGTTCGGCGGCGGCACGATCCCCTTGGTGGACGAGGATTGGGAGATTTCTAAAGGCATGCTGATGCCGGCGCTATACGCCATGCGCGCCTGCCGCTACATGTTCGAGACCGGATTGACGGCCGAGCAACTGGCCGGGGTCTCGGTGAAGGCGCGGGCCCATGGGGCGCGAAATTCGGACGCCCAGTTCCAAAAGGAAGTGAGCCTGGAGGAGGTGATGAACGCGCGCCCGATCGCCGATCCGTTCACCCTGCTGCATTGCTGCCCGACCGGCGACGGCGCCGCCGCCGCCATCATCTGCGCTGCCGAGATTGCCCATAAATACGAAGCCACGCCGGTCAAGGTCCTGGCCTCGGAGCTGTGCACCGGAACCTTTGTCACCGGCTACCGGGATATGACCGTGCCGGAGATTACCGTCCGCGGCGCGAAAGAGGCCTATGGTTCGGCCGGCCTCGGGCCCGAAGATATCGACGTCGCCGAAATCCACGATGCGTTCTCCATTGCCGAGCTTTTGTATTACGAGGCTTTCGGGTTTTGCGGGCGCGGCGAGGCGATCGGTTTGCTGGAGGACGGCGTCACCTCCCTCGGCGGCGCCAAACCGGTCAATCCGTCGGGCGGATTGCTGTCCAAGGGCCACCCGGTGGGCGCCACCGGCGTTGCCCAGATCACCGAAATCGTCCGCCAATTGCGCGGTATGTGCGGGCCGCGCCAGGTGGACGGCGCCCGCACCGGCCTGGCCCACGCCACCGGCGGCGGCGCCATGGGCATGGACCACGGCGCCTGTTCGATCCACATATTGCAGAGCTAGAAAATGCTAATAACCGATCACCCCGTTTTTGTGGGCCAGCCGGCGGGCGCCGATGTCGAAGCTCATCAAATCCTCGCCGACGATAATCGGGCCGGCATAATCGGCGCGCACGGTTCGCAGCAAGGCATCCCGGTCGAAGCGGACCGGAACGAAATGATTGAGGATCAGGCATTTGGCGCCCGCCTCGGCCGCCACCTTGCCGACCTGGTCCGATACGGTGTGGTAGTTCTGCACCGACGAGCGCCCGGCGGCGGTGCGGGTGCCCTGGATCGGCATTTCATCGACATGCACGAACACCTCGTGGATCAGCGCATCGGCATCTTTGGCCGCATCGATCAGGGCCGGGCAATATTTGGTGTCGCCCGAGAAGACGACCTTCTGGCCGCCGGCCTCGAAGACAAATCCGAAGGCGTGTTTGATCGGCGCATGCTCGACGCGGACGGCGGAAACGCGTACGCCGCCCTGGTCCCAGATGACGCCTTCGTCGAACTCGGTGACCTCCAGATCAAACGCCGCGTTCGAGGCCCGCTTTTCATGTTTGATGCGCAATTCCCGTTCTTCGCGCCAAATTTCCATCAGCCCGTCGATGAATTTGGCTATACCGGGCGGGCCGAAGATGCGGTGCGGGTTGGCGCGGCTCTGGTGAAACGACGACATGAACAATTGGTAGAGATCGACCAGGTGGTCGGAATGCATATGGGTGATGAGAAGGACATCGATCTCGGCGCTGTTCGAGCCGGCTTGCAAAAGCCGCTGGGTGACCCCCGATCCCACATCCACGAGGAAGGTTTGGCCGCCGGCACGGATCAGATTGCCGGCGCCGTAGCGGTCGGGATCGGCGATCGGGCAGCCGGTGCCGAGCAGGGTTATATCCATGGCCAACCCCCCGCGCCTGCCAATCCGCCGACGGTAAGGAGTTTCATGGAATGGCCGATTATCTGAACGTGGCCGCCGTCATGGAGCGCTGGGGCCCCCGCTTTATTTCCAACGGCGTGCCGCTGGCCGACTATCAGGCGGTTTCCAAGGCGATCAGGTCGATGGATGACTGGGGCCCGGCCTGGGCGGCGCGCGCCGAAACCCACGAAGCCATGGGGATGGCGGCGCTGGAGGCGGGCAACACCATCAGCGCCGGCGGGCATTTGCAGACGGCGGGCGTGGTTTATCATTTCGCCAAGTTCATCATGGTGGGGGATCTGGATCAAATGCGGGTGATCCACGCAAAAGCCGTGCGCTGCCGCGATCTGGCCTTGCCCCACATCGATCCGCCCGGGATCCGCGTGGAAATCCCTTACGCCGGCTCCAAACTTTACGGCATTTTGCGCAAACCCGCCGGCGCCCGGCGCCCGCCGGTGGTGGTCCTGTGCATGGGCATGGATTCGGCCAAGGAGGAAATGGCCACCAACGAATATCATTTCCTGGTGCGCGGGATGGCGACCCTGACCTTCGACGGCCCCGGCCAGGGCGAGGCGGAATACGAATTTCCGATCCTGCCCGAATACGAGGCGGCGGTGGCCGCGGTGATCAATTACCTGGAAACCAGGGACGATGTGGACACCGCGCGCGTCGGTCTTTGGGGCGTGTCCTTCGGCGGCTATTACGCGCCCAGGGCGGCGGCGTTCGAGCCCCGCGCCAAGGCCTGCATCGGCATTTCCGGGCCGTTCAATTTCGGCCCCCTGTTCCGGGCCTCGGGCGGCAACGAGGTGTTCCGGGTGCGCGCCCATGCGAAGACCATGGAAGAGGCTTTTGAAATCGCCGACCGGGTCGATTTGACCGGCATCGCCGCAAACATCACTTGCCCGTTGATGCTCATCGGCGGCGGCCTCGATACCATGGCGCCGCCATCGGAACAGCAGCGCCTGGCCGACGCGGCGTCGGGGCCATCGCAGGCGCTGATTTTGGAAGACGGCAATCACTGCGCCAATAATGTCCGCTACAAATACAGCCCGCAATCGGCCGACTGGATGGCTGGCCATCTGGGCGCCGGGTAATATTGGGAGCATCCGACCCGTGCCTATTTGCCGAGGCCGATCATGGCGCGGGCCTCATTCGGGCTGGCGATATCATCGCCCATGAGGCGGATGATTTGGGCCGCTTTTTCCACCAATGCGGCGTTGCTGGGCGCCAGCACCCCATGCTCCAGATAGAGATTGTCCTCCAGCCCGACCCGCACCTGGCCGCCGAGCAGCACCGCCGCCGCCACCATCGGCATCTGGTGGCGCGAAATGCCGAACGCCGACCAGAGCGCGCCGTCCGGCAACTGGTCGCGCATATGGGCCATGGTTTCCGCCGTCGCCGGCGCTCCCCAGGGAATGCCGAGGCAAAGCTGGAACAGGCCCGGCCCCTCGAGATCGCCTTGGCGGATCATGTATTTGGCCAGTTCGATATGGCCGGCGTCGAAGCATTCCAGTTCCGGCCTTGTGCCGGCGGACTTGATGGCGGCGGCCATGGCCGACAAATGGCGCGGCAGGTTGAGGAACACGTTCTGGCCGAAATTCATGGTCGCCACGTCCAGGCTGCACACTTCGGGCTGCAAGGCTTCGATATGGCGGGTGCGAATCTCCGGCGTCGTCAGGTTCGATCCCGGCGCGCCGATTTGCGGATCATCGTCGCCGGGGATGAAGGTGGCGCCGGGTCCGGTGGTCAGGTTGACAATGACATCGGCGCCGGCGGCTTCGATGCGCTCGCAAACCTCGGCGTAATGGGCGAGCTCCATCGAGCGTCCGGTGGTTTCGGGATCGCGCACATGGATATGGACAATGGCGGCGCCCGCCGCGTGGGCTTCCAGCGCCGAAGTGGAAATCTCTTCCGGGGTCACCGGAACCGCCGGGTTTTTGTCCCGGGTACCGGCGCCGCCGCCGGTGACGGCGCAGGTGATCATGATTTTGCGTGCCATATTTTATCGTCCTCTCTTCGCTTATCCCTCGGCGGCGCGCTGCAGCGCACCGAATATAAAGAAATCGCCGCTCGAATGGACCCGGCCCCGCCAGCCGCGCATCGCCAGTTGCGCCATCAGCGCGTCCGGCTCGAAATAGTTCTTGACGATCCTGAAGTTGCGGCCATCGGCAAGGGTGCGCTCGACGATCTCCTGGCCATCGTCGAGGCGCCGCTCGCCGCCCCAGTTAGGCTGGGAGAGATTGGGTTTGCTAAGTTTTGTTCCGCCTGGCGCCGGCATGTTGTCGACAAAGAACACGCGCCCGCCGGGATTGAGGCAGCCGGCCACCAGGGTCCAAAAATCATCGAGGACGGCCGCCGGTATATGGGACAGCCAGAAGCCGAAAAATACCAGGTCATACCTCTCCGCCGGGCGCCATTGGAACAGATCGGCCTGGATATATTCCACATTGCCGGCAGGCACCTGTTGGCAGTTGATGGCGATCACCTCGGGCACCGCGTCCACCGCCGTCAGGCGCGCCGCGCCGGCGGCCAGATGGCGGGTCCAAAGACCGGTACCGCAGGCCAGTTCCAGGGCGTTTTCCACGGGCAGAAGTTTGCCCAAAGCCGCTTCGACAATGGCCACTTCGGTGTTCCAGGCGGCGGTATGGTCGGGCCCGCCGTCATAGCGGCCCCGGCGAAACCACCAATCGTCGTACTCCGGCGCCCGCGCCCGGTAATATTCCTTCTGCTCGCCGAGGATGGTCTGCTGGTCCGTCATTCTCTAGTGCCGGTAGCTCTCGTCGAGGCGGTCCAGCTCGCGCTGATAGGCCGGCCAGTCGGCCTGGCCGCGCCCCAACCCGTGCGCCAAATGTTGTTTGACGCCGGTGCGGCAAACCTCCGCGGTTGGCAGGATCAGTTCGGCGCCAACCGCCATCAGTTGCAACTGGATCTGCGACGCCTTGACCAGATGGGTGGTATGCACATAGGCCTCGCGCACGCTTGTGCCGACGCTGACCGAGCCATGGCTGCGCATCAGCATCACCGGCTTGTCGCCGAAATCGGCGATGATGGCTTTGCGCTCCTCGGCGTTTTCGGTGATGCCCTGATAGTCGTGATAGGCGATCTGCTCGTAAAGGAAAATGCCGTCCTGGGTGAGCGGCAGCAGGCCTTCCTTGGTGGCCGAGATGGCGGTCGAGGCCTCTTCGTGGATATGGACGGCGGCGGCCACCTCGGGGCGGGCGCGCATGATCGCCGAATGCAAAACGAAACCGGGCCGGTTGACGCCGGCGCTTTCGTCCAGCTCGTCCAGGATATTGACCTTCACCAGGTTGGACGCGGTCACCTCGTCCCACAAAAGCGGATGCGCTTCATCAGCATGAAATCGGGTTCGCCGGGAACCCGCGCCGTACAGTGATTATAGATGGAATTGCACCAATCGTTTTTGCGCACCAGCCGATAGCAGGTGGCCAGATCAACCCGCGTTTGCCATTCCTCGGGCGCAACCTTGCCTTCCAGGCTGGCGGGATCGCGCACCGCATTAATCCTATCATCGGGCAAAACCTGTCTCCTCGCATTCTTTTACCGACCGCCGCCATATCACATCGAAAGACCGGATTTTGCAACCGGGCCGGCGCTTCAAATGGCTGTTGGATGCGACATATTTCCGGGAAATCGTGTAGACCCAATTATACCGATTCATAACCATTCCTGTACATTTATACCCTTTTTGGGCGCCCGCCTGGCAGGCCCGGCCAGCCCCAAATTGCGCGATGCCCGATATGACGTTCCATCGGCCGGCCCTGCCACCCCTGGTATGCTGCCTTCAAATGCGACACATTTCGCCGGAAACCACCATGGGGATTTATGTGGATTTATGGGGGTTTATGGGGGTAAACCGGTGCCGCCGGCAGGGGACCATTTCGGGCCTCATTCATTAACTAGGTTCATAAATAGTTCTTGAATTGGATATAGCCTGATCGGCGTGGGCCGCAAGGGGAGAGGCCTCCAAATACCCGCCTAAAGCCCATAATAAAATACAATGTTGCGGCCCTTGTTGTCCTTCCCGCTCCCGGAACCCTTTCCTGGTTCCGTGGAGATGAACATTCCACCTCCCAACCTGCCGCCTGGGCATTTCATTGTCCAGGTGCCTTCGGGCTTGATTCTGCCGCTATAAGAGCCGCGCGAAAGAACCCAATTGCCGATGCAGTATTCCCCATTCACCCGGAACCTCATCCTGCCTTCCTTGCCCGCAAGCGCGGCGTCGAGTACGCCCCATAAGGACTTGCCCACACCCTCCCAGGTGAATTCGGTCAATATTTTTTTGGTTCGGCCCGGCGTGCCGGGGATGCCGGATTTTGACTGGAACTCGGTACGCAGTAATTCTGCCTCGGCGGTTTCGATCAGGCCCTTTTGCTCCAAGTCCCTGATTTTCTGCAAACCCGCTTCGAGGGTTGAATCGGCCGCATTTGAAACCGCACCGCGGGAAACGCCTGGGAGCCGTGATTTTTGCCGCCGGGCCGCCTTGGCCTTGTTGATTTTGCCTTCGTCGAAGCGGGTGCTGGTCATCACCCGGTGCAGAAAATTCTCCACCTCGGCGATACTTCCGCGCGGCGCGTCCCAGCAGAAATTAACCCAGGTCACCTTGTTTCCGGCCGCCGGATCAATGTGATTGTCCGGCTCGCCGAGATATTGCAGGGAATAGGCGCAGGCCCCCTTGGCGTCGCCATCGACCGCATAAAAATAGACGCCATAGGTGTTTTTGGCGCTTTTCACGTCGCCGAGAAAAATAGTGATTCCGAGCCTGGCTCCGGGCCTGCCCCGGTTCCAGCCAGCGACAATATATTGATCGGATTTCTCGATATGGGTGACCGGATAGTAGTAGCCGGGCTCAAGCTCGGTATAGCGCAGATAGCCACCGGCAAACATAATGTCTTCGCGCCAGATTTCGCCGCGTTTCGTTGGCCGGTATGTCAGGCGGTTAACGACGAAGCTGTCATCGCCGATGAAACTGACCTCGCTATGTTCGAGCTTGATCGGAACCCTTTCCGATCTTTGGCTGGTCTGGCAGGCGCTCAAGACCGCCGCCGCGAACATGGCGGCGAATACCGGTTTCCATGCTGATCTCATTTTATCGCCTCCGGTTTCATCCTTGCGACAAAGAGAATCGAGATCGCTCCCGCAAGGCTGCCCGGCGCCGGCCCTGCCGGGCTAGCCGGCGCCGATCTCGGACAGCGGCTTGCCGTTGAGCTGCTCGGCCCGGGTGATGCGGATCAGGATCGCCTGGCCCTTTTTGTCGGGATCGCCATTGCGCTCCGCCTCGACCATGCCGTTCCAGACCTTTTCGCGGACCTCGCCGTCTGCGGCATGGACTTCGGCGGTGCCGTATAAGCGGGCGATGCCGCCGGCCGGCAAGGTGCCGTCGCCGCCGCGCGCGCCGAGGGCGGGATTGCGGTAATAGATGGTGAGCTGGGTGCCGTCCTTGATGGTGTCGTGGGTGTGGCCCCGGCCCCGGTCCCACATGGCGATGGTGTCGCCGTCATAGACGTGGACGCTGCCGCGCGGGCTGATCTGGGCAAAGCCGTCGGCCATGCAGACGCCCACAAGACAGACATTTGCCGGAAAGGCGGAATTGAGATGCTCGACAAGATTTTCGGGAATTAAAGCCATTGTTTGATGCCTCGATTGATGTGTTGACGGGTGAGCGGTGCCGGTTTGCGGCCACCTTGGGCTCATTATTAATGGGTAATCGCCCCAATTTCCAACATCCATTTGCCGGGGCGGCGATCATTTGCTAAAGCAGCACCGATGCCCCCCGATACACCAAATAAAACCCTGAGCCTGAACCTGTCCCTCGGCACCGGGCTGATGGTGCTTTCGGTCATCCTGTTCCCCTTGAAAGACGCCTTTATCAAGCTGTTGGATGGCCACTATTCCGCCATCCAGGTCGTCTGGACCCAGTTCGCCGTTACCAGTGCCGTGTTCCTGGCGCTGGTGCTGCTGCGCGAGGGGCGCGCCGCGCTGCTGATCCGCTCGCCGGCGCTGCAGATTCTGCGGGCGCTGTCCGTGGTCACCGGCATGGGCACGTTCTATTGGGCGATCACCCTCATCCCCTTGGCCGAAGCCACCGCCATGCAGTTCATCGCGCCCCTGGTGGTGACCGCATTGTCGCCGTTCCTGCTGGGCGAAAGCGTCGGATTGCGCCGCTGGCTTTCGGTGATCGCCGGATTCGCCGGCGTCCTCATCGTCTTCCAGCCTGAATTCGGCGGCCAACGGCAGGGCTATCTGATTGCGCTGGTATCCGGGCTTTGCATCGGTTTCTTTTTCATCTTGAACCGGAAACTGGCCGGCAGCGCCAGCCCGATCGCCTCGATCGCCTATTCGGCATTGCTGGGAGCGATCATGGTCTCGCCGCTGGTGCCGTCGGTCTGGATAACGCCGCGGCCCGAGGATCTGGGCCTGATCGCCGGCTTCCTTGCCTTTGCGCTGATGGGCCAGGCCGCCATGTTCAGCGCCTTTCACTTCGGCGAGGCGTCGCTGCTATCGCCGTTTCACTTCGTCCAGATCGTCGGCGCGACCCTGTTCGGCTATTGGTTTTTCGGCGATTTTCCGGAGCCGGCGCGGCTGTCGGGCATCGCCATCATCATCGCCAGCGGCATCTATATCGCGGTGCGCGAAGCGGGGAATTCACGGGGCGCGCAGTAAGAATTACGCTCCGGTCTTTGCCGCCAGCGAAAAGCTTTGATCCTCCGCCAAACACCGGGCCTCGGGCAGGCCCAGCTCCTTCCTGACCATGTTGGTTCCCTGCACCATGGAGACCATCTTATAAGTCGCGTGGCGGCGGCTCATGCCTTCGCGGCCCATGCCGCAATCGGACGAGATGATCAGCCTTTCGGGCGGAATATGCGCAAGCGCCAGGCGGATCAGATCGGCCACCTGGTCCGGGCGCTCCACCTGCAGCGTGTGGTGGTCGATGACGCCGATGGCGATTTTCTTGTCTTTGATCATTTCGCCGATGGCCTGCAAGTCGCCAGGACCGGACGAGCAGGTCTCGAAGGTGAGTACGTCGGCATCCACCTGGTTCAAGGCTTCCAGGGTCGGCTGGTAGCTTTGCACTTCGTTGAAGATGCGCTGCTGCGCCGGATTGCCCCAGCAGGTGTGGCACCAGACCTCGGTTTTGGCGCGCAAGCCCTTGACGGTCTTGTTGAAGATGCCGACCAATTCACCCACCCCCAACTTGCCGAACAGATCGCCGCGCACCGGGGTCATGTGGATTTGCGGCTCTTCCATTTGGATGACCGGGCAGCCGGCGTCGGCAAGCTCGTTCAGCTCCGCATTCAAAGCCGCGGCGAGCGCCATGGTGCGCTCCACCGGGTCTTTGTAGTAGTCATCCTGCACCGAAGCGGCGAGCAGCTCGGGCGTGATGGTGCCGAACTTGATGGGTTTTTCGGTCAGGCGCTGGGCGGCGCGCCAGAGGGCGGTGAATTGCAGATCGCCGGGGCCCACCGGCCCGGTAATTTTGGGCAGCACCCTGACTTCCAGGAAATCGTGCAGGATATGGCCGCGCGGAAAGGCGGCGGCGCCGACTTTATATTCGCTCGGCTGCGGCGAAGAGGTGGAGAAGCCCTGCATGCGGAACGGCGCATAGCTTTGCCAGGACAGACCGGCCACCTGGGCATCGTAATGGGCGTCGCCGTCGGTGCAGATATCGATGCCGGCCAGCTCTTGGGCCTTCAAATACACCATCACCGCGTCTTCGTATTGTTCCCGGTAGCGGCTATCGACCATGGCTTCGAGGAACGAGCGCCGGTTCAGGTTTTCGGTAAACCAGGCCGGCCTGGGCAGCGAGCCGATGATCGATGTGGGCAGATGAATGCCTTCGGAGCCTTTGTACATTTGCGCCTCCTCCTTAAGAATTTCGGAGGCAGTTATAGAAGGCCGGTATTGGTTATGCCATCCCCCGGAATTACCCGATATTATCGCCTTCGCATCCCTTCCCCTCCGGAGACGCCCGATGTATTTCCATATCCAATTGATCGACAATCCCGCCACGCCGGAAAAGCGCGCCCAGAGCCGGCCCGACCATTGGCAGTATTTCGACGACCATGTGGACCGCTTCATTGCCCGCGGCGCCACCTATTCGGACGATATGGAAACCTTCCTCTCCAGCGTCTTGTTCGTGGAGTCCGACGACTGGGACGCGGTCAGGGCGTTCATCGAAAATGAGCCGCACAACAGGAACGGCGTCTACAAAGACGTGATTATCCGCCGCTGGAACAAGGGCATCGGGCGCACTCAGGCGAAATTTCCGCGCAAGGACGGCCAGGTGGCCTGGTATTTCCGGGGCTTCGCCAAGCCCAGCATGCACGCCGAGCGCATGCGCCTTTTGGCTGATCACATCGCCTATTTCGCGCCCTACGATGGCGCCGATTTCATCACCCGGGGCGGCGTCTTCAACGATGCCGGCGATCAATGGCAAGGCAGCGCCAATCTTTTGTGCCTGCCCAGCCGCGAGGCTTTTCAGGAATTCCTGGAGGCCGAGCCGTTTTACGTGAACGGGCTTTATGAGCGGGTTCTGATCGAGCGCTATAAGTTCGGCGGCCGCCCGGGCCAGGTGGTTTGAAGTAGTTCGTCTAGCTCTCTTCCGCCGCCAATTGTTTCTTGAAATCTTCGATATGATCGATGCTGAGATTTGAGCGTTTCTGGATCATCGCCATCAGCCCGGCGGCATCCTTGGCTTTCCGGATATCCGCGGCGACCGGCTTGAAGGCCTCTTTCAGGCTGCCTTTGGCGTTGAACGGGCACACCATCAGGCAAATTTTACAGCCATAGAGCCCGTAGAAATAAGGCTGGCAGGCGGGCGTATCGATCACCCAGCGCGTCACCCCGGCCACCGTCTTCTTATCGGGGCCGATGGCGTCGCCGGGGCAGAAGCGCTCGCAGATATTACACTTGGCGCAAATCTCGTCGATGCCGTAGTCTTCCGGGCCGTCGGCGGCAAGCGGCATGTCGGTGGATACGGCGCAAAGCCGGAACGACGAGCCCAGTTCCGGCGAGATCAGCGAGCCATGCTTGCCAAGCTCGCCGAGGCCCGACAACTGGCCGTAGGCGGGCAGGGGAAACTCGCCGCCGTTGGCATGCATGCGGGCCGCGTAGCCGAAGGCGCCGATGCGCAAGGCAAGCCGGCTGCCGATATCGTTTAGGGTGTAATAGATGCGGTGCACCTCTTCCTGGGAGTTGGGGCCGATATCGACCATCATGTCGTAGGCCATGGTTTTGGCGAACACGACGACGCTGGTATGGTCCAATTGCTCGGCGCCCGCGAAGGTCAGGGACGGCTCGAACTTGGCGATGCGCACCGCGTCGGCGCCCATTTCGGTGGCCATCGCCTTGATCTCCTCGGCAGCGGCTTGCGCGTCGTCGATCTCGGTTTTTTCCTCATTGACCGGCGCTTCCCGGAACCGTTCCAGGGTCCGCCACAAATAGCTGTAGCGCCGTCCTTTTGGCTCGTAATTGCGCCGGAACACTTCGCCTAAGGGGTGATCGCCGCCGTCGGCGCGCTTGCGTTTCGGATGTTCGGCTCCGGATATATCGACGGTTCCCATGATCGCCCTCCTGGCTAACGGCCCCCCATGGGGAACTATTTCACATGGCCGGCAGCAGGGTCAACGCGCCGTATGTGGCATTTGGACATCTCCCGGCGTAAGATACGCCATGTCCGATCAAAAAGATCATTCCCCTGACGATCCCATGGACCGGGTGAGTTTCGGCTTCGATAGCGCGCACGCGGCCTTTCAGCGCCAAATGGACAAGCTGCTGGCCGACGCCAATATATCGGAAGAAGACCGCCAGCGCATTCTCACCAACAGCGTCTGCCCCTGCTGCGGCAGCGCCGCCTCGCTGACCGTGAAGCTGGGCGATTAGCGCAAGCCCGCCTGGCAAACCAACGGATAGGTGATTTCCTTGAATTCCGCCATGTCCTGGATATAGCGCGGCCAGGATAGGAGCGTGCCGTCGAAACCGGCGTCGGCGATATGCTGGAGCCCGTCCACCACCTGCTCCTTGGTGCCGATGATCGGATAGCCGCCCCAGCCGGCGATAAAGTGATTCTTCAAATGGGCCAGTTTGCGGGCCGGCGTTTCGCGGCCGTCCAGCCCCAAGTCCCCTGTGAGGTTGTTGACCGCAATCTGATCGCCCGTTTCGATGACGCAGTGATCCCAGAGCGCCTGCGCGTCCTTTTCGGTCTCGCCCTGATAGATATAGGCGTTGGTCCAGATATGAATATCGCGGCCAAACTCATCGCGGGCCATTTGGCGGTATTCGGCGACCATGGACTTGAGCTCGTCGCCCGACAATCCATAATGGCCGGTGAACGCCACATCGGCATGTTCGGCGGCGAAGCGCTTGCCGCGCGCCGAGGCGCCGGCGCTCATCACAACGGGGTGCGGGCGCTGGATGGGCTGCGGCCGGCAGATGAGTTTCTTGAGCTGGAAAAATTCGCCGTCGAAATCGAATTCCTCTTCCTCGGTCCAGAGGCGCTTGATCACCGTCAGCCATTCGCCGGCCAGATCATAGCGGCGGTCGTGCTCGAGCAAGGGCACGCCGAACATATCGAATTCCGGTCCGAACCATCCGCACACCACGTTGAGGGTAAAGCGGCCGCCCGAGATATGATCGATGGTCATGCCCTGCTTGGCGGCCATCACCGGATGCACCGTGGAGATGTGCGAAGTGGAGAAGACGCTGGAATTGCGGGTCATGCCGGCGATGCCGGCCGCCCAGGTGTAGCATTCGAAGCCATTGCCGTTGAAATTGGTCTCGCCGCCGAAGCCTTTCCAGCGGCCCACCGGGACCAGCGCCTCGAATTCCATATCATCGGCCAGGCGAGCCAGCGTCGCGGTGTTCGGCCAGTCGAGTTCGAACACCCCGTCGGCGGTGGAAATGGTGCAGCCGCCGGAAAGATTGGTGCAAAAGGTGCCCAGCTTTAATTTGTGGTCATTGAACAAAGGATTGGTGAGGTGCCGGTCCTGGGCACCCGTATAGATTTCTGGATTAAATTCCGTGACATCCACGTTCATGGTCCAGCCCCCCGGAATTGTAATTCTGCGTGGGCTTTATTGTGGCGCATCCGGCCGCCGATGGCCAATAATACCGCCCGCCGCTATTTTTCTTCCAGAACCCAGATACCATCCCAATCGGCGGCGGGCGGCGCAGCGGCAAAATTTTGGCACCGCCCGGCATAGATTTTCGAAGGGCCATCATCGGGATGGAATTCCAGGGCTTTTATGAAATGGGCTTGCGCCTCCCGCCAATCGCCGTCCCGGTAGCTGGCCAGCCCGGCGTCATAGGCTTCCAGCGTTTCGGACATATTGGGGAATGTTAATTCGTCGTGATAGGCCATGGCCTCAAAGACCGCGACGGCTTCATCTTTTCCCACCACCCGCATCAGATCGATTTCGCGCATCAGCGTATCGATTTTCAAATCGGCCACCGTGTATTCGCACACCAGTATGTGGGTGCCGTAAAATTTGTTGGCGCTTTCCAGCCTTGCGGCCAGATTGACCCGGTCGCCGATCACCGTGTAGTCCATGCGCTTGGTTGAGCCGATCGAGCCGGCGATGACCGTGCCGGTGCCGATGCCGATGCCGATATCGATGGGGTTCAGCCGCTCTTGGGACCTGGCCCCGTTGATCTGGGTCACGGCGGTCATCATCTCGTTGGCGACGGCCAGCGCGTTGTCGGCATCATTGGGGCCTTCCAGGGGCGCGCCGAACAGGGCCATGATCGCATCGCCGATATATTTATCCAGAATGCCGCGATGGCGAAATATGACATCGACCATCTCGGAGAAATAATTGTTCAGCATATCGACCGTGTCGGTGGGGCCGAGGCTTTCGGAAATCCGGGTGAAATTGCGGAGATCGGAAAACAGGATCGACACTTTCTGCGATTTGCCGCCCAGTTGGCTTTCGCCTTCGGCCAGCAATTGATCCGCCACCTCCTTACTCATATAGCGGGCCATGGTGGTTTTGATCCGTTTTTCATCGGTGATGTCTTCGATAATGGCCATCGAGCCGATGTTCTGGTTGTCCGCATTGACCAGAGGAACGACGGTCAAATTCATGGAAATTTTGTCGCCGCTGCTAAGGATCAGATCTTCATTGATGGCGGTGTCGGTATCGCCGGTGGCCTCGACCTGGGCGATTGAGTTGGCGATCCAGGCGTTGGCGTCCGTGAACAAAACATCGGCGGCCAATCCGATCAATTCGTCGCCCGCCGGCACGTGCAATATCGCGTGCGCCGCTTCGTTGACGGTGACCACGCGGTGTTCGGCATCGAAGGTGATCAATCCGTTGGTCGTGCTTTTGAGGATGCTGTCGTTATAGTTTTTGACCGTCAGCACCTCGTCGAACAGCTGCGCGCTGTCCAACGTCACCGCAATCTGCGAGGTGAAGGCGCGCAGCCGCGCCTCGTCCCTTGCCTCGAACACGCCGCCCTTTTTATTGAGAACTTGGGTCACGCCGATATGCTCGCCGGCCTTGTTGGTGATCGGCATGCAGAGAATGCTTTCGGTCTTATACCCGGACCCGTCATCGAAATCCCGGTTGAAGGCGGGGTGATTATAGGGATCGGAAATGTTCAACGTCTCGCCGCTGGTAAACGCCATGCCGGCCAGCCCGGCGGTCGACGGCAGCCGTATTTCCTGCACGTCCAATCCTTCGGCGACCAAAGACCACAACTCACCGGTTTTGCGGTCGTGCACGAATAACGTGCTGCGGTCGGCGTCCAGAAGCTGGGTGGTGGCCGCGATAATGCGTTCGAACAGGACTTCGATCTGCAATTCGCCGGAGAGGTCCTGGGCGATCTCCAGAATGCGCGCCGCGTCCTCGAGGCCGTGGGTCATCATGTTGAAGCCGCTATAGAGGCGCGCGTAGATATCGTCGCCGATCACGTCCAAGCGCACATCGGTTTGGCCGCGCTCGATTTTCGCCATGGCGTCGACAACCTGATCCACATGCTGGCGCTGCCAATCCCGCCAATGTTTCTTTTCCAGGCTGGCCTTGATGCGCGCCTGCAAAAGTTCGGGTTCCACGGTTTTCAGCATATAGTCGTCGGCGCCCGCCTCGATGCAACGGATAACGCTATCCATTTCCTCGACGCTGGTGATTATGATGACCGGAATATCGCGAAGAGCCTGGTCGGCCTTCATGCGCTCCAGCACCTCATAGCCGTCCATATTGGGCATCACCAGGTCGGGCAAAACCAAATCGAACGATCCGCTTGCCAAGGCTTCGAGGGCTTCCAACCCATCGGCCGCTTTGACCACGCTGTGGCCTTGTTTGGCGACGCGCCCGGCAAGCGCATCGCGGGCGATGGAGACA
>JAYGEH010000104.1:0-1851 GCA_046582475.1 Rhodospirillales bacterium
ACGCGGTGCGCTGGGCCGCGGTGCGGCCGGATTTGCGGGAAGGCCAGACGGTGGTCATCGAGGGGCCGGGACAGCGCGGCCTGCTGTCGGTGGTGGTGGCGAAGGAGATCGGCGCCGAAAAGATCATCGTCACCGGCACCAGGGCGGATGCCCACCGGCTCGCGCTGGCCCGCCAATTGGGCGCCGATGCCACCATCACCGTCGAGGACGAGGACCCGGTCGCCCGGGTGCGCGAGCTTACGGACGGCCGCGGCGCCGACGTGGTGCTCGACGTCTCTTCCGGCGCCACCGATCCCATCCTGCAGGGCATCGACATGGTGCGCAAAGGCGGCACCTTCGTGGTCGCCGGGCTCAAGACCCACAACGCCCTCAACGGGTTTCACACCGACAAGCTGATCTTCAACGAGATCGCCATGCTGGGGGTGCTGTCCTCGGACTGGGAAGACACCGCCAGGGCGGTCGAGATCCTGACCCGCCGCTGGCGCGAGCTCGAGGTGCTGTGCACCCACGCCTACCCGGTCGGCGAGGCGGAAGTTGCGGTCCGCCTCTTGGGCCGCGAAATCGAGGACGGCCCCGAGCCGGTGCACATCCACCTCGACACCACCGTGGCGCCCTGAGGCGGGCGGGGAAGGCGTCATTCGAACCGCTTGATATCAAAAGATTTCGCAATTAGGCTCGTTTTCGAACAGTCGGTACCGGTCGATCAGTAAAATCATTTCAATTTGTCGAATCGACAGATGGAGAGTTTCATGTTTTCCACCTTCAAATGGGGCATTCCCGTCTATTGGTCCTGTTGGCTCTTGGGATAATTTGAGAGTGATCCATAATTATACGTTATAAATCAACATCTTATTATATATTGGCTCTAATGGTTCAATATATGTAGGTATACCTTTAGTTTTTTAGTGCCACCTCATGCCTATGTATTTTTTGCATCATTTATCCTACCCCCCCTCTGCAGAAACCGGACCAACTGGACCAATAGCGTCAGAAAGGGATGTCCTCATCAACCTGGGTCACCGGTTTTTGTGGCACCTCATTTGATGGAGGTGCAATCCCGAGAACGGATTCGGCAGACAGATGCAGCACATACCGGCGGCGCCCGTCCAATGTCTTGCGTGCGGTGTTTCGGTCAACCTCCGACGTTTTTAGCAGCCCCGCTTCCTGGAGGGATTTCTGGATGCGCCTATCGGAGAAGGGGAGTTCGTTTCCCTGCTCTCGCGCGAAAGTTTTGGCACAGGCCATTGCCGCTTCCGCTTCGAGGTAAAGGTCGTCACCCTCAATCCATCCGATCACGGGCCCATTTGCCACCATAGTCTGATGCTCCCCCGAACCCTTGTAATTCCAGCCAAGTGCCGTGGCATTTATGGGGGCCTGGCCATTCGTCCCCGCGATGTTAGCCCTCTTGGCGCTGACATTTCCGGCAATCAGTGCAATGAATCGTGATGCCGGATCGGTGCCGGAGGCTAGGCTCATTTGCGCCGTTGCCTGCTCGTTCAGTGCCTCCCAGGCCTGCGCCCGCAAATTGGCCATTTCGGAATTCGTGATCGCGCCAACTTCAACAGCAAAGTTGAGAAATTCCTCTGCGCCAACCATAAGCGACGCAATGTTGTCAGGCATTCTCGTGTGAGCGCCACTAATCGCCTCGGCACGCAGTTGCCGGCGCCGTGCTTTTAGGTGGCTGGCAAGCCCGCCGGCATCAGCCAGCCGAGCGAGGCGCTGTACATACGCGGCCATCGCGAGTGCGTATTTGCCATTCTCAGCAGCTGCCTGAGCGTCGCTTAGGCGAGAGATGCAAACTTCACCAGGAGCGATCTGGGCGACAACCAGGCGCGCCTGCAATGACTGGCC
>JAYGEH010000177.1:0-11717 GCA_046582475.1 Rhodospirillales bacterium
CGCCGTTTCGGCGGCGCGGGCGGCGGTCGGGCGCATGGCCGAAGTAAACGCAGGCCGCGCCAAGGACGGGTTGAACCAGATCGGCTACGGCATCGGATTGCATCTCGGCGATGTCACCTACGGCAATATCGGTTCCGAATCGCGCCTCGAATTCACCGTCATCGGACCCGCCGCCAACGAAGCCGCGCGCATCAAAGGGCTGACCAAGACCCTGGACCGGCCGGTCCCCATGTCCGATGAATTCCGCAAATGCTTCCCCGACAGCCTGGTATCCATGGGCCACCATTCGTTGCGCGGCGTCTCCGAGGACCACGAGCTGTTCACCCTGCCCGACGATGCCTTCCAGGCGCCGCCCTGAGTCACGCCGACCGGTGTAAGTGGCTGAAAAACATATGAAATTCCGTTTCGGCGCTGCCAGTCTTGTGGTGTTTATGCTCGCCGCCTGCTCGCCGGGCATCGATCAGGAGGCGTTTTTCGATGCGGCAAAATATCATCACACCGGCGGCGGTTTCCGCAATCCGCCCGGCAGTCTCGAACGCGATTTCAAGTTGTTTCAATTTATTGGATTTGTTTTTCGCCGCCTGACCGAAACTGCCGAGACCGATGTTCTGCCCGGTGGCCACGTCATCGCCCAAGCCGACGCCCTCGGTGCAGCGGCGGCGGCGGCCGCTACCAGCCTCACCTGGATCGGCCACGCGACCTTCCTGATCCGTTTGGGCGGGCTCAATATTCTGACCGATCCCTTTTTTTCCGAGCGCGCCTCGCCGGTTTCCTTTCTCGGCCCGAAACGCTACGTGCCGCCCGGTCTCGGATTGAAAGACCTGCCTAGGATCGACGTGATCCTTATTTCGCATAATCATTTCGACTCCTTCGATGCCCCGGCATTGGCGCAAATTGCCCGCGGCCATCCCGCCGCGCGGGTTTTGGTGCCCCTCGGTCTGGCCGCGCCGATCGCCGCCCTCGGCTTCACCAATGTGCGGCAGATGGATTGGTATGAGACCGACACCGTCGGCGGTGTCAAAATCCAGGCGACGCCGGCCATTCACCGCTCCAACCGGGGATTGCTGGACGTCAACCAAAGCCTCTGGTCGGGTTTCGTGATCTCGGCCGCCAACCACCGCATCTGGTTCGCCGGCGATACCGCCTTCGGCCCGGTTTATGAAAACCAGGTGGCGGCCCGCGTCGGCCCGGTCGATACCGCATTGGTGGGGATCGGCGCGTTTTTGCCGCGCGATTTCATGCGCCCCGTTCACACCAACCCGGAGGAAGCCTTGGCGCTGGCGCGCATCATGGGCGCCAAGACCGCCATCGCCATGCATTGGGGCACCCTGCCGCTGGGCGAGGACAAACCGAAATTGGCCAGGCAACGCTTCGATGCTGCGCCGGCGCCGGGCATCAAAAAGATACGCATGCGCATCGGCGAGACGCGGGCGCTCCTTAGGTTCAGGCAATTGAAATGATTTGCCGGAGACTAGTATCTGGGCAGTCTTGGCGGCGGCCTTGGCGGCGGCCCGCCCGGTCCGGGTCCATCGGGCGGGCCGGCGCGCCGGCCGCCGCCCCGGCCGAGTCCGTCATGGCCAAACGACGCCACGCCGTGATAGCAGGCGAGAAAGTAGGGGAACCGGTCGGTGGCGTAATAGGCGTAGCTGCCGTCGGCGCGAACCATGCCGTTGCAGCGGTCGAGATCGCCGCTGCCGGGGATATATTTATTGGCGCGCCAGACATGCCGCTGGCTGTCCATCTTAGCCCAGCTTGACCGGATTTTTCGGATTTTACGGCAAGACGGGCCGCTACATTCCCAGGGCGCCAGGATCGGAAAGCCGTCGAACGCGTAGCCGACGACCAGCGATGTGCGGCCATCGATTTTATCGAACGGGCAATGGGGCACGGCGTGAAAATGATAGACCCCGCCCCGCGCCGTATGGCCGTTGCAGAAATCCAGCAATCGATCAAGAAGCGGATCGGCGGTGCCGTGCTGGGGCGCTTCGTTGGGACCGAAGATGGGCAAGCCATTGACCGCCACGGCGATGGGACCGAGCAGGGGAACCTGTTTCTTCAAGTTGGAAACGCGCGGATGCCTGGGGATACGCCAGGTGTAATTTTGGGCGCTAAGCGGATTGGGGGTCACCGGCACGAATTTGAAATTGGGGATGCCGTTGCTTTGGACAATCAGCCGATCGGCGGTGCAGCCGACGCGCAGGAAGGGTTTTTGCTGGTTGGCCGGAACCTTGGCTTTGGCGACGTCAAGAAAATGTCCGGCCTGGGCGCAACCGGCATCGGTGATGGTTGCCGTCCATTCCTGGTCTTGAGTTACCCGGCTCGAGGCCACGCACCCGGCCAATAGCAGCAGCGCGCCGACGCCGAATGCTATCGGTTGCATCGGATTAAGCGCTAGCCGCCGGCGCCGGGCATGTCGGGCAGATCGAATTCCAAAATGGACATATTGAAATCGTAGGAAACGTCGCCCTCTTCATCATCCTTATAGATGATGCCGACAAATTCCTCACCGATATAGACTTCCACCGATCCATCGGCCTGGGGCCGTTCGCGGAGGCTGATATCGGTGTTGCCGAATTTGTCGCGCAAATATTTCTGGACCCGGGCCTGCTCTTCGTCGGTCACGTTCGCAACTCCTTTTTGCGGCGAATTCGAACCTGTTTAGCAGGATGTTGGGGTTGTGAAAACTATTTAGCCAGACGCGCCTCGATGCGGCCGAGATAGATACCGGCGGCGATGATCATGGCGCCGCCGATCCAGACCCAGATTTCCGGAATTTCCGAAAAAAACAGAAAGCCGACGATGGCCGCGAATATCAGCCGCGAAAACGACAGGGGCGAAACCGCCGTCACATCGCCCACTTGATAGGCCTTGGCGAACATCAAACCGGCGACGCTCGACAATACGCCGGTCATGAACAGCCAAAAATACTGCTCCAAGCTCGGCCATTGCCAAAAGAACGCCGCCGGGATCACGGCCAGGGGCACCACCAGGAGAGTCGGATAGGCGACCACGGATATCACCGAATCGCTGCGCGTCTGTACCTTGCCGACGATCAGGAACACCCCCCAAAAGACGGCCGAAGCCAGCGCCGATAACGCCCCAAGCGACACCGCCTGGAAGCCCGGCCGGATGATGATCAGCGAGCCGAGAAGACCGATAACCACGACCACCCAGCGGGCCGGGCTGGATTTTTCGCGCAAAACCAGGATGGCGATGATCGATGCAAAGATGGGCTCCAGGAGGCTTAAGGAAACCGCCATGGCAAGTGGCGTCACGATCAACGCCCAGTACCAAAACAACAAGGCGAAGGTCTGCATCAGCCCGCGGAGGGCCATTAAACCGGGGCGGGACGGCATCAGGCCGCTGCGTCCGGCCCGGATGAGGAACGGGATCAGGAATATGAACCCAAAAAGATTGCGGAAAAATACCAGCTCGAAGGCATGAATTTCGGCGCCCAGTTTGCGAATCAGGGTGAAATTGACGGCAAACACCGCCGACGCCATGACGATCCAGGCCATGCCTTGGATGTTGCCGGACGCCGAAAAAACGCCGCCGCCGGGTTGGTCCTGATGGTCGGTCATTCCGCTCATTCAAATGCGCCGGGTGCAAATAAATGGGGCACGGATCTGCCAATCCGTGGCAGTTCCGCGCCCCAATATAATAATACCGGTCTTATTCGGCCGCCGCCGCGGTATCCAAAAGCGTGCCGCAATAGGTTTCCCGCCGCTTGAGCGCGGCATGGAAGGCATCCTCGAAATCCTCGCAAACGGAATGGATGATCGCATCTTCGGCCAACAGAGCATCCGACCAGGCCTTGATCTTGGGATAGCCGTCGAGGACCCCAGAGCCGATCAAATCTTCGATCATGGCAAAGCGTTGCAGGGACGGCGCGTAGGCTGCATCCACCAGACACAATTTGTCGCCGTTGAAATAAGGCCCGTCATTGCCGCGTTCGGCGGTCAAGGCCGCTTCCACCTTTTCCAGAACCTTGGGCATGGCTTCCAGCGCCGCATCCAATTCTTCCTTGGTCTTGGCGTAATTCACTTTGCCGAAGGCGCTCGACCAGGTCGGCGTAAAGTCGGTCCAGGCCCGATTGCGGGCGCGCTTGATCGGGTTTTCCGGGTGCAATCTCGGTTCCACCATTTCGTCCAGGAACTCGGCGATGGCGTTGGATTCGAACAGAATCTCATCATCCACTTTCAATACCGGCACCTTGCCGTGCGGCGAAATCTCAAGAAACCAGTCCGGTTTTTCGCGGAGATCGATGTAGGTCACTTCGAAGTCAATGTCCTTGGCACGCAAGAGAATCACGGCGCGCTGAACCCAGGGTCAGGTTTTCGAACTGATTAAATGGTATTTCGTAGCCATTGAAGTCCTCCATTCAAGCTATCCCAAAGGGTGACACAGCCGCCTTTGCCAAGCAAGCGCCCTCGGCCGGATTTGGCACACCGAGGTGCCGGGTTACGTGGATTTTACCATGATCCGATGACTAGAACGCCCGACATTTCCCCAAAATCTTCCGAGGTTTTGCATAGTGCCTTGAAAAGCGGGTAAAAGAGGCAAATGAAACAAGTCATTCAAAGCGCCCGCTCGGGCCGGCTGGCCGTCAAGGACGTGCCGGCGCCCAATCCCGCGACCGGCCAAATACTGGTGCGCACCCGCGCCTCGGTGATTTCGGCGGGCACCGAGCGCATGGTGGTCGAATTCGCCAAAAAAAGCCTGGCCGGCAAGGCCCAGGCACGTCCCGATCTGGTCAAAAAAGTTCTCGCCAAGGCCAAGACCGACGGCCTCAGGGCGACCTATTCCGCAGTCATGGCGCGCCTCGACGAGCCGCTGCCCCTGGGCTATTCGGCGGCCGGCGAGGTGGTCCGGGTGGGCAGCGGCCTGGAAGGCATATTCCGGCCCGGCGAGACGGTTGCCATGGCCGGCGCCAGCGTCGCCAACCACGCCGAATATTGCATCGTCCCCCGCAATCTCGCGGTAACCGTGCCGGGCGGCCTGGGTGATGTCCATGCAGCCTTTGCAACCCTTGGCGCCGTCGCCCTGCACGCGGTCAGGAATTTGGACGCAAGGCTGGGCGAGGTCGTCGCCGTCATCGGCGCCGGTCTGATCGGCCAGTTGGCGGCGCAGTTTCTGCGCCTTTCCGGAGTGCGCACCCTGGTCCTCGATTACGATCAGGCGCGCCTCGATTTGGCCGGGCAATTGGGCGCCGAAGCCACTTTTAATCTGGGCGCGGGCAGCGCCGAAAGCGCGGCCGGGGAAATGACCCGTGGCCTCGGCTGCGACGGGATTCTGATCGCCGCCGCGACCCAAAGCTCGGAGCCGTTCGCGACCGCCGCCGCCATCGCCCGCGACCGGGCGCGCATATGTCTGGTGGGCGCCAGCGGAACCGAATTTTCCTATGCCGAGTTCATGAAAAAGGAACTGTCGGTGGTGGTATCGCGCTCCTACGGGCCAGGCCGCTACGATGCCGATTATGAACAGCGCGGCCAAACCTATCCGCCCGGCTATGTGCGCTGGACCGAAACCGAGAACCTCGCCGAATGCTTGCGCCTGATGGCCGCCGAAACTGCGCCCAGGCTGGATATCGAGCCGATGATCAGCCACCGTTTTGCCATCGCCGACGCCGAAGATGCCTACGCCATGGTGCTGGGCGGCAGCGAGGCCCATATGGGCGTGGTTCTGACCTATGACGGCGACGAAGTCACCCAGGACGCGCCAGCCATCACGCCCCCCATCACTATTATGACGCGGCCAAAAAGCGATCGCTGCCGCATCGGGGTTATCGGCGCCGGTCAGTTCGCCGGCGCCGTGCTGTTGCCCCAATTGAAAATACTGGCGGGCGCCGAGCTCGCCACCATTGTCGCCAACCGGGGCGCTACGGCGGACCATGCCCGGGAAAAATTCGGCTTTGCCCGGGCCGCCACCGATGCGGCGGCGGTCTTTGACGATGCTGACATCGACGCCGTGATCGTCGCCACCCGCCACGACAGCCACGCCGAATATGTGAGCCGCGCCCTGGCCGCCGGTAAACCGGTGCTGGTGGAAAAACCACTGGCGCTGAGCCGCACCGGGATCGACGGAATCCTGGCGGCGCGGGCCGCCTCGGACGCGTTTTTTCAAGTCGGCTTCAACCGCCGCTTTGCGCCCCTGGCGATCAAGGCGCACCAGTGGTTGAAGGCCCGCAAGGGCCCCAAATTCATGATCATCCGCATCAATGCCGGTCCGGTGCCCGCCGATAGCTGGATTCAGAACCGGGAAGAAGGCGGCGGCCGCATCCTCGGCGAAGTTTGCCACTTTGTCGATTTGGCGCGCTATTTCGCTGGATCGCCGATCACCTCGGTGCAGGCCGACGCCGCCCGCATCGATGGCGGCGCCGGCGACGATGTCAGCGCCAGCCTTCGTTTCGAAGACGGAACATTGGCCACCATCGCCTACACCTCTCTCGGCGACGCCGCGCACCCCAAGGAATGGATTGAAATCTATGCCGGCGGCAATGTTGTGTTTATCGATAACTTCCGCAGCCTGACCATCACCGAAAACGGATCGGTGCAAAAAACCGGGTCCGGCCAGGACAAGGGCTTCGCCGGCGCCCTCAAGGCGTTCGTGGATGGGGTGAAAAACGGCGGCCCCGCAATCGATGAGAACGAGCTGATCGAAACCAGCGTGGCCACGATGGCAATCTTGGAATCCCTCTCCGAAGGGGCGCGTATCGATCTTGGAGCCCATTCATGACGCCCGCCGATCAATCGGAGCTGGCCACGGCCCTCGAAAAAATGGCGGCGGCGCGGGTCTTGTGTGTCGGCGATGTGATGCTGGATCGCTTCGTCTATGGCGATGTCCGCCGCATCTCGCCGGAAGCGCCGATTCCGGTATTTCGTACCGGCGAGCATATTTCCATGCTCGGCGGCGCCGGCAACGTGGCGCGCAACGCCGCCGGCCTGGGCGCCCAGGTTCATTTCGTATCCGTAACGGGTGACGATGGAGCTGGCGCCGAGGTGAGCGGCCTGTTCTCGGAACTGCCCGGTGCTCAATTTGAAATATTCACCGATGGGACGCGCAAAACCTCCATCAAGACCCGCTATATCGCGTCCGGCCAGCAAATGATGCGCGCCGACGACGAAACCGTGGCGCCGCTTGGCAAGGACTTGAGGGCCAAGCTCTTTGCAGCCGCCGAGACTGCCCTGGATATTTGCCCGGTGATGATTTTGGCCGATTACGCCAAGGGCGTGCTCGCCGACGGAGTTGCGGGTGCGCTGATCAAGTTGGCCAAGGCGCGCGGAGTTACCGTCATTGTCGATCCCCAAGGCTTCGATTATGCGCCTTACAGCGGCGCCCAGCTTATCACCCCCAACCGCAAGGAATTGGGCGAAGCCAGCGGTTTGCCGGTGGAAAGCGATGCCGACATTGCCGCCGCCGCGCGGCAATTGATCAAGGCGCACAACATCGATGCGGTTCTCGCCACGCGCAGCGCCGACGGTATGACCTTGATACGCGGCAACGTTGAGGTCCGGCATTTTCCCGCCCATGCCCGCGAAGTGTTCGACGTGTCGGGAGCCGGCGACACTGTTGCCGCCACCCTCGGCGTCGCCCTGGCCGGCGGTTTGCGGGAAGATCAGGCGGTGCAACTGGCCAACGTGGCCGCCGGTATCGTGGTCGGCAAGGTGGGCACGGCGGTCGCCTATCGTGGCGATGTGGCCGCCGCCCTTCTGGGCGGACTTCCGCCCGGCGGCGGCGACAAGGTGCAATCCCTGCAAGCGGCACTCGGCCGGGTGCGGGAATGGCGCGCCCAGGGGGCCAAAATCGGCCTCGCCAGCGGCTGTTTTGATCTGTTGCATCCGGGCCATCTAGCGGTCATCCGCAAAGCCAAAAGCGCATGCGGGCGGTTGATCATCGGCATCAACTCGGACGCCTCCACGCACCGCCTGAAAGGCCCGGAGCGGCCCATTCAAAACGAAGCCGCGCGGGCCGAGGTGATCGCCTCGCTGGAAGCCGTTGATATGGTGGTTATTTTCGGCGAAGACACGCCCGAAGCGCTGATCGGCGCCATCAAGCCGGACGTTTTTGTCAAGGGCGCCGATTACGCCGTCGATGATCTGCCCGAGGCCGCCATCATCAAAAGTTACGGCGGCGAGATTATCCTGGCCGAGATGGAAGACGGCTACAGCACCACCGCGACCATCCGGGGCATGAACGGCAATTCCGAATAGGGCCGGTCTAGCCACGGGGCAAAATCATCCCGGTCAAATGGTTCCTATCTTTCCGGAACCGCTCTAACTCAACCGCCGCCGCTCAGATTTTTGAGCACCCGCCGCCAGGCGGATGATTGGCTCGCGCCTGCGCCGGCCAGCGGCCTCGGCGGCTGCCCGGCATGGGCCAAGGACATGACCTTGGACCATAGCCGCGCCGGCGCACCGCCGCCGGTCACCCGCTTCATGGGCTTGCCGTTATCGTTGCCCATCCAGATACCGGTGATCAGATCGGCGGTATAGCCGATGAACCAGGCATCGCGAAAATCCTGGCTGGTGCCGGTCTTGCCCGCCGCCGGCCGGCCGATGGCGGCGGCCTTGCCGGTGCCGGATTTGATGACGCCGGCCAGCATGCGGCTCATGGCGGCCGCGTTCTCAGGACTGACCACGCGCCCCGGCCCGCCGCCGGCGCGGCGGTAAACCACATCGCCGCCTTTGGTGCGGATTTCGGTAATGCCATGAGCCCAGACGCCGGTTCCGCCATTGGCGAACACCGCATAGGCGGCGGTCATTTCCAAGAGGCTCGCCTCCGCCGCCCCCAGGGCGAGGCTGGCATGGGCGGGCAGATCGGTGCTCAGACCCAAATCCCGGGCGGCTTCGATAACGGCGCCGCGCCCGGCTTTTTCGGCGATCTTGACGGCAATGATATTGACCGATTTGGCCAGGCCCTCGGCGGCGGTTATGAAACCGCGAAAACGGCCGTCATAGTTTCGCGGTTTCCAGCCGTCGATGTCGATGGGCGCGTCCAGCATTCGGGTTTCCGGCGTTATGCCGGCGCGAAGACCGGCCAGATAGACCACCGGCTTGAACACTGATCCCGGCTGGCGGAGTGCCTGAACGGCGCGGTTGAACTGGCTTTTGGCGTAATCGCGGCTGCCCGCCATGGCGCGCACCGCGCCGCTGCCGTCCAGGATGACAAGCGCACCGTTGCCGATATTGGCCGCCTTGCCGATACGCGCCAGATGGGTGCCAAGCTGCGCCTCGGCCATCGCCTGCAGGCGGCGATCCAACGTCGTGCGAACAACCAGGTCACGAACCCCGGAGCCGACCAGATCGGGAAGCTGTTCGGTGATCCAATCGGTGAAATGGCGGCCGATTTTCTGGCGCGCCCTGGCCTTGACGAAACGCAAGGGGCGCGCCGTTTCCAGCCGTGATGTGCCGGCGGTGAGGTAACCGGCGGCCCGCATATTTTGGATCACCGTCAGGGCGCGCTTTTTGGCGCCGCCCGGATTGACCAGCGGATTGAGCCGCGACGGCGCCTTCAAGAGACCGGCGATCACCGCCGCCTGATGCAGATTGAGGCGCGTCGCCGGCACCCCGAAATAGCGCCTGGCCGCCGCATCGATGCCGTAGGCGCCGGCGCCGAAATAGACCCGGTTGAGATAGACTGTAAGGATTTGATCCTTGCTGAAATTATGTTCCAGCCAGAGGGCCAGAATAATCTCCCGCACCTTGCGCCGGATGGTCCGCTCCGGGGTCAGGAACAGGTTTTTGGCCGCCTGCTGCGAGATTGTACTCCCGCCCTGACGGATGCGCCCGGCGCGGGCGTTCACCCAAATGGCGCGGGCGATGCCGATCAGATCGACGCCGAAATGCTCGTAGAAGCGCCGGTCCTCGGTGGCGATCACCGCTTGGCTCACGAAAAACGGCAAATCGCGCACCTGCACGGCAACGCCCGAAACATCGCCGGTGTGGGCGATTTCGGAGCCGTCGGCGGCGAGGATGGTCACCGATGGGCGGCTTTGCACCTTGGCGGCGTTTTCCACCGACGGCAGATCATAAGCGAAATAGCCGATCACCACGGCAACCGACACGGCCCCCCATATGGCCAGGGTCAGCCCCCACTTCAAGGTAAAGCGCAACAGGCGCCAACGGCCACGGGTTGGTGCTGGGCCTGAGGTTTGTTGGGGTTTTTTATCGGTGTTTACGGCCATCCAATACCTTATTGGCGATGGCGGTTAGAATAGGGTTAACAGGTGTGCGCTTTACGGCAGCTCGCAGCCGAGCAAGGTATGCAATTCGGCGGGATCGATGCGGCTGCCCTTGAAAATCGCGCGCCAGGCTTCCAAGTGGTGCAAATCGGCGCCGCTAAGATTGGCGCGCCGGATATCGGCCTCCGACAAATCCGCCTCGCGCGACAAGGCGCTTTGCAGATTGGCTCCGAACAGATTGGCGTGGGACAAATTGGCGCCGCTTAGATTGGCCGATGACAGGTCCGCATCCGACAGAATGGCGCCGCGCAAATCGGCGTTGCGCAAGTCGACGGCGCGCAAATCCAGGCCGCGCAAATCCGCATCGATCAAGACCGCGCGTTCGCCGGCCTCGCCCGGGCGCAGCCATTCTTCATGGCGGCGCAGGATTTTTTCAAGGTCATCTTGGGTCATCGGCCTGCATTCCACGATATCCGATAAGCTCTTGTTTTATTGACTTATAATCGCCAATCAAACATCCAAATTGACCACATTGAGCGCATTTTCCTGGATGAATTCCCGGCGCGGCTCGACCACATCGCCCATCAGGGTCGAAAACACGTCTTCGGCGCTATCGGCGTGGGTCGCCTTGATCTGCAACAGCGTGCGCACGGTCGGATCCAGCGTCGTTTCCCAAAGCTGATCCGGGTTCATTTCGCCGAGTCCTTTGTAGCGCTGGATAGAAATGCCCTTGCGCCCGACCGTCATCACCGCATCGATCAGAGATACCGGACCGGTTATGGGAAACGAGGTTTCCTTGGCCACCAGGGTCCCGTGACGGGAATAGTTCTTTTGCAAATCCGAGGCGTGGCGGTCGATGGCTCGGGATTCGACGCTCGAAATTACGGTGCCGTCGATGATGTGGGGACCATCGGGAACCCCGCGCAAGACCCGCATAAACGACAAGCCGCCGTCTTCCACGGCTTCGCCCTGCCAGCCGCGTTCGACCTCGGGTTCCAGCGCATCCAGGCGCCGCGCGATGTAAACCGCCACCTCGTTGGCCTGCTCTGCGTTGCTAATCACATCCGGGTTGAGGGCACCCAATATGGCCGCCTGTTCGACGATTTTCAGAGGCACGCGGGTGATCAATCCGGTCAACTGGGCCTTGGCCAGACGCGCCTGTTCGACAAGACCGCGCAGATCATCGCCGCTGACCTCGCCGCCATCGGCGGATTTGTAAACGCATTCGGCGACCGCGACATTGATAAGATAGTCGTCCAATGCCCGGTCGTCTTTCAGATAAACTTCGGAATTGCCTTGCTTGGCGCGGTACAAGGGCGGCTGGGCGATATAAAGATAGCCGCGCTCGATCAACTCCGGCATCTGCCGGTAAAAGAAGGTGAGCAATAAAGTCCGAATATGGCTGCCGTCCACATCGGCGTCGGTCATGATGATGATCTTGTGATAGCGTGACTTTTCGGCATTGAAATCCTCCGGCCCGATGCCGGTGCCGAGGGCCGTGATCAAGGTGCCGATCTCGGCGGAACTCAGCATTTTA
>JAYGEH010000196.1:0-14677 GCA_046582475.1 Rhodospirillales bacterium
GCCCATTTGCCGGACGCGATGAAGCGGAACGAATCCACCAGGTTTTTGGGACCGTCATTGGAGATCTGGCCGTTCGGGCGCTGCGCGGCGTTGCCGCAGATCGGCCGGTCCGTATCGATCAAGAGATTGTACCAATAGGCGGTTTCCTCTACCTGCGGCGAGCCCTGGGTCCACATGAAGCCGTCATAATCGCCGCGGTCTGCCAGCGCCTGCATGGCGTTGGTCATCTTGGCCAGCGCCGGGCGCGGCGGCGCCGAGGCCAAGTGGTAGGGTTTGTAGGGGAAGAAATCCCGGCCCCGGACCTCAGGCGCTATGTCGCCCTCGCCCATATCGGTGCGCCGCTCCGCGGCCAGTCCCTTGCGGTAGCCGCCGGGCGGCAGCCCCCGGTAGAAATCCACGTCCACCACCGACGAAATCAGGCTGGCGCGGCCGTCGTCGCCCACCGCCAAGCGGTCGATTTCCTCGAACGAGCGCGAACCGTCCGGATAAAAGCCCTGGCGGGCCCCGTCGTCGCCGGCGCCGGGAGCCACGCATTCCTCTTCCCAAGGCTCGCCGCCCGCCAGCAGCGCCATATAGGGCAGCGGGTAGAAGCCGTCCTCGGGCCTGATCTCGATCTCGTAGACCGGCTTGTCATCGGGCGATTGGCGGTCGCCGTGAAAGACCCCATCGGCGCCCATATAGCCGTCCGGCGGGGCATAGAGATCGGCCGCATCGGCTTCCAGGGGGTGGCCGGAAAACTGCTCCACATAGACCTTCGCCGGTGCCGCCAGCCGCTGGGCGCGCAAGGCATCGAAGGTGAGTTGGGTTCCGCCCGCATCCTGCATGGGCGGCAATCCGGCCCGCAGGCGCGCCTTGTTGGAGGTGACCAGGGGCGGCGAGTTCTGAATGGTGGCGTTGGGTCCCGCCAGATGCGCGATACGCGCCTTATCGGTCATGGTCTGCTCTCCTTAAATTTGATGTGAAACGCTCAATCTTCGCGCAGGCCAGCCAGCCGCAATCCGTCCAGAATATCGGCCATGGTAGATTCGGCGTAGGGGCCGGTGCGCCGGACAAATGCCAGTGAAAATCGTGGATTGGTCGCAAAAACCTGGTCCAAAGCCGCCCGCGCTTCCTCGCTTCGGCCCAGGCGGGCCAGCGTCGCCGCTTGCATGGCCCAAACCCAAAATACCGAGCCGGGATCATTGATGGCCTCTTGCGCGGAAACCAAGGCTTCTTCGTAATTTCCAAGGAGATAATGGACGTAGATATGGCCCATGAGGCGGACCCAGTTTTGCGGATCCTTGGGGCTCAATCGCTTGGCCTCGGCGAAGTAGGGAAAACTAAGCTCGGGCCGGCCCGAAAACGCATAGTTCAGCCCGATTTGGATATGGGCCTGAGCATAGCTTGGGTTGATCTCTATGGATTTATTATACTCGTTCGGCGACGTTGAGAATTCGCGCCGGAACAGAAAAACGAAGCCCAGCGCCCAATGGCCCACGGCGTCCTGTGCGTCCAGGGCAACGGCTTTGCGCCCTGCTTCCAGCGCCGCGTTCAGCGCCTCCAGCGGCGCCACCCCCTCGCCATGAAGATACAGCGTCGTGTGGGTAAACGCCACGCCCGCATGGGCCGATGCAAACATTGGATCGATCTCGGAGGCGCGTTTGAACAGGCGCATGGATTCGGCCCGCCCATCCTTGGTGGATTGCCACATATGCCAGAGGCCCTGCTGGTATGTTTCCCAGGCTCCGAGGGATTCCGTTGGTTTCTGGCGCCCCCGCGCCTGCTCGGCGCGCGCCAATTCGGGCTCGATGGAACCGACCACGGTTTGCGTGATCTCGTCCTGGAGGGCGAAGATGTCTTCCAGCTCGCGGTCGTATTTTTCCGCCCAAAGATGATTGCCGGTGGCGCCGTCGATAAGCTGGGCGGTTATGCGCACCCGGTTGCCGGCCTTTCTGACGCTGCCCTCGAGCACATAGCCGACGCCCAGTTCGGATGCGACGGTGCGCACGTCGACCGCCTGGCCGCGGTAGGTGAAGGTGGTGTTGCGGGCAATGACAAAAAACTGGCGGATACGGCTGAGCGCCGTGATGATGTCTTCGGTGATGCCGTCGGAGAAAAACTCCTGTTCCGGATCGCCCGACAGATTGTCGAAGGGCAGCACCGCGATGGACGGTTTTGCCGCCGCCGAAATGGCAACTTCATCGCCGGCAACGTCCATTTGAATGCTGTAGGCCTGCACCGGCGCCGAGACATTTTTGACCTCTTGCAGGCCCATGTCCCGGTAGCCGGCATCGATGCGGTTGCGCACCTGGTTATAAACATCGCCCGATATGCAAATGCCGCCGGGCTCGGCCAGCCCTTCCAGCCGGGCCGCCACGTTGACGCCTTCGCCGTGGATGTCCTCGCCGTCATCGATGATGTCGCCGAGATTGATGCCGATGCGAAAATCGAGGCTGCTGGATGCCAATCCCCGTTGCATGGCGATGGCGCAATTGACCGCGTCCTGCACGGTGGCGAACTCGACCAGGAAGCCGTCGCCGGTCAGCTTGACGATTTTGCCGGAAAATTCGCCCACGCTGGGCTTGACCACGTCTTCGCGGGCATCCTGCCAGGCGGCCACGGTGCCCTCGGAATCGGCTTCCATCCGGCGCGTATAGCCGGCCACGTCGGCAGCCAAAATCGCCGCCAGCCTGCGCCTGGCTTCCCGATCCGCCATGCTCCTCGCCGATCCTCCCTTTTGTTCCTGGGGGGCGGTTTATTTTAAAGCGGTCAGCCGCTTGCAGCCGCCGTCTACAAACCCTCCAACGCCGGCATGATATCGGCGGCGAAGGTCTGCATCGAATGCATCGCCAGTTGGTGAGGGATATCGCCGAAATAGAATGCCGTGACCATATAGTTCAGCCCCAGCGCCTGGATATCTTCGGCCAGCTTATCGCGCACCGTGGCCGCCGATCCGACCACCACCGAGCCGCGCTCGATCGCTTCGGCCAAAGTCGGCGGTATGAACTGGGCAATATTCGGGCCCGGCACATTGTTCACCCGCCATAGCTTGGTGAGGCTCGCCTCCCAGGCCTGATAGGCCGGCTCGGCGTGTTGCATGGCCGCGTCGTCGGTATCGGCGATGACCAGATGGCGCATGATCCCGATCGCCGCACCGCCATCGAAATCCTTGGTCGCGCCGTCGCCGGGCCGGCCGCGTTTGGCGAAGGCCTCTTTGAATGCGTCGACCGTCGGCTTGGCGAAGCCGGCGCCCCCCAGGGTGACGAAGTGATAGCCGTTCTCGCCTCCGAAACTCGCCCCTTCGGGGCTCATGGTCGGATACCAGATCGGCGGATGCGGCGACTGCAGCGGCCGCAGCTCCATGGGAACGTCCTGGTAGCTGAAATTCTCGCCCTCATGATTGAGCTCTTCGTTACCGAGCCCATAAAGAACCGTCTCCAGGGCTTCGCGGAATATGCCCTGCGAGGTGGCGGGATCGACGTCATGAAATTTCAACTCGAACGGCGAGATGCCGCGCCCGACGCCGATGTCGAGGCGGCCGTTGCTCAAATGATCGAGGATGCAGATTTCTTCGATCAGGCGCAGCGGCGAATAGAGCGGCAATAAATAGCCCAGCGGTCCCAGCCGGATGGTTGATGTGGCGCGCGCCACGGCGCCAAGATAGATGCCCGGCACCGGCACCAGGTTCAGCGGCGTCGCGTGGTGCTCGGCGACATGATAGCTATAAAAGCCGGCCGCTTCGGCGGCGCAAACGAACTGAATTCGCTCATCCAACAGCTGCGCCAGCGGCCGGCCGTTGGCATCGACATGGTCAAACAATCCAAATTTCATGACCCGCTCACCTCCCCTATTTTCTCTTATTTACCCCGGGGTAGACTATAGGGCTCGCTTGGGAGTGGCAATGAAATCAAAAAGGGCGCTCAAATGCGGGCAATCGAATTGTGGACCCGGCGCCGGGAAAGATTGTATTCTCCTTGGCGCCCATCCGATCTACCGGGCGCGGCAATCATTCGGCAGCAACAGGGAGCAGTCATTATGGCGAACGACATCTACACACCAAGTGCCGAAGAGCTTGATAGCCGCATCGGGCGCTTCGAAGACCTCCGCAACATGTCCACCGCCGAGGATTTGGAATGGGTCGGCCAGGAAGCCATGGACGTGTTCTTCGCGCGCAAGCTGATGCCGGTAATCCTGAACGACACCGAGAAAACCTTCGGCGATAGCGCCCCCATAATTGGCGCCGCCGGCACCACCATGTTCGTATCCATCATGCCGCCGGGACAGGGGCCCTGCCCGCATTCCCACAACACGACCTACGAGACATTTATGGTTCTGCAAGGCACCATCGAATATTATATCGGCGATCCCATCACCCACCGGAGGACCTTGAACAAGTGGGACACCCTGTCTTGTCCGCCGCTGGTCTATCGCTCTTTCACCAATGTCGGCGACACGGACGCGGTGCAGTTGACCGTGATAACCGGGCTCGAAGCCGGACCCGACAATGTTTCGGTGCCCGATTCGGTCGCCCAGGATGTCAAAAAACGGTTTGGCGACAAGGTGTTCCAGGCATTTGCTGATTTTCTACCCTTCGATCCGCCGCAAAAGGCCGCAGAATAAAATAGCACCAACCCCGCCGAATGCTGCCTCGGGAATGGCAAGCTGCAACGCCTCGCCGAGCCCGCGACATCGAAGCAACAAGGATTGGTTTTGACCGGCCGGTTAAATCACTCTTGGACCGGTTTCTTATTTCGCTTTTCGTAAAACTCCGACAGGGCGTTTTTTTGCACGCTTCCATCGCTGCTTGTTGGCAGTTTGGGAACGATAACCACCCGCCTGGGCGCCCGGGCGCCGAGGATCGAGCGGCAATGGGTCAATAGCCTTTTCGGCGATATCGGGGAATTGACCACGGCGGCAGCATACGGCATTTCGCCCCTGGCGCCGGCATCGACAGGGAACGAAGCGGCTTCGGCGACGGCGGGATTTTGCAGGAGTGCGTGTTCTATTTCCGCCGGAAATATATTGATGCCGTCAAAGATCATCAAATCGTCCGAGCGGCCGTGATGGATCAAGAGGCCATCGGACGTCAGTTCCGCGATATCGCCGGAATGGAACCAACCGTCCTTAAAGGCCGCGGCTGTTTCCTCCGGCGCGTCGATATAGCCGGTAAGCATTCCCGGTGATTTCAGGCGCACCCGTCCGGCTTCGCCGGGCGCCAGGGGATTTCCATCCGCGTCGGTTATCAGCAATTCGACCCCGGGCTCGATGCTGCCGACGACGCCGGCAACGTTACGGACCAGGTTCGGCGGGGCCATTGCAACGCCGCTGATTTAGGTAATGCCGTAGGCGATATAAAGATTAGGCGTGATCAATTGCTGGATACGTTTACGCAACTCTTCGGGCACCATGGCGGTACCGATGCGATAGGCCGCTAATTCTGGGAACAGGACTTTGCCCTCTTTGGTGATATCCAAAAGCAAACTTGCGTGGGCCGGCGTGCTGAACAGATAATTGATGTCCTGGCCGGCAATAAACCGCACCAATCCCTCGATCTTGCCGCCAAGGTAAAGGCATACGCATCCGCCTGCGGCCAGGCAGCGGAACGCAAGCTGGGTGGCGCCCAGAAATGTCAGATTTATCATCGACAGGAGCCGGGTGCCGGGTCCGGCGGGCTCATGGGCCGACGGGATTAGGCGCGGGCGATATTGCTTGTGGGAGGACACGCCCAGTTTTGGCGTTCCCGTGGACCCCGAGGTGGCAACGAACAAAAACGGCAAATCGCCGTCCTCGGCACCCGGACAATCCGCCACAGAAAATTCCTTCAATTGGGCAAGCCTTCCCGGCGGCGGCGGCACAAAGGAAAACGCCGCCGCATCCCATTTGGATTGCGCATCCGTTACAATGACCGAAATCTTGAGGCCCCGGGCGAGTTGCTGGCGGTTTCGCGCCGCATCGTTAAACCGGAACGCAAACAGAGCCACGCCCATCCGGGCCAGGGCCAGGAATGTGATCAAATATTGGATTTGATTTTGGCTATGGATGCCGGCCCGGTCACCGGGCTTCAGCCCGGCTTCGCTGAACGCGCGGACGCCCGCCGATACCGCCCGGTCCAGTTCGGCAAACGACAATGTCCCCCGCGCCGTCAAAATCGCCGGGGCATCCGGCGATTTTCGTGCCCAGGCCCAAATATCGTCGGTAATATTCATCAACCAAATCCTTGGAAAAGAACACGGACGATGCCGCCCGCGTCAGGGACGTTCGGCGGTGATCATCCAATAGATGATGCGCTTTTCCATCATATTGCGGCGGCCGTTGCGCGCCCGCTCCGGCGTGTCCTCGCCAAAGACCAGATGGTTGGCCAGCTTTGAGGGCGCAGCCGCCGACTGCTCCAGCCGTTCGATGGCCTGGCCGGTGTAGTTGGTCCAGTCCAGAATACGGAACCCCGCCGCCTCGAACCCGGCCTGCATCACGTCCTCGGCATCGAGGAAGCTGATCGAGCTGTCATAGGCCCAGGTCACCGGATAGATCATGTCGCCGCCGGGCCCGGTTGAATACTCGGTAGAGGCGAACAGCCCGCCGGGTTTCAGCACCCGGTAGGTCTCGCCGAGGAAGCCCGCCTTGTCGGCAATATTCATGGTGACGTTCTGGCACCAGACCACATCGAAGGTCGCCTCGGGAAAGGCAAGGTCCAGCGCATCGCCGAGCTGCAACGCGACCTTGCCCTCGAGCCCGCAGCGCCGGGTCAGCACCTGCCCGGTCTCCAGCAATTCCGGCGTCAGATCGATGCCGTCCACCCGGCAGCCATAGCGATGCGCCAGGTACCGGGCCGGCCCGCCGATGCCACAACCGATGTCGAGCACCCGGCTATCGGGGCCGAGGGTGAGTTTATCCGCCTGATCCTGGGTAGTCGCCAGGCCGCCGGTGTGCAGATGCTCGACGCTGGCGAGAATCTCCGGCGTGACCGTTTCCGGATCGTGCCCCATTTCGCGAAGCACCGCGTCGATGCGCGCCAGCACGCCTTCCCTAGTCCAATGATCTTGTACTTGGCCCGATTGTTCTGCCACGCGATTTGCCTCCCTTGGCGGTAATCATATTTGCAATTATTTACCCGACACCGGCAAGTAACAATGATTGGTTTTGACCGGCGGCTTCAAATACAATGACCTTGCGCGGCCGATGGCGCCTATGTTTGGATCGATCACCGGCGAAGGGAGGACCCGCGAATATGCAAAATCTCCAGGTCTGGAAAATCTCTGGTATGTGGCGGCGCCTTCCGAGGAGCTGACCGGCACGCCCGTGGCGCGCATGATCTGTGGCTTGCCGCTGGTGCTCTACCGGGGCGAAACGGGCAAGCCCGGCGGCCGGGTGGGCGAGACAATTTCGATGGAACACATCATGACCCCGGAGACCGGCGCCACCTGCCATTACTTCATGGACTGGACCTGGGATTTCGGCGGCCCCGACGGCTATCCCACCCATGCCGACGTGGACCGGGATCAGCGCGCGCTGATCGATCAGGACGACATTCCCATGGTCGAGGCGCAGCAACGCACCGTCGTTGCGTTCGGCCCCGCCGCCCGCGATTTCCCGGTGAAACAGGACCGTAACGTATCCTCGGTGCACCGGGTGCTGAAGCGCATGTATGAAGACGCCGGCCTAAGCGCGGCGGCCGAAGTTACCCGCATGGCCGCGGAATAATATTTATTCCGGCAAGCGGCGCGATCCTTCCGATGCCGGTTGTGGCGGTCTCCGCCACCGCATATCATCGCCGCCGATCAGGCGAGCATATCGGAAAACGCGGGGCGTCCATGGCCAGAATTAACGTCGGCGAGATTACCTTGAACGTGGAAGAGGCCGGCGCCGGGCCGGCCTTTATATTCGTTCCGGGGCTGGTCGGATTGTTGACCGCTTGGGCTTACCAGGTCGAACATTTTTCGAAACGCTACCGCTGCATCTCCTTCGATCACCGGGGCGCCGGCGATTCGGACTCCCCGCCTTTCGATCAATATTCGACCGAAGCCATCGCCGCCGACGTGATTGCCCTGATGGACACGCTTCAAATCGAAAAGGCGCATGTGGCCGGCACCTCCACCGGCGGCGCGATTTTGCAGAACCTGGCCATCGATTATCCCGAGCGCCTCGGCTGCTGCATCTTCTCCAACACCTGGACCAAGGCCGATGAATATGTGCGCCGGGTGCAGACGGCGCGCAAACAGATCGCCCTCTCCGAAGGGCCGGAGGCCTACGTCAAGATCTCGTCCCTGTTCACCAACGGCGCCATGCAGTTCCGCTACAATCTGGACCGGGTCATGGAGGTGGAGAAACGATCCTTGGAGACCATCGCGGCGCCGGAAATTCTGGCCGCCCGTCTCGACATGACCCTGGCCCACGACCGACTCGACGAGCTGCACAAAATCCGCAATCCGTCGCTGATCATCGGCACCCGCGACGACGCCACCGTGCCGTTTTATTTCTCCGAGGATTTGCACGCGGCGATCCAGGGCTCGCGCCTGATCGTGGTCGAGGAAGGCGGTCATTATTTCTTCCGGCGCCATTCCGATGAATGGAACGCCCTGGTCACGCCATTCCTGGACGAAATGGAAGACCAGGTCTGAGCTGCGCCAAACCTGGACCCCGAAATGGAAAAACTCAAAGTTGGAATTGTCGGCATCGGATGGTGGTCCGACGTGCTCGCGGGCGTCATCGAAAAGAGCGAGTCTCTGGAATTGCGCGCCGGCTTTTCGCGCACGCCGGGCAAGCGCCTGGCCTTTGCCGAGCGCTTCCATTGCGAGGCGGTGGATAGCTATGAAGCGATGCTGGCCATCGAGGATCTGGACGGCGTTATCCTGACCACGCCCAATTCGGCGCACCGGGAAGGCGCCGAGGCGGCGGCGCGGGCCGGCAAGCATGTGTTCGTCGAAAAACCCATCTCCAACACGCTCGAGGACGGCCGCGCCATGATCGCCGCGGCAGAGGCCGCCTGCGTGGTGCTGGCGGTCGGCCATTCCTACCGCCGCCACGGGGCGCTGCGCCATCTTCACCGGCTCATCGATGAAGGCGAGCTGGGCCGGGTCAGCCTCGCCGAAGGGGTGTTTTCCAACGACAACGGGCTGGCGCTGGAAGCCGGCGTCTGGCGCTCGGACCCGGCGGAAATTCCGGGCGGCTGCCTGATGCAGATCGGCATCCATCAGATCGATAACCTTCTCTATCTGCTGGGACCGGTAATCGATGTTTCGGCCTATTTCGCCCGCCTCGAAACCAAGCCCGATGTGGAGGACGTGACCGCTTTGCTGATGCGCTTTGCGTCCGGCGCCATTGGCTATGTGGCCGCCGATTATATCTCGCCGCGCCGCTTTACCCTGGTCCTGCACGGCACCAAGGCAAACGCCTTTTTCGATATGGACAATGACGGGCTGCGCCTGCAAAGGACCGGCGAGGCCAAGCCGTTGCCGGAGGACTATGAGCGCCGCGATCATCTCAGCGCCGAGATGGAGGATTTCGCCGCCGCCATGCGCGGCCACGGCCCGCCCGAAATCGATGGCGATAAGGCGATGGTGCCGCTGGCCATTGTTCTGGCCGCCGCCCGTTCGTCGGAGCAAGGACGCTCGGTCGCCCTATCAGAATTATTGCCGGAATTGCCGGCAGACAGTTAGACGGAGAAAACCATGCGCACCCGAATTACCGAATTATTTGGCATCCAATACCCGATCATCCAGGGCGGCATGCATTTTGTCGGATTGGCGGATCTGGCGGCGGCCGTTTCCAACGCCGGCGGCCTTGGCATCATAACCGGCCTAACCCAGAAAACGCCCGCCAAACTGGCCGCCGAGATCGCCCGCTGCCGGGATATGACAAAGAAACCGTTCGGCGTGAACCTGACCTTTTTGCCGAGCTTCGAGGCGCCGCCCTATGACGAGTATATCGCCGCCATTATCGACGGCGGCGTCCAAATCGTCGAAACGGCGGGGCGCAACCCGGAAGCCTATATGCCGGCCTTGAAGGCGGCCGGCATCAGCGTGATCCACAAATGCACCTCGATCCGCCATTCCCTGACCGCTGAGCGGATCGGCTGCGACGCGGTCAGCGTCGACGGATTTGAATGCGGCGGCCACCCCGGCGAAGACGACATTCCAAATATGATCCTGTTGCCGCGGGCGGCGGAGGAATTGTCGGTGCCGTTTGTCGCCTCCGGCGGCATCGGCAACGCCAATCAAATGGTGGCGGCTCTGGCGATGGGCGCTGACGGCATCAACATGGGAACCCGCTTTATCGCCACCAAGGAAGCGCCGGTGCATGACAACGTGAAGCAGGCAATCCTGGCGGCATCGGAATTGGATACCCGGCTGATCATGCGCCTCATGCGCAATACCGAGCGGGTGCTGAGCAACCAAGCCGTCGACCGGATCATCGAGATTGAGCGGCAAAAAGGCGCCGATCTGAAAATCGAGGATATCCGCCATCTGGTCGGCAGTGTTTATCCCAAGGTCATGACCGACGGCGATCTGGAAGCCGGCGCCTGGAGCTGCGGCATGGTGGTCGGTCTGATCAACGATATTCCGAGCTGCCAGGAATTGATCGAGCGTCTTATCGCCGAGGCCAAGGACATTATCCGCGGCAACCTGACTGCGCTGCTGGCCGACTGATACCTGCCCGGTTCCAGCGCCGGCAGCCGCCGCGAGGTTTCCCGGCCGGTAGCTGAATCCAGTCCCGACCGAACGATTAATCTCCGACGTCTTCAAGACCGCTAATCAGATCGTCGCGGTAACTGACTTTCCAGTTATTGACCACATTTATGATATCCAAATGTCGGGATTTTGCCTCTTTTAATTCGGCACGAGCTTCGTCATGGCGTCCCAGGCGATCCAGGGCCACGATCCTCCCGGCAAGGGGCGGACCCATGAGGTTGTGTTGCGCGCGCTTGGATTTCGAAGTCCACTCGACCGACTTTTCGTAATCCCCGAGGAGGAAATAAGCCATTCCATGTGCCGCCAATGTTATCCCCAAATGCACATCTCGCGGGCTTAGCCGCAAGGCGGTTTCCAGATGCACCAAAGCATCCTCGGCGCGCTCGGTATCCATCAGACTGCGTGCCAAGAAGTGACGCGAAGCAACCGAGTTTGGATTCAACTCCAACCCCTGTTCGAGCGCCGAGATACTTTCCTCAAAATTGGCATCTCTCAGCAAGGCGTTCACGTAAAGGATGCAGCCCAACGCAGAGTAGCTGTTGGGTTCATCCCGATCGCATTCGACCGCTTTGTTGCCGGCTCTCAACCCCTCATCAAGCAAATCGGTTTTACCTGAACCGACGGACCAGATCGAAATGGCGATCGCTTGGCCCTGATAGGCAAGCCCCAGGTTTGGATCGATCTCAAATGCCTTTCGAAACAATGTTATGGACTGCTCAGCATCCACAAAATTGTTCTTGTTGTAGTGATACATCCCGCGCTGACAAAGGTCCCAGGCATCAAGATTTTGAGGATGCTTCGCCAGTGCGCGGGTTTGCTCGGCGCCCGAAAGTTCGGATTCCATGCTTCTGACGACCGTTCCGGTAATCTCGTCCTGGACCGCGAACATATCGTCCAGTTCCCGGTCATACCGGTCCGCCCAAAGGTGGTTGCCGCTGGCACCATCGATCAACTGCGCAGTGATCCGAATGCGGTCGCCGCTTTTTCGCACGCTCCCTTCGAGCACGTAGCGAACATCCAAATCCTTTGCCACGTCTCGCACATTTGGGTATTGCCCCTTGTAGGAAAATATCGAGTTTCGCGCCGTAACGTGGAGCCAACTCAAACGGGAAAGTGCGGTGATGATGTCCTCGGTAATTCCGTCCGAAAAATACTCCTGGTCGGGATCGTTTGAAAGATTGTCAAACGGCAGGACCGCGATGGAAGGTTTGTCGGAAGTTAAGGATTTGGCCGGCGTGACGCTGCGTTCCAAAACTATGCGATAGGCGCGGACCGGAAGGTCGATATTTTTTACCTGATGGTCACCCATATCCTCGATATCGACATCAATTCGATGACGCACTTGATCAGCGACGTTCCCGGAGACGCAAATACCACCAGTTTCGGCCAAGCTTTCCAGACGGGCGGCAATGTTTACGCCGTCACCATAGATCTCGTTACCATCAACAATGACTTCTCCGAGGTTTATGCCGATACGAAACTCCAGCCGTTTGTCTTCGACAACATCTTCATTCTCGGCTGCGAGAGACCGTTGGGCGTGTATAGCTGTTGTAACGCAATCGACGACACTGCCGAATTCGGCGAGAATGGCGTCACCAGCGTAATGGTTGACCCGCCCGCCGTTTGTCTCAATGGCCTTGGTCAGTATTGCAAGGCCGGTTCGCAAGGCTTCATGGGTGCCGACTTCGTCCACGCCTGTTAGCCGCGAATAGCCTGCAACATCCGCATAAAATATTGCCACCAGCCTCCGGTTTACAGTTTGGTCCCCCATGTGCCTCCCTCAGGCATTGATCTTTGCCGCTACTCTAACGGATTAATGGTCGCTGGCCATAATGCTTTTCCCTGGCTGGTGTTCCCGGCCGGGACAGCATTTAATTACGCTGCAAACGGGATGCCGGATTGGTTTTCCTTTGCTCATGCGGAGCACCCACATGTTTGCCGATGTCCCATCCGACCTCGCTCAGATGTTCGGTGGCAAAGTCCACCGCCACCTGATCGGTGACCGTCGCAATGGTATCGTTCCACCGGTTTAACCAGCCGCTCACACCGATTACCGCAACGATCTCAATAATCTGGCGGTCGCTATAGTGCTTGCGCAGTTCCTCAAAATTCTCCGGCCCGCTTAAGTTGGGCGAAGGGCCGGCGAGCAGGGCAAGATCAAGGGCGGCGCGCTCGGCATCGGTAAAATGCTCCGAGGTCTGGTAACTCCACAGCGCCTTGATGCGGTCCACGCCGGCGCCGGTCTTGTTGAGCAAATAGGCGCCATGGGATTGGCAATGCCGGCAGCCGGCCGATTGGCTGGCCACCGTAAATATTTCGAACTTCAACCGCCGTGGTATCTGGCCTTCGCCCAACACCAGCGACGTAAGCTCGTTGGCCTTGGATCGAAGTTCCGGCCAATTCTCCATCTCGAAGCCTTGGCGGTCTTTATATTTGCTCTCGCTCATGTCCTATCTCCTCCCGTAATCGCCAAAGCGGGCCTTATCCATCGGCGAGCACTTTTTTGACGTCAGGCCAGACCGTCTCGCCGCGGTCGCGCAACAGATCGTCGTAGTCGGCTGGGGGAAAGGCGGTGAAGGCGGCGCCATAAGACGGCCGTGCACGGACCGCCTCGAACCAAGCCGCGATGCGCGGCAGTTGGTCCCACATGGGTGCCAGTCCGAGCCGGTCGAGGCGCTCGATATAGGGCGTGATGCAGGCCTCGGCGAGGGAATAGGTGTCCCCGGCCAGCCATGGCCCTTGCTCAAGTTCGACCTGCATGGCGTTCAACATGTTTACGTGAGCGCGAATGGCGTCGCGCACGAAGGGGACTTCAAATCCATTTTCCATGATTTGGCGCTGCCTGGCGGCGCGCGACTGGTCGGGCATGGAATTTAACCGGGCCTCGAGGGCGTCTTCATCAAATCCCGAGCGCAGTTGGCGCGCAAATATGCTGGCAAACGAAAGCGAGCCGCAAGCCAGGTGGATACCGTCGTCGGGCACCTTGGCCCAGCGCCGCATCAGCGATTTCGCATAGGCATCGGTGGGGCGCAGCGGAATGTCCGCGTAGGCGTCATCCAGATATTCGCAAATGACCGTCGATTCGGTCACCACGCGACCCGCGTCGACCAACGCCGGCACAACCGCCTTGGGATTGATGGCGAGATAGTCGGCCTTGGTATGATCGCCGGCCTTGAGATTGAGATGGTGGTTTGTCCAGCCGAGGTCTTTTTCCGCCAGGACGACCCGGACTTTCTGGGCGCAAACGGAAATATTGTTGTGATAAAGCTCGATCATTGCACGTCCAATCCCCCAGGTACAAAATATCCACCGGGCGCCAGAGTAACGCGATCACACCAGAATTGGGAAGTGCCACCTATCGGCGGTGTGGCTAGAGGATAGATTTTACATGCCCCGCCAAACGCACGGCCAGGGCGCAAATGGTCAGGGCCGGGTTGGCCCAGCCGTTGGTGGGAAACACCGAGGAGCCGGCGATAAACAAATTGTCCACGGAATGGACGCGGCAGTTTTTGTCGACGACGCCGGTCTCTGGGCCGGCCGACATGCGCGTCGTGCCGGTGTGGTGAACGCCGCCGCGAAGATCGCTCGGAAACAAGGTGGCGGAGGATTTCTGGGTCCAATCGTCGAGCCGGGTGCGGGCGATATCGAGCCGCGCCAGTTCGGCGGCGACGGTACGGACCAATAAATCGACGCTTTTGCGGTCCAGCTCGGAGAGTTTCCAGGTAAGCTTGGTTTGCGGCAGGCCGAAGGCGTCCCGCGTGTCCGATAGCTGCACCCGGCTGTCCGGGTTGGGTTGCTGTTCGCCCTGGAATTTTATGGCCAGGCGGGTGCGCCGCTCGCCGTAGCGGAAGAACCGGTTGTAGGTATTCACAATCACATCGTCCAGATCCCGGATCACATCCATGACGTCGCCGGCCAGATCATCGGGCAGGCGCTTATTCCGGTAGGCGTTGCGCAGGCGGACGGCGGCCATCATGCCTTCGGAAAACGCCGGTTCATGATCGACGATGAAG
>JAYGEH010000318.1:0-3309 GCA_046582475.1 Rhodospirillales bacterium
CGTGTGCTCTTCCGATCTTATTTGTCGGAAGGCTATACCTTGCAGCCTGGCGACGTCATCGTCACCGGCACGCCCGGCTCCTTGCCCGGCACAAACAAACGCATGGACCCCGGCGATGTTTGCGAGATCGAGATCACCGGCCTCGGCACCCTCTCCAATCCGGTCGTCGCGGCGGACTAGATGACACAGGCCACTAGTGGAGGCGGCGATATGGCGATCAATGTCAGGCGGGTGGTGACCGGCCACAACGCGGACGGCAAGGCGGTGGTCCAGATCGACGAGATTTCTACGAACGAGATCAGCAAGCGGCCGGGCCATATTGGCTGTGTCATCTGGACCAATGGCGAAATGCCCGCCGACAATTCCGCCGATGCCGCCACCGATGACGCGGCCCTGGCCAAGGTGGATACCGGGTTGCCGGGCGGCGCCGTGTTCCGCCTTGTCGAATATTCCCCCGGCGTCGCGCCCCGGGATCACCGCACCGATACCATCGATTACGCGGTGGTCATGTCCGGCGAGATCGAGATGAATCTGGAAGGCACGGTAGTGAAATTGAAACAGGGCGACGTCCTGGTACAGCGCGGCACCATCCACAATTGGGTTAATAACGGACCCGGGCCCTGCCTCATCGCCTTCGTCCTGATCGACGCCAAACCCGCCCTGGCTGGCAGCAAGACATTGGCGGCAACGGGTTAAAGCCGGGAAAAGAGCATGGCAGACAGCAATACACCGATCGTCGATCCGACCCTGGTGGGTGAAGTCTGGCCGGCAGCGGTACCGGCCGAAGATCCGGTCCTTTACGGCCAGGCCCGGCTTGAGCCCGAAGGCGCCTTTCAGGTGCGCAGTTACCAGACCTTCAAGCTGGTCTATACGGCTGGGCGCTTCGGCCTTGATGATAACGGCGCCATACGCGTGGTATTTCGTTTCTTCGGCGATTGGGGCATATTGCAGACCGACGACCCTAAAGCGCCGAACTATGTCACCGCGTTTACCAGCCTTGGCACCAAGCCGCAGTTGGATTTCCAGCGGATCGGCCATTCCAGGCCGTGGATGAAATGCCTGACCGCGCGGATCGCCGGCGGCTTTCTTTCGGAAGGTGATACCATCACCATCACCTTCGGCGATACATCCGGCGGCTCGCCCGGCTTCAAGATGCAGACCTTTGCCGAAAGCGGGTTCGAGTTTAAAGTGCTGGCCGATGCCTGCGCCGTCGGTCATTACCTGCCGATACTGGACAAGCCGGTTATATCCATCGTGCCCGGTCCGCCGTCGGTGTGGCGGGCCGTGCTGCCAACCCTGCGCCGGCCCGGCGAAACCTTCCAATTGGGCATCAAGGCCGAGGATCGATGGGGCAACCCGTCCGATCTTGCCGAAGCCCGTCTGCGCATCGAGCCTAGTTTTCCGGTTAAGGGTTTGCCCGAAACCGGGGATTTCACCAAGGGCCAAAAATCCCTGGTCTTCGAGAAGCTGAGCACCGATCAGGACGGCACGCTTCGCATATTGGTATTCGAGGATGCATCGGATGCGCTGCTGTGCGAGGCCGGTCCGCTGTTGATAGAAGAATCGTACCATGGCGGCTATTGGGGCGATCTGCACGGACAAAGCGGCGAATCCATCGGTATCAACAATTCCCGCGAATATTTCGATTTTGCCCGAAACCTGGCTTTCCTCGATGTGAGCAGCCACCAGGCCAATGATTTCCAGGTCAACAACGCCTTTTGGAACTTCATCAACGAGCTGACGGCGGCGTATCACGAGGACGGAAGGTTCGTGACATTCCCCGGCTACGAATGGAGCGGCAACACCTCGGTCGGCGGCGACCGCAACGTCTTTTTCCGCAACGAAGGACGGCAAATCAGGCGGTCGTCCCATGCCCTTCTGCCCGACCGGTCCGATATCGATACCGACGTCAACGATGCCGGTAAATTGTTCGAAGCCCTCAAGGGCGAAGATTGCGTGGTCTTCGCCCATGTGGGCGGCCGTTATGCGGATATTCATTTTGCCCACGATGCGAGGCTGGAAACGGCTATGGAAATTCATTCGGCCTGGGGCACGTTCGAGTGGCTGTTGACCGACGGTTTTGCCCTCGGCCACCGGTGCGGCGTGGTCTGCAACTCAGACGGACACAAGGGGCGCCCCGGCGCCAGTTATCCCGGCGCCGCCTCGTTCGGCGCCTATGGCGGTCTCACCTGCTTCTATACCGAAGAATTGACCCGCGACGGTATTTTCGATTGTTTGCGCAGGCGCCATCACTATGGCACCACCGGCAACCGCTTGCACCTCCGCGTCCACGTGTCGTTCGAGACCTCGGCAACGCTCTATGACCGCGACCCGAATGTCTTCGCCGATGCCGCCACCTCAACCGTTAGCGAAGTCATGATGGGCGATATCGCGGCGACGCTGGATACCACGGCGCTACTGCGCATCGATGCGGTGTCGCCGGCACCGATCGAGCGGATTGAAGTGCGCAACGGGACCGGCACCGTGGAAATTCTTCGCCCCTATGGGAACGATGATCTGGGCCGGCGGTTCCGATTGCTCTGGAGCGGTGCCGAATACCGGGGCCGCGGCCGCCAATCGATCTGGACCGGCAGCGCCCGGTTCAAGGGCGCCACCATCGAACGCATGGAAAAGATCAACGCCTGGAACCAAGAACGGTTGTTAGAAGTAAAGGACGGCGATACGGTCGTCTTCGATGCCTTGACGACGGGCAATTACGGCGGCTTCGATGTCTGGCTGACGGCGGCCGATGATGCCGTTCTGGAGCTGCGCTCCAACCAGGGCGAATTGACCAAGCCTTTGTCCGAAATCGGGATCGAGGATGTGGTCCTGGATTGCGGCGGCTTGGAAAAGCAATTCCGAATTTTCCGGCTGCCCGACGAAAATCCGCACCGGGAACTGTCGGCGGAAGTGCCGGTGCCCCTAAGCCCGGAAGGCGACAATCCGCTTTGGGTCGCGGTGACCACGGAAGACGGGTTCCAGGCCTGGAGCAGTCCGGTCTTCCTGTTTAACCCACGCCAGCCGTGATGCGAGAAACGCATTGCTTTAATCGGTGGATGTCGTTTGGATGCCTCAACAAGCTAATAAAGTTGTTCAAATCAATCAGTGGAGAGAAATCATGACCTTCAAATCAATCGCGATTGGACTAACCATTGCCGCCATGGGCGGACTAATTGCGACCACGCCCTCAAGCACCGTGAACGCGGCCGAATGGAAACCGGCCGGACCGATCACGGTTTTGATCGGCTTTTCGGCTGGCGGCGGAACCGATACCCAGGCGCGCCTGATCGCGGCGGAATTGGAGAAACG
>JAYGEH010000420.1:0-12299 GCA_046582475.1 Rhodospirillales bacterium
CCAGGGGGTCGTTCTTCGCGTCCATGGAGCGTACCGATTAGCGATGTCGAAAAAGCCCAGTTGGCCCATATTACATTCCCCTGATCCAGATATCCTGATAACGTGATTCTACCCGATCAAAGTTCCGTGTGGGTATTTTTAGAGGTGCCCTTATATTAAGACTACTCAAATTTTTGTGATTACGGGTGGGAATCAACAACCGATTTGTTTGTCCAATAAATAATATTTTAATGACTTTTCGGCGGATACCATGGCGCGGCGCGCGGCGGCAATGGTCCGGCATTGACTGGCGCTACCGCCTATCTACAATGGTGTTGAACCGGGCGGTAACGTCACCGGATGCTGGGAGGGCAAGCCTTTGAAACCACCAATATTTGATTATGCCAAGCCCGCCGATTTGGCCGAGGCGTTGCGCCTCAAGGCCGATCATGGCGATGGCGGCACGTTTATCGCCGGCGGCCAGAGCCTGGTGGCAACCCTCAATATGCGGTTGTCGTCGCCCGATATCCTGATCGATATCGGCGGCGTCGAGGAACTGGCCGGCATCGAAGTATCGGCGGGACGGGTTCGCATCGGCGCCCTCACCCGGCACCGGGAATTGGAAGATTCGGCGGATATAGCGGCCCACGCCCCGCTCATCGCCCAAGCCATCCGGCAAGTCGCGCATCCCGCCATTCGCAACCGGGGCACCATCGGCGGCAGCATCGCTTTTGCCGATCCGGCCGCGGAATTGCCGGCCTGTGTCCTGGCTTTGAACGGCGAGATCGAGATTGCCAGACCCGATGGCCGGCGCAAGGTTGCCGCCGGGGATTTCTTCAAAGGCCTTTATGATACGGATTTGGGCAGCGGCGAGATCATCACGGCGGTGGAATTCGCCGCCGATAGCGATGATTGGCGCACCGGGTTCGACGAACTGGCGCGCCGCCACGGCGATTATGCCATGGCCGGTTTGGCGGCCAGGCTGCGGATCGACGGCGAAACCGTTGCCGAGGCGCGGCTGGCCTATTTCGCGGTCGGCGACAAGCCGGTCCTGGGGTTGGGCGCCGGCGCCGAAATAACCGGCAAGAAACTCAGTCCCGAGGCGATCGAAGCGGCGGCGGCGGCCTTGGACGGTGATCTTGAGCCCTTCGACGATCTCCATTCCAGCGCCGCCATGAAGCAGCACCTGGCGGGCGAATTGACCCGGCGGGTATTGGGCGAAATGGCAGGAGGCGCGTCATGAGCCATCGCATCACCATCACCGCCAAGGTCAACGGCGAAACCGTAACCCGCGACGTGGAGCCGCGCCAAAGCCTGGTGGATTTTTTGCGCGAAGAGTTGGAGCTGACCGGCAGCCATGTGGGCTGCGAACATGGGGTTTGCGGCGCCTGTACGGTGCGCATGGATGGCCAGATCGTGCGCGGCTGCCTGACCCTGGCGGTGCAGGCCAACGGCGCCGAGGTGGAGACCGTGGAGGGTTTGTCGGAAAGCGGCGAGATCGCCGATCTGCAGGACGCGTTCTTGAGGTTAAACGCCATTCAGTGCGGATTTTGCTCGCCCGGAATGCTGATCACGGCGGCCGAGCTTTTGCAGCGTAATCCGGCGCCCGACCGCACTCAGATCCGCGAATTCATCGCCGGCAACTATTGCCGCTGCACCGGCTACCAGACCATCGTCGATGCCATCGAGGCGGTCGCCGCCGAGCGCCAAGGCTCCGACCAGGGAGGCGCGTGATGAGCGATTTGAAATCCAATCCCGTGGTCACCATCCACGACCGGCCGAACAGCTATATCGGGCGTAGCGTGCCCCGGCCCAACGCCAAACGTCTGCTGCATGGGCGCGGCACCTTCACCGACGATGTGCGCCTGGGGCGTATGCTGCACGCGGCCTATTTGCGCTCGCCCCACGCCCACGCCGAAATTCTGTCCATCGATACGTCCGCGGCCGAGGCCGCGCCCGGCGTCATCGCCGTCGTTACCGGCAAGGACGTGGCCGAAATATGCGAGCCTTATGTGGGCGTCCTCACCCATTTGCAGGGCATGCGCTCGCCGCCCCAATATCCCCTGGCCATGGACCGCGCCCGCTGGCAGGGCGAGCCGGTCGCCGCCGTCGCCGCCGCAACCCGCGCCCAGGCCGAGGACGCGCTGGACCTGATTGGCGTGGAGTACTCCGAATTGCCGGCGGTAACCGATATGGAGGCGGCCTTGGAGCCGGACTCGCCGCTGATCTGGGACGACTATGACAGCAATCTCTGCTGGGAGCGGCTGGTGGACGAGGGCGATGTGGAAACGGCGCTGGCCAATTCCGCGTTTGTCGCGGAGGCGGAGTTTGACTTTGGCCGCCACACCGGCGTCACTCTGGAGCCGCGCTCGATCATCGCCGATTATAATTCCGCCGAGGAAAAGCTATGCGTCTATCATTCGACGCAGGGCCCGCACATGATGCAGGCGATCTTCGCCAAGCATTTCGGCCTGGAAGAGCACAATGTGCGCATCATCGCGGGCGATGTGGGCGGCGCCTTCGGCATCAAGATTCACACCTATGGCGACGAGTTGGCGACGGTGGCGTTGAGTATCTTGCTGAAACGGCCGGTCAAATTCATCGCCGACCGGCTGGAATCCTTCACCGCCGATATCCATGCCCGCGATCACATCATAAGGGGCCGCATGGGCGTCGATAAGGACGGCAAGATCACCGCCCTCGATTACGACGATATCACCGGCATCGGCCCGTTTTCCATGTATCCGCGCTCCTCGGGCATCGAGATCAATCAGGTGCTGAACCTGACCGCCGGCTGGTACGACATCGAGAACTACCGGGCGCGCGGGCGCGTGGTGTTTCTGAACAAGGCGATGATGTGCCAGTACCGGGCGGTTGGCCATCCCATCGCCATGGCCCTCGGCGAAGGCCTGGCCGAACTGGCGGCCGCCGGCATCGGCATGGACCCGCTGGAATTCCGCCGCAAAAACCTGGTTCCCGACGATGCCTATCCGTGCAAATCGGTCACCGGCATGCCCTTTGAGAAGCTGTCCCATCACGCCGTGCTGGAAAAGCTGGCGGTGATGATGGATTACGACGCGGTGCGCGCCGAACAGGCCAAATTGCGGGGACAAGGCGCCCATCGGGGCATCGGATTTGCCGCCATGATCGAAGTGACCAGCCCCAGCGCCATGTTCTACGGTGTCGGCGGCGCGCCCATATCGGCCCAGGATGGCTGCACCCTGCGCCTCGATGCCAAGGGCAATGTGTTCTGCGCCATCAGCGTGACCGAACAGGGCCAGGGCGCCGAAGCCATCATCAACCAGATCGTCGCGACGGCGGTCGGCGTCAGCCCGGACAAGGTGCGGGTGATCACCGGCGATACCGATAACGTGCCTTACGGCGGCGGCACCTGGGCATCCAGAGGCACCGGCATCGCCGGCGAGGCGGCGGTCCAGGCCGGGCACGCGCTCCGCGGGCAAATATTGGAGGTGGCCGGCAAGATGCTGCAGGCCGAACCCGCCAGCCTGGATATCCGCGAAAACCAGGTCGTCGACGCCGTTGACGGCACCGAGCGCCTGGCTTTGGCCGAGATCGGCCGCGTCGCCTATTACCGGGCCGACACCCTGCCGCCGGATTTCCAGGCGGAACTGTCCGCCACCCGCCATTTCGTGCCCAAGGCGTTTCCCTTCGCCTTCACCAACGGCATGCACGCGTCGTACGTGGAGGTGGACACCGCCACCGGCGTGGTGACGCCGCTCAATCACTGGGTGGTCGAGGATTGCGGCACCGTCATCAATCCCATGCTGGTCGATGAGCAGGTGCGTGGCGGCGTCGTCCAGGGCATCGGCGGCGCCCTCTATGAGGAATGCCTGTATAGCGATGAGGGCCAACTGACCAACGGCAACATGGCCGACTATCTGGTACCCATGGCAGCCGAGATGCCGGACATCCAGGTGGGGCATCTGGAATCGCCAATGGGCGAAAGCGAGCTTGGCGCCAAGGGCGCCGGCGAGGCGGGCACCGGCGGTGCGCCGGCGGCCATCATGAACGCCGTCAACGACGCGCTGCGGCCCTTGGGCGGGCAGATCACCCAACATCCCATGACGCCGGAGCGGGTGCTTCGGGCGCTGGGTAAACTATAAGCGAATTCAAGGGGGTATCCGCCATGCGCGCCCGCCAGTTGTTTCTGGAGACCCTGCTCGCCCACCATGTCACCACCTTTTTCGGCAATCCCGGCTCCACCGAAAACGCGGTTGTCGATGGCTTGTTCGAATATGACGATCTCCGTTACATATTGGCTTTGCACGAAGGCGTCGCCATCGGCGCCGCTACCTTCTACGCCCAGGCCAGCGGTGAGACGCCGCTGGTCAATCTGCATGCCGGGCCCGGGCTCGGCAACGGCATCGGCATGATCTACGGCGCTCTCCGCGCCAACGTGCCGATGATCGTCACCGCCGGCCAGCAGGATACGCGCATGCTCATGCGCGAGCCCATTCTCAGCCACAATCTGGCGGCGATGGCGGCGCCGGTGGTCAAATGGAGCATGCAGATCGAACATGCGGACGAGGTATCGCTGGCCGCCCGCCGTGCCTGCAAGATCGCCAACCAGGCCCCCAAGGGACCGGTCTTCCTGTCGCTGCCGCTCAACGTCATGGAACAGGAGACCGAGGCGGCCCTCCAGGGCCCCGGCGAAATCTACCATGCCGCCGCCGACGCCGCCGGCATCGATCGCGCCGCCGATATCCTGGTCAATGCGAAAAAGCCGATGATCGTCGCCGGCGATGGCGTCGCGCAGGCCGGCGCCTCCGGAGCGGTTGGCCGTCTGGCCGAGGCGGCCGGCGCCGAGATTTGGTTCGAGCCGTCGCGCGCCCGCTATCCGGTCGCCGGCGATCATCGGTGCGTGCGCGGCTCGTTGCCCTTCGACAGCATCGCCATGCGCGCCTTGTTCGAGGCTGCCGATGCGGTCCTCCTGATCGGCGGCCGCTTTTTCGAGGAGCTTTGGTACAATGCCGACACCTCGCCGCTGGCCGGCCTCGAAGCCGACGTAGTGCAGATCGACGACGCCGAACCGCGCCTGGCACAATTCCATGCCATCGATCTCGGCCTGATCGGCGATATGGGCGCCACCGCGTCGGCCATTTGCGATGCGCTGGAACCGGGCCTGGATGCGGCATCCCGGGGGTTGGCGGCACAGCGGCTGGCCGGGGTCGCCGCTGCCCGGGAAGAGCGGGCGGCACGGCAAGCCGCGCGCGCCGAGGCGCCGGTTGAGCCCGGCAAAATATCGGTGCCCCGCGCCATGGCGGCCTTGCGCGACGCGGCGCCCGCCAACACCGCGTTTGCCAACGAAATTATCACCACGCGGCTGGATTTTGACGGCACCTTCGATGCTTTGGGACCGGATGATTTCTTTGCCGGGCGCGGCGGCGGCATCGGCCAGGGCCTGGCCGGCGCCATCGGCGTCAAGCTGGCCTATCCGGACCGCCCCGTGGTCTGCATATCCGGCGACGGCTCGGCCATGTATTCGGTGCAGGCACTATGGACCGCGGCGCACCACGATCTGGCGATTGTCTTCATCATATTATCCAACCGGGAATACCGGGTTCTGAAGACCAACCTGGATGAATGGCGGCGGCGCTTCGACATGACCTCGAACGCGCCCAACCCGCTGATGGACATCGCCGATCCGCCCCTGGATTTCGTCGCCCTGGCTAAGGGCATGGGGCTGGACGGCGCCTATGTGGACGACGATTCCGGCGTCGCCCCGGCGCTCAAAAAAGCCTTCGCAAGCGAGCGGCCCTATTTGATCGAGATGGAAATTTAAGGCGCCGCCGCCTTCGGTCAATTCGCAGCTTCACCCGCTTTCAACAATATTCCCGTCGTCGTCCAGATCGAGCCCGCTGGCGCGGGCGCGCATCAGGACGCTTGGCGACCAGGTCACCTTGCCGGTGTCGGTCCCGCCGAGGATGGCCATCAGGATGCCGTGCTCGTCGCCGACATTGCGGAAGCCGCGCATGACGCCGGGCGGCACCGAAACCACGTCGAACGGCTCCAGCGTAACTTCGTTTTCGCCATCCTCGCCCCAATTGATGGCCCATCGGCCGGACATGGCGACGAACACTTCCACCGTCAGGTGGTCGTGCAGGGCGGCGCCCTTGCCCGGATCGGCGCCCACATAGGTCAGGTTGAAACCCTGGGCGTCGGCAATGGCCGGCAACAAGGCCGGGTCCTCGCTGACGCCGGGCCCGATGACGTTGTAGATATCGCGTTCGTGGCCGGGAAGGCGGGTGTCGACGAACGCCTGCGGGCTCTTGGTCAGGGATTTGAAATGGGCGACGCGCCCATCCATTATTTGGCGAACAGCGATATCGTCGGGCATGATGTCTTCTCCTTATGCCTATTGCCGTTACAATTGGCCGCTATCAATTATTGCCCATACCCTCGGTCGCGTCCATGATCACGATCTCCACCTCGCCGGAGCCGTCCCGCCGGTGGGCGGCGGCCGCCTGGTATTCGGGCGAATCGTGGCAGGCAATGGCATCCGCCATGGACGGAAACTCGATGATCACGAAACGGTGGAAATATTCCGGTCCCTCGACGATTTTGTAATCGCCGCCGCGCGCCAAGACCTTGGCGTTCCATTTTTCGAAAATGGGCGCCAGCGCGGTGGTGTATTTGGAATAGTTATCCTGGTCGTTGATCTTGGCACGGGCGAACCAATAGCCGGGCATGATGGTGCACTCCTTATATGAATATCGTTAAGCGTGGGATGATCGTCCTTATTCGGGGATCGGCAGCGGCTGGTCGTTTTCCGGGACCCGCCAGCCTTTTTGCACGGCGGGGCGGCCGGCGATTTCCAGGAACCAGCGTTTGACGTTGGGAAATTCGCCCAAATCGACGGTCTGCCAATCCCAGCGCCCCACCCACGGGAAGATGGCGATGTCGACAATCGTGTAGTCGTGCCCAAGGAAATAGTGGTTGTCTTCCAGGCGCCCGTCCATGACGCCGTAGAGGCGCTTGGCCTCGTTCAGATAGCGCGCCGAGGCTTCCACATTCTTGCTTTCGCCATATTTGGTGAAGACGTGGACCTGGCCGAACATGGGGCCCACCGAGGCCATCTGGAACATCATCCATTCCATCATCTTCCAGCGCCCGACCGGGTCGGTGAGCGCGAACTTGCCGGTTTTGTCGGCGAGATAGAGGAGGATGGCGCCGGTTTCCATGAGGCTGAGCCCGTTGTCGGTATCGACGATGGCCGGGATCTTGTTGTTGGGGCTGATTTTCAGGAAATCAGGCGCGTGCTGCTCGTCCTTGCCGAGATTGACCGGATGCACGTCGTAGTCGAGGCCGCATTCTTCCAGCATGATGGAGATTTTGCGCCCGTTGGGGGTGAACCAGGTATGGAGATCGATCATTTAATTTTGTTCCTTTATGAGCTTTATTGGTGTTTCGGATTATCCGTCGATGATGGCCGTGGCCTCGATTTCGACCAGCCAATCGGGGTGTACCAGGCGGGCGACCTGAACCGTTGTCGAGGCCGGCTTGGTGTCGCCGAAATAGGCGATCACCTCGGGCGCGCCGTCGGCAACATAGGCATCAACATCGACGGCAAAGACGTTGATGCGCACCACATCGGCGCGCCCCGCGCCGCCGGCATTCAGCGAGATTTCCAAGTTTTCGAGGATTTTCAGGACCTGCGCGCGCATATCGCCGATGCCGACCACATTCTGCTCCGTATCGAACGGAACCGTGCCGGCCACATGCACTTGCGTACCGCCGGTGGCCTTGACCACTTGCGAATAAATATTGCGGTTGGGCTGGTACATGCCCTCAGGGTTGATGCGTTCAAGCGGCATGGCGCTATTCTCCTGGTGAATATAATAAATTTGGTGACTGGTTATCAGCCGGTGCCGGTTTGGTCCAGATACCAATCCAATATTTGCTCGCCGGTCCAGAGCAATACGTCCGGCTTCGACGCGATATGCTCAAACACCTGTTCCACATATTTGATGCGGTGGGGCACGCCGGAAATATAAGTATGCAGGCTGATGCCCATGATCCGGGTGATCCCGGCACTGTCCGCATACAGGCGCTCGAAATGATCGATGCAGCGCCGGGTGAACACGTCCGATGTGTGTTGCTGCAGGGCCATCATGGTGATGTCGTTGGTCTCGACGGGGTAGGGGACCGAAACCATATCGCCGTTCCGGACTTTCAGCCGCACCGGCTGATCGTCGAGGGGCCAGTCGGCCACATATTCGATGCCGGCATCGGCCAGCAGATCGAGGGTTTCCTCGGTCTCCGTCAAGCCCGGGCTCTCCCAACCGCGCGGCGTCTTGCCGGTATATTTTCGGATAGCTTCGATGGTGCGCCCGATATGATCGGCTTGGTCTTCGAGCCGGTGCATGGGGCCCTGGACAAAGCCGTGGCCCATGAATTCCCAGCCGCTTTTCAAGGCTTCCTCGGTAATGCGCGGATAGGCTTCGAGGATGGCGCCGTTCATGGCCAGGGTCGGGATGACGCCGAAATTGGCGAACATGTCGCGCAACCGCCAAAACCCGACCCGGTTGCCATATTCATGCCAGGACCAGTTGGGAACGTCGGGCAAAAGCGGCTCGCCCATGGGCGGCGGCAGGATGGTGCGCGGCTGCGGGTGCATCGAATCCCATTTTTCCACGTTCATGATGGTCCAGACCGCCATGCGCGCGCCGCCCGGCAATTTCAGGGTTGGCCGGTCGATGATGGCCGAATAGTCCAGGCGGTCGGATGGTACGGTCATTTTGGCTGGGTTTACCGCTTATGATCGGCGAATTGTTCGAGGATGCGGCAGACCGCCGCCGTATCCATTTTGCCCATCCCCTGGGACATGGCGGAGCGGTAGAAATCGGTGCTGGTGGAAAACAACGGCGTCGGGCAATCCAGGCGGGACGCGAATTCAGCGATGACGCCGATATCCTTTTGCCAGACATCCATCTTCATGGTCGCTCTATCGTAGTCGTTTGCCACCATCATCGGGCCGCGCAATTCGAATATGCGCGAATTGCCGGCGCCGTCCTTGATGACGTCGTAAATCAATTGCGGATCAAGCCCGGCTTTCATGCCCAGCACCAAGGCCTCGGCGGTGGCCACGTTGTGGATATGAACCAGCAGGTTGGCCACATATTTCATGCGGCTGCCATTGCCGAACTCGCCAACGTAATAGCTCGCGCGGGCGATGCCGTCGAACACGGCTTGGCAAGCGTCGAAGGCGTCCTTATCGCCCGATCCATAGACCGCGAGGTCGCGGTCAACCGCCTGGGCACCAGTGCCGGAGATCGGGCAATCGAGCAATATGGTGCCGCCGCGGGCCAAGTTGTCGCGGGCCCCGGTCTTGACCTCGATCGGCAGGGTGCTGGTCTCGATGACGATCAAGCCGTCCTTGTTGGCCGACATCAGCGAGTTGGCGCCGTTCACCACCTGCTCGAACGCCGCCTCCGAGGGCAAGGATGTGATGACCACTTGGGCATCCTCGATCGCCGCCTTGGGCGATTTTGCGCTGCTGCCGCCAAGCTGTACCAGGGCTTCGATATTGGCCTCGACGATGTCGAAACCGGAAACCTTCAGACCGGCATCGATAAGATTTTTGGCAAACGCGCCCCCCATAATGCCGAGGCCGATAATGCCGACGTTTAAACTCATTGTATTTTGCTCCCTTACTTGCCGATTTTTGCTTATCCCTCAAGGAGCATTGGTCGAATTATTTATGAATTGGGACCGGTCCGAGCCGGTCCTTCTGATGGCCCAGCACCCGTTCGATGGCGAGGGCCGCCGCCAGCAACTTTTCGTCTTCGCCGCCCTTTGAGATTAGCTGCAATCCAACAGGCATACCAGCCTTGTCCAGGCCCGCCGGCAGGGTCAATGCACATAGGCCGAGCACATTGATCGCCGTGGCATTCGAGAGGGCGCGAAGATTGGCGCGATTGTAAATTTTGGGGTCCGCCACATCGGCAATTTTGGGCGGTGTTTCCGGAACGCAGGGGACCGCGAGAACGTCCACCGCATCCAGACGCGCCGCCGCCGAGGCCGCCATTTCAGCGATACGGGCCAGCGCTGAAATATAATCGGTGGCCTTGGCCTTGCGGCCGTCTTCCATGCGCACCCGCACCATGGGATCGAGGGTTTCGATCCAATCGGGCAGATTTTCCTTCAACGACGCATAACCCTCGGCGGCGACAATGGCGCCGGCGCCCAAGGTTTTCACCGCATCAACGGCTTCCGGAAAATCGATCTCCAGGGTGCGCGCGCCGGCCGCCGAGTTTTCGGCGATGGCGTCTTCGACGACGGCGGCGATATCCTCCTGGCAGCGGTCCCAGAAATGGGAACCGGTCAATCCGATTTTGAGGCCGCGGATATCCAAAGGCTCGACCGGAGCCAAACGGCGTCCCCGAAGCGCGCTCTCGATGGCCGCAAAAGCAACGGCGGCGTCGGCAACGCTGCGGGTCAGGATGCCAGGGGTATCCAGGGTGCTGCTGAGCGGCACGATGCCATCGGTGGGCCAGCGCCCCTTGGTGGTCTTGAGGCCCACATTTCCGGTCATCGACGCCGGTACGCGCACCGATCCGCCGGTATCGGTGCCGAACGCCACCAAGGCAGATCCTTCCGCCAAGCTGACGCCGGCGCCGGCGCTGGAGCCGCCGGGCGCCCGGTGGTCTTCCAAATCCCAGGGGTTCCTTGGCGTGCCCCAATGGGGATTGGTTCCGAGCCCGCCATAGGCAAACTCGACGCTATGGGTCTTGCCCGGAATGACCGCCAGTTGGCGGCGGATGGCGCGCACAATGGTACCTTCTGCCTCCCAGGCCGCGGGCAGGCGCCTCGGCGATCCGGCGAACACCGGGAACCCGGAGACGCCGTAAATATCTTTCACCGAAAACGGAATGCCCTGCAGGGCGCCCAAATCGGCACCGGCGGCAAACGCCTTGTCCGCCGCCGCCACTTGGGCGAGGGCGCCTGGCGCATCCCACGACTTATAGGCTTGCAGCGCGGCGTCGTTATTCTGGTGGTTATCGATGGCCTCTTCCGCCAATTGGGTGGCCGTTACCTCGCCCCTGCGGAGGCCGGCGGCGATGGCGGAAAGCGGGCGTTCAATCCAATCGGTCATGGCAATTTTCAATAATTCCGGATGCTGAAAAATTTGGCGCGGCCAGATTTTAAGAAAGGCGAAACGCCTCTGCAAGACCGCCTAGACTTACCGGAGTTGTTATATAAGAATGGCGGTACGAAGCAACAACAGCATCGATGCCAGGGAGGCTCTGATGGCGAAGAAACCTGCAGCAAAACCCAAATCCACGCGCCGCAAAAGCAAAAAGCTGACGCAAGCCGATATCATCCGCAAGGGCCGCCAGCTTTCAAACTGGGGCAAGTGGGGCAGGAACGACCAGCTGGGGGTTTTGAATTACATCACGCCCGAAGATATCGTCGAAGCCGCCAAGCTGGTCAAAAAGGGCAAGGTCTTCCGCCTCGGCCTGGAACTGGACGAGAACGGCCCGCAGAAAGGCATCTGGGGCGGGCGCTGGAACACCATGCATCACATGCTGGCCACCGGCACCGACGCCGTCGCCGGCGTCCAGGACAAGTTGTACGGTCTCCGCTGGGCCGACGATTTCATCAACCTGCCGACCCAGACCGCCAGCCAGTGGGACGCCTTGGCGCACGTTTTCACCGGCGACAAGATGTGGAACGGCTACCCGGCCAAGCTGGTGGATTCCCGGGGCGCCCACAAAAACGGTATCGAGAATTTCGCCGACAAGATGGTGGGCAGGGGGGTCTTGCTGGACGTCGCCGCCTACAGGGGCAAGAAGCGCCTCGCCGACGGCTACGGCATCACCAACCGGGATCTCAACGGCACCATGCGCCGCCAAGGCATCCAGGTCCGGCGCGGCGATTTCGTGGTCATCAATACCGGCCAGATGGCCGATTGCCTGGACCGGGGCGAATGGGGCGGATACGCCGGCGGCGACGCGCCGGGATTGGCCTTCGAGACCGTCGACTGGATCCACGAAAAACAGATCGCCGGCATTTGCTCCGACACCTGGGGCATTGAGGTGCGGCCCAACGACACCGTGCCCGGCATCTTCCAGCCCTGGCACCAGGTGACCATCCCCTATATCGGCATTTCCCACGGCGAGATTTGGTACCTCCGGGAACTGGTGGAAGATTGCGCGAAAGACGAGGTATGGGAATTTTTCCTGGCGGCGCCGCCACTGGTAATCCCCAAGGGCACCGGCTCGCCGCTCAATCCGCAAGCCATCAAATAAGCGCCCGGGAGCGCAAGATACGATGACGCGCCGGTTTATCGACATTTC
>JAYGEH010000496.1:0-7003 GCA_046582475.1 Rhodospirillales bacterium
TGTCGTCCCGCGTAGCCATCGAACTGATGCACAATTACTTTCGCGTCAAAGACGAAAACGTTAAAAAGAAACTCTCTCAGTTGGTGAAAACGATGGCACAAACCAATAATTGATTGGAGATTCTGGTGCCGGAATGCCTAATTTATACCACATTATGCTTTATACCAACTTATACATTTATAAATTGTAAATATATTTGTTTGTTTTGACTAAAGGTTGTGATATACCGATATACGCAAATGATCATTAATTACAATTAATACTAGAATATTGGAAATTGCATGCCGGCTCGTGAAGAACACACGCTGAATGTCCCCCTCAATTTGGCTCATTCCGGTTGGCGCAAAATCGTCGATCCCATGGTCGGCTTGCGCATCCGCGAACTGCGTGAAGAATCCGGCTCCGATATCGGCGGTATCGCCCGCCCGCTGGGTCTCCGGGTAAAGACGCTCAAGGCGATCGAAAATGGCGAGGAATCAGCGGACGGTGCGTTGCTGCACGCTCTCGGCGGAGTCTTCTCGGTCCCCGTTGGGTTTTTCTTCGAAGGCCTGCCGGCGGCTGTGGATGCGCGCGCGAATTCCAACCAGGCAAAATCGAGACCGGCGGGGCTGGCCGGGCGCGTGCCAAAGTCACGGGAACTGGTCAAATTTCTCAACACCTATTCCAGACTGCCCGATGAACGCTTGCGCAAGAGCCTCATCGATCTGGTCGACGCCTTGGCGAAGGCCTCTCCGGCAAGCTAATTCCAAAGGTAACCCGGGATTGTTTCCAGCACCCCAACGCCGCGCCCGTATGGCGCCGGACTGCTTTTGCGTTTACAACCGGCATTATGGACTACGAAACCATCAGCGCCCGCATCGCCGAGACCGGTATGATATGCCGGGGCGGCTTTCATCCGGGCGCCGAGGACGGACTGCCCGCCGCCACCGGTACCGCCATTATGGTCGGCAACGCCGGGGCGGAATTCTGGCGGCGCTTCCGCGCCGAGTTTCCAGACCGCGCCGAAGACCCGTTGAACGTCTGGTCGGGCAGTATTCTGAATGCCATTGCCGGCGAGTTGGGCGCCCAGGTGTTGTTTCCCTTCGGCGGACCGCCCCATCACCCGTTTCAGCGCTGGGCGCAACGCGCCGAAGCGGTTTACCCGTCGCCCGTCGGCTCGCTCATCCATCCCACCTACGGGCTCTGGCATGCCTATCGCGGAATCTTGCTATTCGGTGAAAGCTTCCCAGTGCCGGAGCGCCGCCAGACGCGCAGTCCCTGCGACGATTGCGAGGCCAAGCCGTGCCTCAATACCTGTCCGGTGGGCGCCATGACGGAAGGCGGGTTTGTAAGCGATCCCTGCATCGCCCATTTGGCCGCACCCAGCGGCGGCGACTGCATGCAATTGGGATGCGCCGCCAGGCGCGGCTGCCCGGTCGGCACCCATTACATTTACGAACCCGACCAGGCGCAATTTCACCAGAACGCCTTTTTCCGCTCCCATTATCCCTGATCACATCCCGGCGCGGGCAGCGACCCTGCGCCAATCACCTAATGGCTCAGGGATTTGGCGGAAATCCGTTGGACTTGGGCGGCGTTCGGTTCTATATGCCCCCCATGACCGGCACCGCTTTCATAAAAATGCACGGCCTCGGCAATGACTTCGTCATATTCGATGGACGCCAGACAGCCATCCGGCTTTCCGAAGACGCCGTTCGCGCCATCGCCGACCGGCACACCGGCGTCGGCTGCGACCAACTGATCATCATGGAAGCGGCCAAGGTTGGTTCCAATTCAGACTCTGGTTCGGATTCTGGCGCCGATGTCTTCATGCGCATCCGCAACGCCGACGGCGGCGAGGTCGAGGCTTGCGGCAATGCCGTCCGCTGCGTCGCATCGCTGATCATGGTTGAGACCGGCCGGGACGCCGCCACCGTCGAGACCCTGGCCGGCCGGGTGCGGTGCCGGCGGACCGCCGATGGCCGCATCACCGCCGATATGGGCGCCCCGGTGGAAGATTGGTCGGGCATTCCGCTGGCCGCCGCCACCGACAGCCTGCATCTGGACATGGGCGCCGGGCCGCTGACCGATCCGGTGGGTGTCGGCATGGGCAACCCGCACGCGGTTTTTTTCGTCGATGATGTGGACGCCGTGGCGCTCGGCGAATTGGGGCCGAAGCTGGAGGTGCATCCGCTCTACCCCAAGCGCGCCAATATCGAAGTGGCGCAAATATGCGGGCCCGATCTGATCCGGGTGCGCGTCTGGGAGCGCGGCGCCGGGCTGACGCGGGCCTGCGGAACCGGCGCTTGCGCGGTCCTGGTGGCGGCCCACCGGCGCGGCCTGGCGGGGCGCAAATCGGTTGTCCAATTGGACGGCGGCAGGCTTCATATCGAATGGGCGGCGGACGGCCATGTCTTGATGACCGGCGCCATCGCCACCAGCTTCGAGGGTCATATCGATGGCCAAACTGATGGCTTGGCAACGCCGTGACCGGAACCCGCGTCATCACCCTCGGCTGCCGGCTGAACGCCTTTGAATCCGAGGTCATGCGCGCCCAAGCCGAAGCGGCGGGCGCCCGGAACACCGTCATTATCAACAGCTGCGCGGTCACCGGTGAAGCCGAACGCCAAGCCCGGCAAACCATCCGGCGGGCGCGCAAGGACAGCCCCGATGCCCGCATCATCGTTACCGGCTGCGCCGCCCAAATCAACCCGGAGAAGTTCGCCGCCATGGCGGAAGTCGACCAGGTGCTGGGCAATACCGAAAAACTATTGCCCGAATATTACCGGGACGGCGCCGGCGGCGGGCCGATCCAGGTGGCCGACATCATGAACGAGACCAGCCTGCCGGAACTGATCGTGCCGGGCTTCGAAAACCGCAGCCGCGCCTTTATCCAGATCCAGCAGGGCTGCGATCACCGTTGCACCTTTTGCATCATTCCGTTCGGCCGCGGCAACTCCCGCAGCGTGCCGTTGCGGCGCATCATCGAACAGGCGCGGCGTCTGACGGAAGCCGGTTACAAAGAAGCCGTTCTTACCGGCGTCGACATCTCCTCCTATCAAGGCGAAAACGCGGGCGGGCTCGGCGCCTTGGTGCGCCAGTTGCTGGCAGCGGTTCCCAAGCTGGCCCGGTTGCGCCTGTCGTCCCTGGATCCGGCCATGGTGGACCAGGACTTGATCGCACTGGCCGCCGATGAGCCGCGCCTGATGCCGCATTTCCATTTGAGCGTCCAGGCCGGCAACGATCTGATCTTGAAGCGCATGAAGCGCCGCCACACGCGCTCCCAGGTGATCGAGCTTTGCGGCCAATTGCGCCGGGCGCGCGCCGACATCCAGTTCGGCGCCGACCTGATCGCCGGCTTTCCCACCGAAACCGACACCATGTTCGCCGATACCGAACGCCTGGTGGCCGAGGCCGGATTGGCCTATCTGCACGTCTTTCCCTATTCGCCGCGCCCGGGAACACCGGCCGCCCGCATGCCGCAAACCGGTGCCGCCGTGGCCAGGGCGCGGGCGCGGAAATTGCGCGCCGCCGGCAACCGGGTGAAGGCCGGCGCCTTGGCCCAAATGATCGGCCGCCGCGCCACCGTGCTCACCGAAAATGACGGCAGGGGCTATACCGAGCATTACGCGCCGGTGAAGCTCATTGGCGGGCCAAGGGGCGGGCCGGGGCCGGGCAGCCTGTTGCCGGTGCAAATTACCTCGGTCCAGGACCTGGTGCTGACGGCGGAACCCCTGCGATGAGCCTTGCCGGCGGGGGCGAGGGCGAGGGCTGGCGGGCGCGGCTGCAATCGGGATTGCGAAAATCCACGGCGGCGGTGGCTGGCGCCATCAACGATATCTTCGTCAAGCGCCCCCTGGACGCGGCCTCGATCAAGGAATTGGAAGACGCCTTGATCGCCGCCGACCTCGGTGTCGAGGCGGCCGGCCGGCTAAGCCAGTCGATCGCCAAAACGGCCTTCGACAAGGACCCGGACGGCGGCGAAATTCGCGCCTTTCTGGCCGCCAAGATCGCCGAAATTCTGGACCCGGTCGCCGTGCCGTTTGCCCCCGACAGCGCCCACAAGCCGCACGTGGTTCTGGTTTGCGGCGTCAACGGCACCGGCAAGACAACCACCATCGGCAAGCTGGCCAGCCAATTCCAAAGCCAGGGCCGCTCGGTGATGTTGGCGGCGGCCGATACCTTCCGGGCGGCGGCCACCGAGCAACTGCAAATCTGGGGGCAGCGCACTGGCTCCGAAGTGATCGCCGGCGCCCCCGGCGCGGACGCCGCCGGCCTCGCCTTCGAAGCCTTGCAGCGGGCCACCAATCAAGGCATCGATCTGTTGTTCATCGACACCGCCGGGCGCCTGCAGAACAAGTCCGACATGATGCACGAGCTGCAGAAGATCACCCGGGTGCTCGCCAAGCTGGACGGCGCGGCGCCGCACAGCGTGCTCCTGATCCTCGACGCCACCACCGGGCAAAACGCCCATTCCCAGGTCCAGGTGTTCGCCGATATGGTCCATGTGACTGGCCTGATCGTGACCAAGCTGGACGGCTCCTCCAAGGGCGGCGTTCTGGTTTCCCTGGCGGAAAAGTTCGGACTGCCGGTGCACGCCATCGGCGTCGGCGAACAGATCGGCGACCTCAGCCAATTCGAAGCCGCCGATTTCGCCAATTCACTGTTGGATGTGGACGGCGGCGCCGGGGCCTTTAAACCCTGAGATTGAGATAGAAGCCGCGCGGCACATCGTGGCGCAGCGGCCGGCCGGCATCCATGACGCGGGTCAGTTTTACTAGGGCGCTGCGAAACTCCGTCCCGTCCATGGGCACCGAAACCCGAGCCCGGCTGGCGGCCTCCTGGCCGGCGCGGTAACCGGAAATAGCATCGCCGCGTGGTGCACCGGGATTGGCGGCCGCCGGGGGCGCGGCGCCGGATTCGATTCGCATATGTTCGCTCATGACCGGGTGATTATGACCGCAATTCGTTAACAGAACCTGAGAATGGCATCGGAAAAACCGGTGAAAAGGCCTGATTCCCATAAGAATCTGTGGATAAGCCGCGGATCGGCGCAATGCCGATTGCCGGGCTTCGGATATTCGCTGTAAAATATGCTTGCCGCGAGGCCGAAATATCGGCGCCTGGGACCGCAGCGTCACGATGCAAGATCGAGACAACAAAACCTAAGGTGCAAGACATGGCGGGCGAAGATAGCAACACCAGCAGATTTCCAGATCCCAGGGATCAGTTGAGGGATCAGGTCCCGGACCAATCGAGGGAACATATCCGAGAGCATGTCCTGCAACGGACATTGTTCGGCGGCATGAGTTTTGGCGCCCGCCTGACCAGCTTGATCAGCCTCGGCCTCGCCGCCATCGCCGCCACCGGCGGGCTGTTCTACGCCGCCGATCTGCGCAGCGACGCCGCCCTCGCGCGCCTCAAATCGGCGATGCAGGTTCAGCACCATGTGAGCGCCGTTCAGGCCGCCGCCCTGGTTGAGCTCACCCGCCACCAAACCCTATTGGCGGCCGATCCCGCCGCCGGCGGTAACCGCATCCAGGACTATGACCGGGGCATGGCGACGGTGAGCCGCAACCTGAAGGCGCTGATCGAAAACCCGGCCACCAGCGACGGCCAGAAAACCGTTTTGACCCTCAATGACGGCTTCACCCAGCACGCCGCCCATTTCCATAAAGCCGCCCAGTTGGCCGCCCTGCTTGGCCCCGGCGCCAGAACCGGCCTGATCGGCAACGCCCGCGTCCTCGGCGACAAGCTGGAGGCCGAGATCGCCAAAACGGGCCGCACCGGCCTGGCGCAAAGTCTGGCCCAGTTGCGCCGCATGGAAGCCGCCGCCGGCAGAATTGGCAGCCACGCCAGCGAAGCCACGGTGGCGGGCGCGGCGCGCAATCTGACCGCGGCGGTAAACCAGGCGCCGATCGAGCCCAAATTGCGGGCCGGGCTGGCGAAACTGGCCGGCGCCTACGCCTCGGACCTCACGCAATTGGTGCGCATGCGCCAGGCCATGGATTCCGAGGTTGCCCGCATCGAGGAGATCAACGCCTACGTGGCCCCCAATATCCAGACCCTGGCCGAGTTCGGCGGCAATCTGAGCCTGTCGGCGCGCCAGTTTGCCGACGCGGCGCAGAGCTTTGTGCGCAAGGTCCTGGCCGGCGCCAGCGCCGCCATTTTGATCCTGTTCGTGGGCGTAGCGTCGCTGTTGATGGGCTCGGTGATCCGGCCGGTACGGCTGCTGGCCCATGCCGCCAGCTTCCTGGCGCGCGGCGATCAGGGGGCCAACATCCCGGCCCTCGGCAACTATGACGAAACCGGCGAGATCGCCCACGCCCTGGTTCAGTTCCGCGAAAACATGGTGCACGCCCAGCGCCTCCGCGCCGAGTTGGAGCTGCGCCTGGAGAGTGCCGAGGCCGCCGCCGAAAGCGCCGCCGCCGAGGCGGAGCCGGAGCCGGAAGACGAGCCCGAAGCCGAAACCCCGTTGCCGGCGCCCGCCGATCCGCCCGCCGAGCCCGCCGCGATGGAGGTCTTGCCGGCGGCCGGCCTGCAGAACCTTTCGAGCATCAATATTTCCGATCTTTCCCGCCAATTGGCGGAAACCAGCCACAACGCAGCGGCGGCGGCGCACGAGGCGGAGCGCACCGAAATGATCATCAACGGCATCGCCGATTCCCTGAACAAGATCGACCAGACCGAAACCTTGCTGGCCAGCGTTACCGATCAGATGAGCCTGTTGGTGGTGCAGTCCCAATTGACCGACGACGGAATACCGGGCGGCGATCAGGAGAACTTGATCCTTTTAGCCGACAAGCGCCGCGAGGACGAAACCGGCCAGCGCGTTGTCGGCCAATCTCTGAGCGACCGCATTGGCGTCATCCAGTCGGGCACCAACCAGGCGATCCGCTCGATCCAGCAGATCGGCCAGACCATCAACGCGGTCAACGACGTGGCCCTCGAATTCGCCGCCGAGTCGTCGTCCGAGGCGCTCGACGCGGCGACGGTTCTGTTGCAGCAATCGGAAGAGCTGCGC
>JAYGEH010000529.1:0-13419 GCA_046582475.1 Rhodospirillales bacterium
GGCCAGGGGCCGATGCGGGCTTCGATGGCGGCAACCACATCCGGGGCGCCGATGACGAACCCCACCCTGAGGCCGGCCAGGCCGAAAAACTTGCCCAGGGAGCGCAGCACCAAAAGGCCACCGCGCCCGGTCTCGCCGGCGACGCTCAAATCTGGCTCGCAATCGCAGAAGGCTTCATCGACGATGGTCCAGTTGTCCGCCCGGCCGGTGGCCAGCGCCACGATGTCAACCGGCGGGTGGCGCTGGCCGTCCGGGTTATTGGGATTGACCAGCACCGCCACGGCGGCTTTGCCGAGCGCATCCAAATCGGAAACCTCGGTCACATCATGGCCGCTTGCGCGCCAGGTATGGGCGTGTTCGGAATAGGTGGGGCCGAGGATGGCGACCGGGCCGGCGCCGGCCATGGTGGGCAGGGCCTGCAAGGCCGCCTGGGTTCCGGGCACGGCGATGATACCGGCGCCATCGGGCACGCCGTAAAAGGCGCGCGCGGCTTCCAATGCGGGGGCGCCGTCGCCGGCGGTCGGCAGCCGGTGCAGCAACGCAGCATCGAAATCCGTATGCGGGTAGGGGTTGGGATTGATGCCGGTGGAGAGATCGAGCCAGTCGGCTTCGCCGATGCCGAAGCGTTCCGCCGCGCGGGTCAGATCGCCGCCATGGCCCGGCATGCTAGTGGCCCCGTTTCTGCACCAGGACGATGAGGATGCCGACGCCTGAAAACACCGCCAGCAGCCAGAATATCCAGACGCTCAAACCCTGATCCACCATGAAGCCGAACAACACCGGCGCGATGGCGCTGCCGAGCGCGATGCCGGTGGAGACATAACCGAACACCCGTCCCAGGGCTCCCTTCGGCGCCATGGCGCGCACCATCATGTCCCGGGCCGGACGCAAGATGCCCTGCACCAGCCCCGCCAGGGTAAACAAGCCGATCACCATCGCCGCTTGCAGGCCCGCCTCGGCGACGATCAGGAAAATTATGCCGGACAGGATAAAGGCCGCGATGGCGGTTTCGTCATGCTTGCCGAAACGGTCGGCGATGACGCCGCCCAAAAGGATGCCGATGGCGCTGGCGAACAGAAAGGCGGTGAGGGCGCTGGACGCGCCGGCCAGGCTCATGCCCTGGATATTGACCAGCGCCACCACGGAAAAGGATGTCACCCCCGCAGCGGTCAGCGAGGCGACCATGAAAAACAGGAAAAACAACAGCATCGTCCTGGAAAGGATCAGCGCCTTGGTGGAGCGAGGCGTCTCGCCGCCGCCGTCCGCGTCCGATTTCCCGCCGGCGCCCTTGTTCTCGTCGATCAGGACGCCGCCCTGGGCCAGGATTATCGCGGCCGCCGCGATGGCCACCAGCCCGGTGGCCAGCATGGCCAGGCGCCAATCGAAGGCGGCGGTCAAAAAGATGATGGTGGCCGGCGCCACGGCGCCGCCGAGATGGCCGGCAAAGGTATGCATGCCGAAGGCCTTGCCCATGCGCGCGCCGGCGATGGATGAATTCAGGATGGCGTAATCGGCGGGGTGGAAGACGCTGTTGCCGATGCCGGCGATGACCGCCAACAGATAAATGATCGGCAACGACGGCGCCAGACTCATGGCGGCGACGCCGCCGCCGACGACGATCAGCCCGCCCACCAGCAGCGGCCTGGCGCCGAAGCGATCGACCAGGATGCCGGCCGGAATTTGCGCCAGGCCGGTGGCCAGGGCAAACAGGGTGATCACCAACCCCAGGGCGGAGAAGCTGGCGCCGAATTCGGCGCGCCATACCAGCAGCAATGGCGGCAGGCACAATTGATAGAAATGGCTGAGGAAATGGCCGCCGCCGATCAGCCCCAGCACGCACGCATCGCGCCCGATTGCCGGCGCGGCGGCGGTCATGAGGCGCCAACCCTAATCATGGTCGTGATCGTGATGTTGGTGGCTATGGTCAGGGTCAGGGTCATGGGAATGGGAATGGCCGTGGGAATGGGAATGCCCTTGGTCGGACCCGAACAACAGGGATTTGATGATCAGCGGCGCCACGTCGGTGGGCTGGATCAATTCGCCCACATCGATGAAATCAAACTCGCGAAGCTGCACCCCATCCAAGGAAATGATATCGCCGGTAACCTGCAGCTCGTTCTTCAAGATAACGCCCAGGCTTTTGCCGATATCGCCTTCCATCACCAGGATCAGCGGCTTGGCTTCGGCGACGCTGCGGGCGAAGCCTTGCGCGATGCCCTTGGCGAGGGCGAACAGGCGCGGATAGGCGGGCTCGCCTTGCCACTTGAAGGCAAGGGCGGCGGTGGTTTCGCCCTCGGTTATATCGAAGCGGGCGAGCGACGAGGTGATGGCCTGGCTGACGGCAAGCGGATCGATATCGCCGTCCAGGGCCACCTCGATGCGCACCACCGGCACGTTGCGCACCGGCAGGGCTTCGGGCCGGGTGATGTGGATGGTGTTGCCGCTGACCTGCACCGTGAACTGCGAGGCGCCGACCACGGTGGCGCGGATGCCCTGGCCGGGATCGTAGACCGGATAACCGATCTCGTTGTTTTCGAGGGCTTCGATCAGCGCTTCGGCCATGGCACCGCCGAGATCGCCGTGATCGGCGGATTCGCGCCGGAAGATAAACTCGGAAACGCCGCCGGAAAAGGTGATGGCGTCGATGCTGATGTCGTCGGGCAAGGACGGGGTCAGGATCAAATCATCGAATTTTGCGTCCAAGGGCTGGCGGGCGATTGCGGTGCACAAGATTTGTACCATGGTGGCGACCAGCTTGGCGCGGGCCGCATCGGTCAGCGGCTGCCCAAGGACCAGCGCGATGCCCGCCGCCTTTGCCATCACCAGCGCCGGCTCTTCGATGCGGTTCAGGCGTCCGTCCGCGTCCATGGCGACCAGGCGGCCGCCGACGGCGATCGCCGAGGAATGCAGCAAGCGGCCGCCATGCACCAGGGCGAACTTGGTGGTGCCGCCGCCGATATCCACATTGAGAAAGGTCTTGTGTTCCTGGCGCGACAGGGCGACCGCGCCGGAGCCGTGCGCCGCCATCATGGCTTCCATGTTGTGGCCGGCCGAGGCGCAGACGAATTTGCCCGAATCCATGGCGAACAGGTCGGCGATAGCGCGGGCGTTGGCGCGTTTCAAGGCCTCGCCGGTGAGCACCACGGCACCGGTATCGATGTCGTCCTTGGCCAGGCCAGCCGAAGCGTAAGCCTCGTCGATGAAAGTACCGAGGGCGTCCGCATCGATGCTGGAGTCGGGCCGGTAGGGGGTCAGCAAGATCGGCGATTTCCACAAGATTTCCCGGGAGACCACGACAAATCGGCTGGACAGGGCCTCGGCCAGGCGCTGCAGATGCACCTTGGCGAACATCAGGTGCGAGGTGGAGGAACCCACATCGACGCCGACGGTGGTGAATTCCACATTGTCGGCGGACCAGATGGCGTCGCTCAACTGTTCCTTCTGTTCCTCGGACGGGTGGATATGATCGAATTCCAGGTCGTGCATGGGTTAGGCCGATTTTTTCTTGAGGTTTCTTTCGTCGATAAATTCGCCCATCACGGACGCGACGCCGTTCTTGGCGAGCTCGGCCAGATAAATCTCATGGACGCGCGGGTCCTGGTCTTCATATTCGATTTGGGCGCCGCCATCCTTGACGCTCACATCGACGCCGGCAAAGATATTCCTCTTCGCCGTGGTGAACGGATAACGGAGGCTGCCGAGGGCCACGGCCAGGTAGCGCGACGGCTGGGCGGCGGTGTTGTAATGCTGGTGGTACATGCCGTCGGGGGGCGCGAAGACAACGCCGTGGCGCCAATCGATACGCTCAAAATCCGTATCATCTTCGTACCAGAACAGGGAATAACCGCTCCCGGTTACGCTATAGACGTGGAAATCGGCGCCGTGCCGGTGCGCCTTTTTATAGGTGCCGACGGGCATTTCCGATGAATGGGCGTGCATGGTGCCGTCCGCCAAAATGAACTTCATGTTCGATGAGCCGGCGCCGCGCTGGTCCCAGCTTTGCAATTCGAAACCGGCCAGATCGGGAATGAAATTGGTTTCCCACATATGGCGGCCGGGTTTCTTCGGGATGAAATCCCCCTCGCCGGAGAAATAATTGCTCTTGCCCTGGCGGTCCGCGAATTCGGCCTTGTTGTTGAAGACGAAATCGGCGTTGTGAAAAAGATTGAGCACCAGGCAAAGATCGTTGGTGGAGGCAAGCCGCGCCGGCTCCCGCCCGGAGGCGTTGAAATGCTGGTATTTGGCGTTGAGCGGCAAGGCGAACAGGCTTTTCGGGCCCCATTCGAAACTGTGCATGGCGCCGTCGCCGGTTTCGATGGTGGTGCTGCCGTGGCCCGCCAATACATAGATCACTTCTTCGTAGAGATGTTGCTGGGGCGCCGATTTGCCGCCTGGCGGGATATCGACGATGAAAATGGAAATAAAATCGCCGCGCCCCTTCAAATGGACAACGGCGCCGTTAGCGTCCAGGCGCCCCCAGGGAGCGGTCTCGACGGCGAGAAGGTCAATGCCGAAACCCTCAACCACCGGCACGCCCTGGCCCTCGATCCAATCCATGTAGGGGTTGAACAGGAACTTGGCTTCGCCTTTGTCGCTCACGGGGCTTTTCTCATTTGGCGTTTACCAGGGCCTTTGCCGGGGCGCCTTGATAGGGCGTTTCGTCGATAAACTGGCCCATTCTGGATTCGGCGCCGTGCTTGGCCAGCTCGTCCAGGTAAATCTCGTGGATGCGCGGTTCCTGGTCTTCGTATTCGATTTGGGCGCCGCCGTCGCGCACATTCACATCCATGCCCATGAACAACCGCCGCTTGGCCTCGGTCATCGGATAGCGGAGGCCGCCGAAGGCGATGGCCAGGTAGCGCGCCGGATCGGGGCTGGTGTTGAAATGCTGGTGAAACATGCCGTCGGGGGGCGCGAACACGACGCCGTGCTTCCAATCGACGCGCTCGAATTCATCGCCGTCTTCGTACCAGAGCAGCGAATAGCCGGTGCCCATGACGCAGAACACATGGAAGTCGGCGCCGTGGCGATGGCCTTTTTTGTAGGTGCCCACCGGCATTTCCGACATGTGCGAATGCATCGAGCCGTCGGCCAGCACGAACATCATGTTGGAGCCGCCGGCGCCTCGCTTTGCCCATTTGCGCAGCTTGAATTTTGACAAATCCGGCACGAAGTTGGTTTCCCACATATGGCGGCCCGGTTTCTTCGGGATGAACTCGCCCTCGCCGGAGAAGGAATTTTCGGTACCTTCGCGCTCCGGGAATCGGTAGTCGTTGGCAAAGATGAAATCGTCGTTGTGGAACAGGTTGAGCATGACGCAGAGGCTGGTGGTCGACGACAGCCTGGCCGGCGCCTGGCCGGACGCGTTGAAATGCTGGTACTTGGCGTTGAGCGGCAGGGCGAACAGGCTTTGCGGTCCCCATTCGAAGCTGTGCACGCGGCCATCGTGGGTTTCCACCGTTGTCGAGCCATGGCCGGCAAGCACATAGACCACCTCTTCGAAGAGATGGCGCTGCGGCGCCGATTTGGCGCCCGGCGGGATATCGATGATGAAGATGGAAATGAAGTCGCCGCGTCCCTTCATGTGGACAATGGCGCCATCGGTTCCGAACCTGGCCCAGGGCTTGGTTTCGACGGCGATCAGATCGACGCCGAAATCCTCGACCACCGGAACACCTTCGCCCTTCACCCATTCCAGGTACGGGTCATACAGGAATCGCGCTTCTTCGCCGTTGCTCATTTAGTGCCTCGTGTTCAAGTATAATGTGGGTTGATGGGGCGAATACTAACGATTGAATCCAGTTGTTCAACTTCCTTGCTTGCGCCGCTATCCGATGCCGAAATCCGATCCGGAACCGGAAGCCAATCCCGGTAAAATCCCGCGGTTGAATTTTCAGTGAATTGAGGATTCAGCGAAGGGCTGTTTTCTGAATTGGCAGCGATACCTGCGTCGCCCCCCAAAGACGACACACCGGCGCATTACGCTGGACGGCGGTTTCTGACCCAAACCGGTTTCTGGCTACGAGGGCGCGCCGGGGGAGGCCGGCGAGGCGACCGGCTCGGTCCGCGTCCAGAGACGCACCAGCCAAACCATAAACACCACCGCGAAGGCGAGAGGGATCAGGGTAACGCCGTAGACGAACACTACCGCGTTGCCAACCGCCGCCGCCTGGGTCACATCCCCCAATCCGCCGATCGTCGCCAGCATCCCCGCTAACGCCGCACCGAAGGCGTTACCAAGCGTTCGCATCGACGTCGTCGCGGATGCCGTGATGCGCTCTTCACCTATTTCGGCACCGGCCATGGTTCGGGCCACCATATGGACATTATGCGTGCCAATGCCGAGACCCAGCAGGAAGCCGCCTGCCGTCAGCACCCCGAGGAAAGGGGACTGCGCGGTCACGGTGATGATCGCGACACCGGCCAGCATAAAGGGCGGGCCGGCCCAAAGTGCCAGGCGTTCCTTGAACCCGGACCAGCTCGACACGGCAAAAGTTCCGACCGTCCATCCGGCCGAGATAACGATCGTCACGAAGCTGATAAATAGCGGCGTCACACCGTGGACGACCTGCAGCAGCAGGGGGAGGAAGAGCGTGACAGCGCTCTGCGCGACGCCCACCAGGAACAGGATCCAGAGCGCGAGACCAACCGGCGCCATCAGGGAAATCGCCCGTCGGGGAAATAAGGGATTCTCTGCCTGGCGGTCGATGCGAAAACAAAGCCCGATCAGGACGATCGCGGCGGCAAGGAACGCCGCCCGCAAGGTTGCGTCGTCGGTGGGGCCGGCGAACCCGACGGCCAAGACGCCGGTGGTGATCAATCCTAAACGCAGCATCGGAAATCCGCCGGATGTTTTATCTTCAAGCTCGCTGGGCGATTGATCTGGGATTTTCAGCCACGAAACTATCGTGAAGGCCAACACAAACGGCACCATGACCCAGAACGATCCGCGCCACCATCCGATCTCGGCGAAGGCACCGCCGAGAAGCGGGCCAAGCAGCTGTACTATCATCCAGGTGCCCTGATAAATGGCAAGAATTCGCCTCCGTAGCGCGGTATCGAACAAGACCCCGATCAGCGCCATGGCGCCGCCAAGGATTAAGCCACCGGCAACGCCTTGCAGTGCGCGGGCGGCGATCAATGTCCCCATGTCCGGGGCCACGGCGCTAGCAACGGTCGCGGTTAGGAATGCCAGTCCACTGAAGGCATAGCCCCGGCGGCGGCCGAATTTGTCCCATACCGGCCCGACGCTGGCGGCGCCTAAGATGGCGCCGACCGAATAGATCATGGCGGGCCACGCAAAATACGATGCGCCGCCAATATCGCCGACGATGGTCGGCATGATGATGGCGATCACCAAAATTTGCAGCGCGTGCAGTGCCGCACCCAGAATAACCAGGACGGACAATATTGCGCGGCCATCGCGAAATAAATCGGCGTAAGTGGCGTTTGCCGCGCCAGCCCGTCCGGTGTCGGAAAAATCGATCACACATTTGTCCGCGTTTACTAAGCGTATTGTCCCACATCGCCGAGAGATTGCCCAACCCACGGATAGGTCACATGCGGGCTTATTTTAAGGCTGGGATGGAATTTGCCGTTCGCCGGCCCGGCCGTGTTGTATACCTTGCCGGCGGCTTTCGAGCGGGCGCGTTACCAGATTTCCCTTGCTTTGCGCTGTTCGTCGTTGTCGGTCCACGGAAAGATCGAATAGGCGTGCGGGTGAACGGCGCCGCAAGCCCCGCAGGTACGCAATTTTTCGTCGCCGTTGAAAATTTCCACCGCATCTTCCTGCACCGCGTAGTAACCGGGCAGCCCGACGCGCCTTGTCTCCACCTCGCACATGTAAAGCGGGTTGACGCATTCCAGGCAAAACCACGCGAAACGGTCCTTGCGGCCGCGTTTCGGGAAGCCCTCGATCAGAATGGTAACGGCGCGCTTGTCGTCGAGGGGGCGGGTCAGCACCATCTCTTGCTCTTCATTGATGTGCCAGAAGCCGTAGCCGTGCTCCGTATGGTGCGGCACCAGCGGCATGTTGAAGTGGATGGGTTTGTGCGGCTCGGCAACGATCTTGCCGCCTTCGATCTTGAGCGAGCGGCCGAATTTGAGGCGGCTGCGCTGCGTGCCGGTATCCAAGTCGCGGTAGCGCAACCCGATCAGCATGTCGCCGCACGGATAGAAGCTGCGGTAGCGCTCCTCCGAATCATCGTCCATCAAATCAATGGCCGCCATCACCGCGTCCCTTCCCGCCAGGTCCTTCAGGAAGGCAAAGCTCGCATCGTCGATCATCGGGTCATTTGTTTTGGACATTGCCGGCTCCTTCGCTGGTGACGCTCTCGCTGCCGATTTCGGCAAGGGCGGTATCGTAGGCGGCGACGCAGCGCTCGGGATCGAAGCCTTCGGCGTCGCAACTGATCACGGTGACGTCCGACAAAACGCGGGCCAGGCAGGCGAGCCTGTAGGCCGGATGGAACCCCCAGCCATCGATGAACGACTGCTCGCGCGCCTCGGCTTTCGAAATCTCTCCGGCGACCACCATGATGCAACAGGTGCCGCACATTGCCTGCATGTCGCAATAGGAGCGAAAGCGGCCGCCGTTCGCGCGCACGCCGTTGAGCAGCGTCGCGCCTGCTTCGACGTCGTAGCTTTCGCCGCGGTTCGCGATTGTGACTTTAGGCATGGGTCTGTCTATTCTCCATGGTCAGCAGCGCATCGATTTCCTGGTCGTAAAGGATTGGCGTCATCGACCAATCAGCCCTCTAATCTCTGGTCATACTCGGGGGCGTTTTCCAGCTGGTCGAACCAGTCGAAGCCCATCGCCTTGACGATGCGGCTGGTGATGCAGAGGAAGCGGGCGTCGCCATCCTGGTCAGCGAAATGCTGGTGGGCGCAATAGGGCGGGATATAGACGAAATCGCCGGCCTTCCAATCGAAGCGCTTGGGCTCGGTCTCCCATTCCCATTCGAATTCTTCCAGGCACTCGAATTTGACGTCCCAATGGAGATCGTAGCCGGCGCCTTCCAGCACGAAAACGATTTCCTCGCTCAAATGCCGGTGCTTGCCGGAGCGGGCGCCGGGTTTCAGGAACTGCATATAGGCATCGACGCAGTTTTCGGCGGTGGCCATTTTCTCGTTGATCACATGCTTGATCAGTCCGTCCGGGGAATTCTCGAACGGCATGTCCCGGCTTTTGATGATCTTCGCCCGGCCCGCATAGTCTTGGCGGAAATCCGCCGACGCCTTCAAGGCTTCGGCATAGAAATCCGCTTCCTCGCCCATCAGGCGGGCAGCGTCCGGATCGTCGATGGATTTCATATCATTCATATATCCTTTGGCGGCATCCAGTCCTCGAACCCCTTGGCCGGGTCTTTCGGCGGATAGCGCACCATCTTCTGGAACAACAGATGCATGAACAGGAACAACGGCTTGGCCTTGAACACCAGGACCACGGCTTCGGTGTCCGATTCGGTGTTGCAATGCTCGTGCACGCAGGCGTTCTCGACGATCACCGCGTCGCCGGCTTCCCAGTCGTAGCGCTCGCCGTCATGGATATCGAAGCCCTTGCCCTTCAGAATATAAAAGACGGCGCTGTTCATATGGCCGTGCTTCTGAGAGTGCCCGCCCGGCGAATAGACATCCACATGGCATTCGATGGATTGCGCCACCTTGGTGGATTGCGGGTTGATCACCTTCTTGCCGTAATATTGCGGCCCGCCGCCCCAGTCATGATCGGACGTGGAATAGACCCGGGGCTGGGTGAACAATTGCTCCACCAATTCCCCGTAGGTGCCTTCGAGGGCGCGCACGAAGGTGCGTTTCTTCGACCAGCGCTCGAACTTTTTCTCGTGGGCCTGGTCCGAGATGACATTATGGCCGATCAGCGAGAACACCCGGTGATGGCCGGTATCGCCGCCTTCGCCGTGGTCGTGGCCGTCTTTGGGATCATCGTGGGGCATATCAATCGTCCAGCAGGTGCCCCCATTTGTCGATGGTGGCCTGCATCAATTGGGGGCTGGATTCGGCCACATGGGGGAAATCGTCGATCCATTCGAAGGGCCGGCAGGCATCCACCAGGGCGCGGGAGTTGAGATTGTCGCCGGGGCGTTTGCGGGGATCCAGGGCGCCCGACCAGGTGCCGCGCACAATATCGATATCCTCGGCCGGATCGCAGCGGGTATTCATCGCCCAGTTCACGTCGAACAGGTTGCAGGGATCGATATCCTCATCGACAACGACCACCCAGCGGCCGAGATAATTGCCCGCATGGGCGCCGGCGGCCAGCAGCAAGGCCTGCTTGGCGTGGCCGCCATAGGCCTGTTTGATGGAGATCACGTTGAACAGCCGGCCGCCGCCGGATATATGGCTCCACACCCCCTGCACCCCGGGCAGCCCGGCCTTTTCCACCTGGTCCCAGATCAACGCCGATTTGACCACGCATTTGGAAAAGGTGTAATCGGCGGGCGGGCGGCCGGGCCGGGCCATGGTCATGATCGGGCCGTCCCGGTGATAGACCCGTTTGATACGCACAATGGGATCGGTGCGCACCGCGCTGGCGTAATAGCCGGTCCATTCGCCGAACGGTCCCTCGGGCCGCTCTTCGTCCGGCAAGATCTCGCCTTCCAGCACGATCTCCGCGTCGGCCGGCATCGGCAGGCCGGTCAATTCGCCGGCGATCACGTCGAAGGGCTGGCCCCGGTGGCCGCCGGCATGGGCAAACTCGCCGGTGCCGTAGGCAACCTCGTTGCCGGACGACAGGAAGAGCAGCGGATCGTGGCCGACGCTGATCATCACCGGACAGGGCTTGCCTTGTTGGAAATATTTCTCGCGGATCAGGCGGCCATGCTTGCCCGGGCTCATCCAAAGCCCCACCGTATTCTTGTCATGGACGACCACCCGGTAGGTGCCGAGATTGACCCAGTCGTCGTCCGGATCGCGCATGATCACCAGATCGCCGGTGCCGATATAACGGCCGCCGTCTTCTTCGTGCAGGAACGGCACCGGAAATTTATAGAGGTCCACGTCGCCGTCCCGGTCGATATTTTCCAAAACCGCGCCGGTCTCCACATGGTGGGCGTCGTGCAGGGTGAAATCCTTGAGCCGGTTCCGGTAGCATTGCACCACATCCATGGAGCCCTTGGGCTTTTCGAAGCCCAAGGTAACCGCGAGCCGCCCGGCGGACGCGGTCATGCCGCTCAGCACCTTGAAATCCGAAGGGTAGCCGGGAATATCCTCGAACAATATGGCCGGCGGATTTTCCGGCTTGTGGTGATAGATCATCTCGGCGATGGCGCCCATTTCCAGGTTCCAGTCGGCGCCCTTGACCACTTTCAATTCGCCAATGCCCTCGATGCGGCCGAGCCATTCGCGCAAATCCTTGTGCGGCGTCTGGTATTCGCCGAATGACGTGTTTCTCACCTGGTCGTCCATTTTTCTCTCCGCATGCAAACCGGCAACCGGTGGCATTTGTAATCTTATTTAAGCCTCTAGAGCGGTTCCGAACAGATATGAACCATTTGACCGGGATGATTTTGCCCCGTGGCGAGGAGCACCTCGCACGGCGATGCGGCGCATCGGCAAAGATGTGCGACGACGTCCACGGGTCAAAAGCACCCGGCCTCCGGTGGGTCAAATCGTCTCCCCGGGGGCGTTGCGGCGCTTGCCCGATGCAAAGGCATTGCGCTGCGCACCGCGCCTACCCGAAAAACCGATTTGTTCCCATCAAATTGATTCATATCTGTCCGGAACCGCTCTATCAATCAAACCTTGAAGCTGCTCTGCACATTTTTCGCGAACAAGTCCTCCACCTCCAGCCGGCACGCGCACACGCCTTGCTCGAACGAATAGCCCAGGAACGCATCCAGCGTAACCCGGTTGTCCTCGATCCCATAGGGCCAGTAATCGCCGGCGAACATGGAAGCCGACTGCTCGGCAAAATAGGGCGCCCAGGGGATCGGAAAGCGCGACGCGGTCATCTCGCGGGCGCGCGCCACGCTGGCCTCCTTGGCGGCGTTGAAGGCCTTTAGAAGATTGCCCAGCACCCAGGGATGGGCGTCCGCGACCGAGGCGTTGATGGCGATGGTATGCATGATCGGAAAAATGCCGGTTTCCTTGAAATAGGCCGCCTCCAGCTCCTGGTAGTCGCCGAGCAAGCGCACCACTTGGCCGCCGCCGTCCTCGAACAGGGGCGGCGGATGCGCCGACATGATGGCGTCGATCTCGCCCGCCACCAGCATTTCCTGCAAGGACTTGTCGGCCACCGGCGTCAGGCTGACGCCGTCGGGCAAATGCAGGGCAACCTTTTCCTTGCGCCCAGGCATACCGACGCCGGCCTGCACCCAGGTGATATCGCTGAGCGGAATGCCCGCCTGATGGACCAGATAGCCGCGCGTATAGATGGCCGCCGTCTGCGCCCATTCCGGCACGCCGACTTTTTTGCCGGCCAGGTCGGCGATGCTGCGCAGCTTGGACTCGGATGTCACGAAGATCGACGACAGGCGGAACACCCGGGACGGAAACACCGGGATCGATGTGAGGCTGTCGTCGCCCATGGCTTTCAGCGCCACATATTTGCCGAACGACATTTCCGACACGTCCCATTCGCGGAAATTGACGAACCGGTAGAAAATCTCCTCCACCTGGAAATTGAGGAAATTGGCGTCGATGCCCTCGGCCTCGATGCGTCCGTCCTGAAAATCGCGGACATGGTCATAGTCCGAAATGGCGATGGTCAACGGCAGTTGCGACAAGGGGTTGCATCCTCCTGGCAGGTAAAGACCGGTTTCAACACCGGGCTTTTTTAATTACATAGTTTGCTAATTATCCAGGCATTCTAGAACCTGAACGCAATTGATAAAGGAGAAATCAGGGTGGCAAACAGACCGTCTCACATCAAAGCCAAAAAGCGCGCAGCGGTGGTGCCCACCAAGACCCGCTGGAATTCGGACGTCATTGTCGATCTGATGCGGCAATATGATTTCCCGTTCGTGCCCTTGAACCCGGGCTCCAGTTTTCGCGGGCTGCATGATACCATGGTCAATTACGGCCAGGACGACCCGCAAATGATCCTCTGCCCCCACGAAAACATCGCCATCCAGATCGCCCACGGCTACGCCACGGCCAGCGGCGAACCGCTGGTCGTAATCCTCCATAACCTGGTCGGGCTTTTGCATTCCTCGATGGCGGTCTATTACGCCTATATCGACCGGGCGCCGAATTTTATCATGGGCGCTACCGGCCCATGGATTCCGGCCAGCGGCGCCCGCGCATCGACTGGATCCACACCGCCAACGTGCAAGGCAACGCGGTCCGCGATTTCACCAAATGGGACGATCAGCCGGTGGGCATCGACAGCGTGCCCGGCTCCTTCGTCCGCGCCTACGGCATCATGATGACCGAACCGCAAGGACCGGTGTACACCTGCTA
>JAYGEH010000552.1:0-18495 GCA_046582475.1 Rhodospirillales bacterium
TCATCGCCGTTTCGATTTAATCATGAGCCGGAAACCTGAAAACAGGAACGGCGGCCGCGAACGGCCGCCGCGCCCAAGGGTTTCGCTGCCTACTGCAACAAACGCTTTTGCGCCGCCGCCAGCGCCGGCGTCCACAATCCCTTTTCCTTGAAATATTTGATGGCGCCGTTATGGAACGGAAGCTGCACATTTTTCAGCGTGTTCCCGGTGTTCCAGTTGGCGAGCTCGGGGTGATAGGTGGTCATCAGTTTGGTGTTTTCGAGGATCGCCTTGGTCACTTTGTAGACGGCATCATCCGGCGTGCCGGCGGCGGTCAGGAACAAGGTGTTCATGGCGAACACATGGATTTCCTTCTTCAAACCGACGAAGCTGTCGGTATCGAAGGTGCGGCCGAAAATCAGCGGCGGCAAAAGCTTCAGCATTTCATCGCGCTTGGCTTTGGTGGGATGGAAAAACGTAAACGCGCCGTCGGTAAACGGCTTTTGCATGTTGGCCGCCTTGCGTCCCAGCGGAACCGCCGCGCCGGCGACGCTGCCGACGATCAGGTTTTTGATGACCTGGCCGGTATTGGTGGTTCCGACCACCTTCACCTTCGAGGCATCGACCCCATAGACTTTAAACATGGCCTTGGTGATCAGATCCAACTCGGGCAGCGGGCGGCGTTTGCCGATAAAGGTTTTGCCTTCCAAATCCTTTGGCGATTTGACGCCTTTACCGGATGTGAAAACGATGGCGCGGTGATTGGCGCCGCCCTGCACCACCAAGCGGTTTTTCACCGGCCCAGACTTCTTGAACGAGTAGGTGCCCCGGTAGGCGGTCACGGCGGCGAAGGAGTTGGCCATGCCGAACTCGATCTTGCCGGCGCCCAGGCCGCGCACCGTGGCGGCCGATCCGCCGACCGCCTGCACCGAGGTGTTGATGCCGGCCTTTTTGTTGATCACTTCGCCGACGCCGACGCCCTGGATGTAGAAGTTACTGCCGACGCTGGAGGTGCCGATACGGATCGCCTGCTGGGCGTCCGCCGGCAGCGAGGCGGCGAAACCGGCGGCCGCCACCGCGGCGGCCAGGAATTTGGTTTTGATATTCATTTTAAGTTTCTCCCTTTCTATTGAAGGCGATCGATTGATTGGTGATTTTGATTGCTTCGAACTTAGCATGGGAAAATCGATAATCCCAATTATTCAAACAGATGCGGGTATTTGGCGCGCACCTTGGCTTTCCATTCGGGGCTCGATTCCGCGACCATCGGAAAATCATCTTTCCAGCCCCACGGCCTGCAGGCATCGATGATGCCCCGGTTGTTCATATAGGGCGGTCCCTGCAACATGCTGTCCAGCGGCGTCGACCAGGCGTTGCGGGTGAACTCGGTGTCGTTGGGCGGATCGCAGCGGGTCGACATGGCCCAAACCACGTCGAACAGGTTGGAGGGATCGATATCTTCATCGACCACCACGACCCAGCGCCCGGCGTAGTTGCCGGCGTGGCAGTTGGCGGCCAGATGGGCCGCCTGTTTGGCGTGGCCGGGATACATCTGGGTTATGGCAATGACGTTGAACATGCGCCCGGCGCCGGCTTCGTGGCACCAGATTCCGGCGACACCGGGGAGGCCGGCTTTTTCCACTTCGTCCCAGATCATCGCCGATTTCACGGCGCCGCGGGCAAAGGTGAAGTTGGCCGGCGGGCGCGACGGGATGGCCATGGTCAGGATCGGATCGTTGCGGTGATAGACGCGCCGCACCTTGATGATCGGCTGCGGGCTGGCTTCCGACGCATAATAGCCCATGAACTCGCCGAACGGGCCTTCGGTGCGCGGCTCGTCCGGGTAAATCTCGCCCTCGAAGGCGATCTCCGCGTGGGACGGGATTGGCAGGCCGTGCAATTCCGAGGGGATCACATCGAACGGGAAGCCGCGATGGCCGCCGGCGTAATCGAATTCCGACAGCTGGTGATCGATTTCCGCATGGCCGGCGAGGAACAAGAGCGGATCCTGGCCGCAGCAGACGACCACCGGGCAGGGCTCGCCCTTGGCAAAATATTTCTCGCGGATGAAACGGCCATGCTTGCCCGGTGAAATCCAGATGCCGGCGGTTTTCTCATCATGCACCATGATGCGGTAGGTGGCGGCGTTGATCCAGCCGGTGTCCGGGTCCTTCATGATGACGATGTCGTCGGTGCCGATATAGCGCCCGCCGTCATGCTCGTGGATGAAGGGCACCGGAAATTTCAACAGATCCACCTCGTCGTCGCGCTGCACGTTTTCCATGATCGGGCCGCTCTTGACCTCTTCCGGCGGGATCAGCTCGAACGTGGTCTTCATGCGGTCGCGGTAGGATTTCACGAAGGAAATGGCGGTCTCCGGTTCCGGCAGGCCGAGCACGATGGCCAGCCTTTTGTAGGAATTTGCGGCGCCGGAAAGCACGCGGAAGCCTTTCGGGTAGCCCGGAATATCGTCGAACAACAGGGCCGGCGCGCGGCCCGGATTGTGGGCGGTGACCAATTCGCCGACGGCCGCCATTTCCATATTCCAATCGGCGCCCTCGATCACTTCCAACTCGCCGATTTCCTCGAAGCGGACGAGAAGGTCGCGGAGATCCTCGTGGCGGTCGAAATTGCGGCGGTCGCCGGTGGCGGCGCTTGCTTTCTGATCCATGGAATTCTCCCCAATTCGGATAAACGATAGCGGTTCCAAGGGTGAATTGCCAGTTGGCTGCATTGCCGCTGTTCATTTTAATGGGTCTATTGTTTAATGGAAGCTGGGCAGGAAAACGGGAGCGGTTTTATGCAGACATTCGAAGTCACAAGGGAAATGGCGGACGCGATCATCCGGCGGCGTGGGCATCTGCACCCCCATGCGGAGTTCGATCCGGCGGCAACGGCATTGCTGGTGGTCGATATGCAGAATTATTTCGTCTCCGAGGACGAGCGCACCGGCTGCGGCCCGGCCCGGGAAATCACCCCCAATATCAACCGGCTGGCGTCGGCTTTGCGCGCCGCCGGCGGCCAGGTGGTCTGGATCGTTACCGAGGCCACCGAAGAAGCCAACGAAAGCTGGAGCAATTTCTACGAAACCCATTCCGAGGATGGCGGTGCGCACCGGCGCAAAGTCATGGTGCCAGGCCAATCGGCCTATGAGATTTGGCCCCAATTGGAGGTGCTCGATGGCGACACCCAATTCGTCAAGGCCCGCTACAGCGCCTTTCTCAAAGCCCCCGGCGGCGATCTGGAAGCGCTCCTCAATACGCGCGGCATCAAGACCCTGCTGGTCACCGGCGTCGCCACCAACGTCTGCTGTGAATCGACGGCCAGGGACGCCATGATGGTGGGTTTCAGGACCATCATGGTCTCCGACGGCAACGCCGCCTACACGGCGGAGTTCCACGAAGCCACCATGCGCAATTTCATTTCCGTCTTCGGCGACGTGCATTCGACGGACGATCTGCTGGGCATCATCGGCGCCCGCCAGGCGGCGGAGTAGGGCCCAGGACATTTGTTTTTTTAAGTCTGGGCAACACCGGCCCAGGCGAGCCCGCCGACCGCCAGGAAAAAGCTCCACTGGAACAATTTGTAGACCGCGCCCGGAATCCCCGCGGTAGAAATCACCAACAGATGCACCGCGCCCCAGGCGCCGAACTGCAAGGCGAGGTACGCGATGACGAATTTCATTGCCTCGCCTCCGGCGCCTGTAAATCCGGCATAGATGAGCACGATGGGCGGCAAGACCAGCGCCGCCGTCGCCATATGCCAGACGAACTCCATCACCCGCTTGGCGGTGGGATCGAAGGAAACGTCGAGCAAGGGCAAAAAGAACTGCTTGCGCCCCATGGTCGCATGGCCGATCAGCATAAACGCGGCGACGGCCCCGGACCCGATCAGCCAGAAATTAACGAGGCCGTCCCGTTGGTGCCGCCCAGGCGCTTGAAGCCGGTGGATTTGACATCGCCGCCGGAGAATTTTTTCACCTGCTCGGCAAAGTCGGCGAAGAAGGCCTGGCTTTGCAGATGCTTCAAGGTCTCTTCCGAATCCCATCCGCCCACATGGACGCGCCCGCTGCCATCGTTGCGCACGTTGACCTGATAGCTGAAGCGGCCCTGCAGCCGCTGGTCCGCGTCGATTTTGCCGGTGAAGGTATCGATGGCCTGATGCCATTCGGCTTCGTCGCCGGAATAATCATACTCGATAACGATTCCGTACCCGTACATTTTGGCTCTCCTTTGAAAATTTACGCTAGCGCCAATTATAGAGCCATGGGAGATAATGATAAAATTTATTTTTATTCTTTCATATTATTGATATAATCAATGTCTTATGGATTTAAATCTGTACCCGGTGTTTCGGGAAATCATGCGCCACGGCTCGGTGTCCAAGGCGGCGAACGCCCTTGGCCTGACCCAGCCGGCCACCTCCAACGCGCTGACCAGGTTGCGCGCCCAGATGGGCGATCCGTTGTTCGTGCGCACCCGCGGCGGCATGCTGCCGACCCATTACGCCAAGGATATACTGGCGGAGATTGAGCAGTCCTTGGACACCCTCGCCAATCTGCCGGCCGATGCGCCGGCGGCACTGCCGTTGGTGGCGGATCTCAACCGGCATTTCACGGCGGTCATGTCGGATCTGGAAGAAACCCTGTTCCTCCCCGAACTGATCGGCCAGATGGCAATTGCCGCACCCGGGACCAGCATCGAGGTGCGCCAGTTTCACCGCGGCCAATTGGGCAAAAGCCTGGAAACGGGACGCGTCGATTTCGTCATGGCGCATCTGACGGCGCCGGTCAAAAACCTGGTTTCCCGGACTCTTGCGGCGCAGGAATTCGTTTGTGTGGCCAGGCGCGGCCATCCGGCCATGAAAAAAGGCCCGCTGACCCTCGGCATTTATACCTCCCACGGCCATATCCTGGTGGCGCCGGATCAGGGCGGCAGGCGCGGCGTCGTCGACGAGCAGTTGAAGCGCATGGGCGAGCGGCGCCGCGTCGTGTGCAGCGTGCCCCATTTCCTGTCGGCTTGCGGATTGGCGGCCGGTTCCGATCACTTGCTGACCGTGCCCCACAGCCTCGGCGAAAAGATGGCCGCAAAATTCCATCTGAAGATTCATGCGCTGCCCTTTTCCATGCCCGGTTTCTCGATCGGCCTCCACTGGCACCGCATCCGCGACCGGGACCCGGAGCATGCAAGCTTCCGCAATTTCATCTTGGACCTGTTTCAGCCGATTGCCCCCCGTTAACCGGCCAATGGCACCGACACTTGCGCGGCGACGATGCGCCAGCATTCTTCCAGGCGCACCCAGCTATGGCTTTGGCGGCCCAGCGCGCCGCTATCGGTGCGCCGGGTTTCGCAATTGGCGGTGCCGAAATCGCGGCCAAAGGTGGTGACCACCAGCTTGGTGACCTCCCGCTTCAGCGGCGTGCCGCGCTGAGTCTGGCGGAAATCCTTGATCTCCTGGATGCCGTACAGCAAATCCACGGGGGAATAGCGCACGGTGTGCGGGCTGTCCCAGAACAGGGCGATGACCGTATCGATGTCGTTTTCCAATAGGGCCCGGTCGTAGCGCCAGAAGGCGTCGGTCACCTCGGCGTGCACTTCGGGGATGTTGATATCCATAGGCGGCCTCTTGAAGATTAACGGGTTGGGGCAGGCCAGCGAAACATTAATTTGAAATGTCGCGGGTGTTCAATGTCGATCTCAGTAGATTGATGAGCAATAGCAGTGTGACCGTTGCGAGGGCGGGAATGTACATTAGGTGGGGTTCGAAAAACATAAAGTTTCGGCCTTCGGACATTAATGTGCCGAGAGACAACATTCGGCCGGAAAGGGTAATGCCGATAAACGAGATCGTTATCTCGAAGACGATCGATGCGGCACAGGCAATCAAAGCTGCTGACACCAGATTTTGCTTTTGATTCCGGATTACGCTTCGGACCAGAGCCAGGGGACTGGGGCGGTCAGACCTGCGTGCCTCGGAAATTGTTATCTCCCAGAACCTATCCCAAAGCAGCAACGAAAATACGATCGTGAAGGAAATAACGGAATGTTTGACCGGTATAAAAACCAGAAAACTGAGCGCAAAAAATGTCAGGGACCATTTTATTTCGATCAGAAAATTTATGACGGAATGAAACCGCTTTGCGGATAATGCCAGAACCATACTCAATGCCATTCCAATAACCGCTGTGAGAATTGCCGTTCCAACGGCGATATAAAGGCTGTTTCGCATCGCGTGTATAATTCTTGAAAGCGAGTCCCTTCCGAGCGCATCGGTACCAAGCAGGTGAAGGACACCAGATACCCGATCCCAACTTGGGTTCCTAAGCCTGATTTGGATTTCTTCGGTGAGTGGATCAAGTATGCCGAAGAGAGGTAAAGATATGGCGAGAAGAATTATTGCCGCCAGCATGGCAACGATTGCAATTACCGGCATTCATATTCGGCGACTTTTGGCAATGGAATGAGCTTCCGATGTCTGTTGATTGGCACCATTTCGGTGGGGCGGAAATACAACGCCCCAGAACTGTATTGGAATTTGCCGAAGTTCATCGCCAATCATAAGATCGCCAAAACCATTGTCGCGCTGCAACCATTCCTTAGCAAATTCGCTAAGCAATCTTGCGGCAAAATACGTCACGATAATTATGAAAAAGAAATATTGTAAAAGCGAAGCGGTGCCCTGTCTCAAGGCGATGAACGGCAGCCCGGAAAGCCCATTTGTTTCGTCAACCAAACCATTAAATATCATCGATTCGGCAAGGAACATTGGGAACATCGCAACGATCAGCGAAATATAAAAATCGGCCAGATACCGCCGTTTGAGCGTTTTTGAAACCCGCAGGCTTGCCGTTTTTTGGAATATATCGCGCATGCCATAAAAAAATGGGGCCGCGAGCGGTATCAGCAAAGCTATAGAAGCGAATAAGGCTTCCTCGATTTGAGATTTCGGAATTAGTCTTAAAAAAACAAGCGGGATAAGTAAGAGGATACCGACTACCATTATTGGAACGGAATTCAAGGCGTCGGTAAAATACTGTGCCGCCCTATCAAGCCGGCCATGCCGGTTTTTTCCCGAGAAATACCCCAGCGGGCCGATGATCAATCCAAGCAATATCAGCACAAATAAATATATCCTTGCCGTTTGCATGCCCGCGGAAAGCAATAGGCCGGAGATTTCCTGACCACCGGGCATTGTGCCAATATTGCCCTGCGCGACGCCGATAAGCCACCGTCCATAGTCGGAGACAATTTGCCCGAAATGTTCAAATCCAAATATGTCGGCGGATTGACCGGCTTGAATTGATTTTGACGCGTCGGCAATCACGTGAATGAGCGCGTGCGCAAATAATGAGGCGCAAAATATCGCAAACAGACAATAGGAAATCCGCATTACTGCAAATTTCATGCGCTCCTCCATTTTAACCGTGCGCCGGGCCGGCGGGGGGATCGATGATCCGATCGATCTCGGCCAGATCGTCGGCGCTCAAGTCCCATTCGGCGGCCGCCATCAAGTCTGATCCGAACATGGAATGTCCTCCCCCAGGGTCAGTCTAGCGGGCTTGGCCGGGAGGTGAAAGGCGCCGATGATGCTACATATTTTGGAAATTCGACCATGGGGGTTTGTGTGGGTTTACGAGGATTTGTGTGGGTAAATGGGGGTAAATAGGCCCGGCCGGTCTGGAGATGGCATGGTTGGCCAGGCCGGCGTCCCAGGGTCTATTTCATGACAGTATACTTAATTATTGCAATATTATCACATTAATTAAGTATACTGTCATGAAATTTGCACAAGTTCCCTGGGTACTCCGCCAAAAAATCAAATAGGGGCCGGGGTATGACGATTGAGACGGCCGCCACCTATATATCACTCCGATATATACCCCTTGACTATATATCTAACTGATATATATGTGAACCACTTCACATAACTTCTGCGCTAAGGACCCTATTATGGATACCCGTTCCATCTGCCTAGGTGTGCTCTCCATGGGTGAAGCTACCGGTTACGAGATCAAGAAAATGTTAGAGGAAGGGCCGTTTAGCCATGTCTACGATGCCGGCTATGGCTCCATCTATCCGGCCCTGAACAAACTGCTGGAGGCGGGCCAAGTGACCTGCCGCGTCGAGGCGCAGCCGGGGCGCCCGGCGAAGAAGGTTTATGCCATCACCGAGGCCGGCGAGCAGGTCTTGACGGTTGCCCTCCACGACGATCCGGCCATCGACCGGCTTCGCTCCGATGCCCTGGTGATGATGTTCTTCGGGCACAAGCTGTCGGGCGATCATCGGGCCAGGGTGCTGGACAAGTATCTCGGCCATTACACCAAGGTTCTTGAAGGGCTGCAGGAACTGGATACGTCGTCGGAAGGCTTCGGGCGCCAATTCGTGCACGGCTTCGGGCTGGCCATTTATCAGGCGGCGGTGGGCTATCTGGAAGAGCATGGGGACGAATTCCTGGACGGCAAAAACTCGGCAGATAAAGTTCGGGCCGACAAACTGTTGGCGGGCGGGGATCGATCGTGAGGGCGTCCTATATCATCGCCATCGTCGTTGCCGCCGCCGCCATCGCCTGGATCGCGTCCGGGCAGTTTGAAGAGGCACCGGTCCTGGTCTCGGACCAACCCGCCGGTAAAGCCAAAAAACCCCAAGCGTCGCAAGCGTCCCTGATCCCGAAGGTGCGCGTGCGCACCTCCGTCGCCGCCCAGCGCTCGCGCCGGCTGGTGTTCCTGGGCCGTACAGAAGCGTCGCGCAAGGTATCGTTGAAAGCCGAAACGTCAGGCCGCATCGTTGCCGTCCCCGCCGCCGAGGGCAGCCGCGTTAGACGCGGCAACCTCATCGTCCGTCTGGCTATCGACGACCGCCGGGCGCGGTTTGGCGAGGCCGAGGCGGTACTGCGCCAACGGCGCATGGAATATCAGGCGGCGCGCGAATTGACGGCGCGCAAATTCCGCTCCAAGGTGAAACTGGCCGAGGCCGAGGCCAATCTGGAAGCCGCCAAGGCTGGGCGCGCCCGGGCGGCGGTCGAGATCAGGCGCACGGCAATCGTGGCGCCCTTTGACGGCATCCTCGATGCGCGCGTGGTCGAGGTGGGCGATTTCGTGAAAATCGGTAACCCGGTGGCCACCTTCATCGATCTGACGCCGATCCGCGTCACCGGCCATGTGTCGGAATTGAATATCGGCCGCCTGACCACGGGCATGAAAGCGGCGGTTAAACTGGTCGACGGAAAATCCGCCGAGGGTGTGATCCGCTTCGTCGCCTCGGAAGCCCACGAAACCACCCGCACCTTCAAGATCCAGGTGGAAATTGCCAACGCCGGCCGCGCCATGGTCGCCGGCATGACCGCCGAGATTTCCATTCCCTTGGCGCCGGTGGCCGCCCATAAGGTGAGCCCGGCGGTGCTCGGCCTCTCGGACGCCGGCCAGGTCGGCATCAAGACCGTCGGCGCCGATGGCCGCGTTCAGCTCCATGGGGTCGATATCATCGACGAAGATAGTGCCGGCATCTGGATCACCGGGCGGGATGGCCGGCTGAGCGCCCGGGTCACCCTGATCACCGTCGGCCACGAATTCGTCAAGGCCGGCCAGGCGGTGCAGCCGTTCCCGGAAAAAGACCCGGCGCTGACCAAGCTGGGCGGCGACGGTTCATGAGCCTATCGCTGATCGATGCCGCCATCGGGCGTTCGCGACCGGTGGTTTCGGCGCTGGTATTGATCCTCATCGCCGGAACGGTTTCCTACATTAATATTCCCAAGGAATCCGATCCCGACATCAATATTCCGATCATTTTCGTCAAGGCCAAGCTAGACGGTATCTCTCCGGTCGACGCCACCCGCCTGATCGTGCGCCCCATCGAGCAGGAAATGCGCACCATCGAGGGCGTCAAGGAGATGAAGTCCAACGGTTACGAGGGCGGCGCCAACGTGATCTTGAAATTCGATGCCGGCTTCGATGCCGACAAAGCGCTCGACGATGTGCGCGAAGCCCTGGACAAGGCCAAGCCGGAACTGCCCACCGATACCGAAGAGCCGACCGTGGAAGAGGTCAATTTCAGCCTGTTTCCAGTGCTGACAATTATTCTGTCGGGCGATCTTCCGGTGCGCCCATTGCTGCGCCTAGCCAATGATTTGCAGGATGCCATCGAGGGTATTCCCAGCGTTCTCAAAGCCGAGATCGCCGGCGACCGGGATGATATGGTCGAGGTGGTGATCGATCCGGCGAAGCTGGAAAGCTATGGTATCTCGGCGTCGGGCGTGACCGCCGCCATGAGCGCCAACAATCTGCTGATCGCCGCCGGCGCCCAGGATACCGGTCGCGGACGCTTTTCGGTGCGCGTGCCCGGCGTTTTCGAAAATGTCGAGGACATCATGAACATGCCGGTGGTGGTCGCCGGCGACCGCACCGTGCGCGCCGGCGACATCGCCGATGTGCGCGCCGCGTTCAAGGACCCGAAGGGCTTCGCCCGGGTCGGCGGCAAGAACGCCATCGCCCTGGAGGTTTCCAAACGCACCGGCGAAAACATCATTAGTACGATCGCCGATATCCGCCAAGTGGTGGAACGCGAACGCCGGGTCTGGCCGCTCACCTTGCGCCAGGCGGTCCGCGTCAGTTTCTCCCAGGACAAGTCGAACGATATTCGCACCGTGCTGGTGGATTTGCAGAACAACGTGATCAGCGCCGTGCTCCTGGTGATGATCGTGATCATCGCCTTTTTGGGGCTGCGCACGGCGGGGCTGGTGGGTATCGCCATTCCGGGATCGTTCCTGATCGGCATTTTGACATTGAGCTCGCTCGGCATGACCCTCAATATCGTGGTCCTGTTCAGCCTCATCCTGGCGGTTGGCATGCTGGTGGACGGCGCCATCGTGGTGACCGAATATGCCGACCGCAAAATGATCGAGGGCGAACCCCGGGCCGCCGCCTACGCCGCCGCCGCCAAGCGCATGGCCTGGCCTATCATCGCCTCGACGGCGACCACCTTGGCGGCCTTCCTGCCATTGCTGTTCTGGCCCGGCGTGGTCGGCGAGTTCATGAAATTCCTGCCCATAACGCTGATCGCCACCCTGGCGGCGTCGCTGTTGATGGCGCTGATTTTCGTGCCCACCCTCGGCGCCTTGTTCGGCAAGCCGGGCACCCTCGATGCCAAATCCCTGGCCAACATCGCCGCCGGCGAAAGTGGCAATGTGGACGATGCGGTCGGCTTCACCGGGCTCTATGTGACGGTATTGAAAGCGGCGCTGCGCCATCCGGCCAAGGTGGTGCTGGCCGCCTTCGCCCTGTTGATCGGCGTGCAATGGTACTACGCCGCCAACGGCAACGGCATCGAGTTTTTCCCCGAGATCGAGCCCACCAACGCCAAGATCCAGGTGCGCGCCCGGGGCAACCTGTCGATCCACGAAAAAGACGCGCTGATGCGCCAGGTGGAAAGCCGCATTTTCGATATGAAGGAGTTCGAGACCATTTATGCGCGCACCGGGCGCCAGGAAAACAGCCAGGAAGCGGAAGACATCATCGGCACCGTGGCCCTGGAATTCATCGATTGGCAATTGCGCCGCCCGGCGAAACAAATCTTTGCCGATATCGAGCGGCGCACGTCCGACCTGGTCGGCATCCATGTGGATGTGCGCGAAGAAGAGCAGGGCCCGCCGGTGGGCAAGCCGGTGCAGCTTGAGATCACGGCCAGGGACGCATCGCTGCTTTTGCCTGAAGTGGCGCGCATATCGGCCAAGCTGCGCTCGATGCCGGGTCTTCTGAATGTGGAGGACACGCTGCCCTTGCCCGGCATCACCTGGGCGTTGCGCGTCGACCGGGCGCAGGCGGCCAAGTTCGGCGCCGATGTGCGCTCGATCGGCAAAGCCGTGCAACTGGTGACCGCCGGCATCAAGGTCGATGAGTTCCGCCCCGATCAAAGCGACGACGAGGTGGAAATCCGGGTCCGCTATCCGGCCGGGTACCGGACCATCATGCAGCTCGACCGGATCAGGATTTCGACTGACGCGGGGCTGGTGCCGCTGTCCAATTTCGTGACCCGCACGGCCGAGCGCAAAATCAGCACCATCACCCGGGTTGACGGCAAGCGCGCCTATTGGGTCAAGGCCGATGTGCGCCCCGGGCTATTGGCCGACCAACAGGTGCGTGAGATTGCCGCCTGGCTGAAAACGCAAAACATCAATCCCGGCATCGATATCACCTTCAAGGGCGAAGACGAGGAGCAGGAGAAAGCCAAGGCGTTCCTCTCGAAAGCCTTCGGCGTGGCGCTGTTTATCATGGCCATCATCCTGGTGACCCAGTTCAACAGTTTTTATTCGGCGTTTTTGATCCTGTCGGCGGTGATCATGTCGACCATCGGCGTGCTCATCGGGCTGCTGGCCACCGGCCAGCCCTTTGGAATTGTGATGAGTGGTGTCGGGGTCATTGCGCTGGCCGGTATCGTGGTCAACAACAACATCGTGCTGATCGATACCTTCGATCATTTAAAAGCCCGTTATGCCGATCCGGCGGAGGCCATATTGCGCACCGGCATCCAGCGCATGCGCCCGGTACTGCTTACCACGGTGACCACCATCTTAGGCCTGATGCCCATGGTGTTCTCCACCAATATCGATTTCTTCACGCGGGCGGTGACCATCGGCGCGCCCTCGACCCAATGGTGGACGCAATTATCGTCGGCCATCGTCTTCGGCCTCGGCTTCGCGACCATCCTCACCTTGCTGGTGACACCGGCGTCGCTGATGCTGCGCGCCAACGTACAGGCCTGGCGCCAAAAGTTGGTGGAAAAGAGGCTGGCCGGCAAAAGCTCAGCCGCCGCGGCCACTCCGGTGTCGGCGCCGCGATAAGCGGCGTTCGCGCAGCTCGGCCCGCGTCACCTTGCCATCGCCGTTTTCATCCAGCCGGCTCACGATGCCGGCGAAGCGCGTGTTGAATTCGGACCGTGTCACCTTGGCGTCGCCGTCGCCGTCGTGGCGCTGAAAGCGGTCGACCATGCGTTCGCGCATGGCGTCCATCCATAGGGCTTGGTATTCCTCGAGGCTCAGATTGCCGTTGCCGTCGGTATCGAACTTGGCGAACTGGGCACCCCGTACCTGGTCTACCTCGGCCTGGGTCAGCACGCCGTCCTGGTCGGTATCGAAGGTCGTGAGCAGCCGGGCGCCGCCGAAACGGCCGCGCCGGGGGCCGGCAAAGGCGCCATGGAAGCCGCCGCCATGACCGGCGCCATGATGGGAAATGCCGGGATGAAAAACCCGGTGCCCGGCAAACACGCCGCCGGCGATGACGATCACGGCGGCGCCGGCGATCAGGATGGTTTTGGTGGAATCTCGCATGGGGCACCTCATAAAAATATTGCGGGCTTCTGATACTGAACCTAACGAAGCCGGCGCAGGATTCCGTTGCTCAGATTTCAGGTTTCCGGCGCGGCCCGCAATTTGAAGCGTTGCAGCTTGCCGGTCTGGGTCTTGGGCAATTCGGTGACGAATTCGACGGCGCGTGGATATTTGTAGGGTGCGATCCGGGCTTTGACGAAATCCTGCAAGCCTTCGGCGGTGACCGGCTCGCCGCCCGCGCGCAGGACCACGAAGGCCTTGACAATATTGGTGCGCGCCGTGTCGGCGACGCCGATGACCGCGCATTCGGCCACGTCGGCGTGTTCCAGCAGCGCCGCTTCCACCTCCGGGGCGGCGATGTTGTAGCCGGCCGAGATAATCATGTCGTCGGCGCGGCTGATATAGCGGAAATAGCCGTCCGCGTCCTCCTCGTAGATATCGCCGGGATAATTCCAGCCGTCCCGCACATAGTCTTTCTGACGCGCCTCGTCGTCGATATAGCGGCAGCCGGTGGGACCCTTGACGGCCAGCAGTCCGGGCGTGCCGGTTGGCAGCCGGGCGCCGTCCGCATCGACCACGCGGGCCTGGTATCCGGGGATCGCCTTGCCGGTAAAACCGGGCCGCATGTTATTCGGGGCCGCGGCGATGAACACATGCAGCAATTCGGTGGCGCCCAGCCCATCGATGAGGCGAATGCCGGTGGCCTCGAAAAACGCCTCCCAGGTGGCTTTCGGCAGGGTTTCGCCCGCCGATACGCCCTGGCGCAGGCTGGAGAGGTCGTAATCCCCAGCCATTTCGGCCATCGCCCGGTAGGCGGTGGGCGCCGTGTAGAGCTGGGTGATGCGGTGCTCCTGGATGGCGGCCAAGAGCGCGGCGGGCGCGTTGTCGCTGACGAACCGGGTGGAGGCGCCGTAGCGCATGGGGAACAGGGTCAGCCCGCCGAGGCCGAAGGTAAAGGCCAGCGGCGGCGTGCCGGTAATGATGTCGCTGGGCAATATCCGGGCGATCGAATGGGGCAGGCAGTCGGCGGCGGCGATCAGGTCCCGGTGGAAATGCATGGTGCCCTTGGGCTCGCCGGTGGTGCCCGAGGTGAAGGCGATCAGCGCCACATCGTCGGCGGCGGTGTCCACATTGGTAAAATCACCTGGCTTGGCATCGGCCAGGGCCTCCAGGGTGGCGGCCTTGGGCGCCGAACCGGCGGCGGAGAAATAGAGAATATGCTCGAGCCCGGGGTTAAGCGCCTGCGCCTCTTCCAGGGCATCGCCGAAATCCGAATCGCAAAGGGCATGGCTGATCGCAGCTTTTTCAATGATATATTTCAGCTCGCCGGCGCGCAGCAGCGCCATGGAGGTGACGCAGATGCCGCCGGCCTTTAATACCGCCAGCCAGCAGGCGACCAGCATCGGCGTGTTCGGCGCCCGCAAGAGCACCCGCCCGCCGGTGCGCAATCGGCAATCTTCGGTCAAGACGCGGGCGATTTGGTTGGCGCGCCGCAAAAGATCGTCATAGCTCCAACTGACGTCTTGAAAGTGCAGGACCGGCCGCCCGCCATTGCCGAGGGCGATGTTGCGGTCCAGGAGTTCGGCAGCGGCGTTCAGGCGCCCCGGCAATCGGCCAAGCTCCGGGGTGCCGGAATAATCGAAATCCGGCCACAGCGCCGCATCCGGCAGCCGGTCGGTTGCAAATGTGTCCTCATGGGCGGTGGGTCCGCCCGGCGCCTTGACCGCCATGCCGATTGCCTCCTGCCCACCTGGGCGCGCGCAAGTACCATCGCTGGAGGGTTATTATAGGCCAATTGCCGCAGCAATTCGAAGCGCTGATGTACCCGGATCGCGGATCGTTCACGTTATCCACAAGGACGGGAACAATTATCCGGAAATATTGTTGGTTTCCAGCTTTGCGCGGGCGATATTTTTTATAGTTTAGGTCCTTGAATTTGTGCAAAGGTGATCGCCGGAGAGTTGAATGATTGGCGATCAAAAACGGTTTGCAAAGATGGGCGCGCTGGTCGTGAACCACGAATCAAGGATCGTGGCAATCGTGACCACGATCCTGCAATCCCTGGGCATGACCCATATCAAGCGCGCGTTGGACGGCGACAAAGCCTTGGCCCTGTTCGCCGAAGACCCATATTTCGTTCATTTCGTGGTTTGCGACTGGTCCATGCCGGGCATGACCGGGATTCAATTGATCGAAAAAATCCGCGCCGTCAATGCGACCATTCCCATATGGATATTGTCCGGCGAAGCCTCCATCGACAATGTGAAGGCGGCGCTGGCGGCCGGCGTCAGCCAGTTCCTGGCGAAACCGTTCACGTCGGCGGATATGCAAAAGCGGGTTCGCGCAATGACCAAGAATCTAATCGTCTAGGTATCTACGCCGGATTTATTATCCTTGCCCCGACACCCGGCCCATGAGCTGGTCCGCGTCCTCGGGGCCTTGATCGCCGGTCCAGACCACAAACTGATCGGGACGCACCAGAATCAGGCGCTGCTCGTATTTTTCGCGGCCGCCTTCAAAACTGTCGCGGAGGCATTTTAAGGGGATTTTGCGCGCCCTGGCCGCCGCCTCGAAGGCCTGAACGGCGCTATCGTCGGCGCCGAAGGCCAGCAGCGTGAAGCCGCTATCCAGTTCCTCGAACACGTTGCGGCCCGACGACAAAGATTGGGGCGGCAGATGATGGCCGGTGCGGGCGGTAAAGGTGTGGACGCCGTGGGCGCCGCACTCGGCGCCATCGGGCCCCATGACCACCGAGGAGCCTTCGTAATGGGGCTCATAAACTTCGGCGCGCATGCCGCCGGTAAATTCGCGCTCCTTCCAGACTCGGGCAAATTCCTCTTCGTCCTTTTCCGGGCTGTAGCGCTCCAGGAATTCCGCGTCTCTTTGGATACGCGCCGCGATGAAATCCTCGCCGGTGTCGCGGAAAATGGGGCGCCGTTCCTCGGAATAGGTGTCGAGCAGCGCATCGGTGCCCCAGCCATCCAGCTTGGCGGCCAGTTTCCAGCCGATATTGACCGCATCCTCGAGACCATTGTTGAGCCCGAAGCCGCCATAGGGCGGGTGGCTGTGGGCGGCATCGCCGGCGATGAAGACGCGGCCTTTCTGGTATTCCTCGGCCACCGAAATGCGCAGGTCCCAGAATCCCACATAGTCAAACTCGGCGGCAAACGTGAACCCGGCGACCCGTTGGATGAGGCCATGGAAATCGTAATTGTCCCGGGTGGTGTCGGCGGGCACCGGGGCATGGAAAAACCAGCCCTCGCCCACATCGATGCGCCCGAAAAACTGCCAATAGCCCTTCAGGTCCGGATGCAGCACATTGTAGGTCGAGCGCGGCGGAAAGCGTTCCAGGCCCTTGTGCAATTCCTTGGAGCGGAACACCGCCAGCAGCATTAATTGGTCAAAGTCCGATCCGGTGCGCTGGATCCCGATCTGGTCGCGCACCACCGAGCGGGCGCCGTCGCAGCCGACCACATAATCCGCCTCGATGACTTCGCGGCCCGGACCATCCTCTTCGGTGATCGTCACGCGGACACCGGTTTCATCTTGCTCGATGGTCTCCGCCGCCCATCCGACCTGCACCTCGATGTTGGGAAAATCGGCCATTCTTTTGCGCACCACTTCTTCCAGGAGGTATTGCGGCAGACGTTCGTTGGCCTGGAAATAATATTCGCGCACGGTTTCCCGCTGCGGCGGCTGGATCCAATATTCGCTCATCAGGTTGCCGTAGGCGGTGACGCCGCCGATGGGATAGCCTGGCGGCATGGCGCGCGCGGCGCGCAACTCATCGGCGATGCCCCAGTAATAAAAATGCTCCAGGGTGCGTTGCGTCAGGTTCTGTCCCTTCGGAATCCGCTGCGGCGCCAAGCGGCGTTCGATGACGCCGCACGATATGCCGCGAATGCCCAATTCCAGGGCCAAGGACGCGCCCACCGGGCCGCCGCCGACGATGACCACCTGATGCCGTTTTTGCATTCCCGTTGTCCTTACATTTGTAAGCTTTTGCCGCTACCCCGATGGCCAAACTGTGCGCTTGGCGGCGCGCGGCCCATGATTTCGGTCAAGTCTTCGGTGCCAAGATAGGCAGCCGCCGAGGGCCGGGCAAGCCAAGGCCCGGCGTCTGGTTACCGCCAGCCCGGAGCCGTGGTCCGGCGCTTGCCATCGGATGTCCGCGTGACATCATCGCCATCCAGGCCAACCCGGTCCCAGAGCTTGCAGGTCACTTGTTTGTGTTTTTGGTCGAGCCCCTCGCAGTAATTGGTATAGGTGCATTGACGAACTTCGGCGCCGCGCCCCTGGCGGATTTTTTCGAACCAGTCGGGATCGGCGAGGCATTGGCGCGCCGCGCCGACGGCATCGGCCTGACCTTCGGCCAGGATGCCCTCGGCTTGGCGAAACCCGTGGATGCCGCCGGTAACGATCACCGGCATCGCGTGCCCGGCGGCGCGGATGGCGGCGCGCACCGCGGCGGCGGCGGTAACGTTGCGGCCAAACGGGCCGGTTTCATCGGAAATGTAAGCGGGCATGCATTCATAGCCGCTGCGCCCGGTATAGGGATAGGCGGCCTCGCCGATGCCCGGCTGCTTGGCGTCTTCGAACTTGCCGCCCCGGGACAAGGACAGGAAATCCATGCCGGCGGCGGCGAATTCCACGGCGAAATAACAGTTATCGTCCAAACTGCCGCCGCCGGCGATGCATTCCTCGGCCGACAGGCGGCAGCCGACGGCGAAACCGTTGCCGGTGCGTTTCTGCACGGCGCGCAAGACTTCCAGGGGCAGGCGGATGCGGTTTTCTTTCGGCCCGCCATAGCCATCGCCGCGGCCGTTGGTGGCCGACAGGAACGACGCCATGGTGTAGGCGTGGGTGTAGTGCAATTCGGCGCCGTCGATGCCCGCCGCCTCGGCGCGCGCCGCCGAGTCGGCGAACAACTCGGGCAGGACATTGGGCAAATCGGCGATATGGGGCAACCCGGTATCGGTCACTCGTTCCCGGTAGCCCATTCTCAAGGCTTCCATCTCGCGGGTCTCAAGGACACCGGCCAGCTCGGTATCGTCCATCGCGGCGAGGGCGGCGCGAATATGGGCTTCCGGCCCGTCGCCGCCCTTCAAGGCCGCCCGGTGGGCGTCGGTTATGGCCAGAAATTCGTTCAGATACCGGCTCCGCTCGGGGCGCCGGCGGATGGCCAGGAAGTCGAGAAGC
>JAYGEH010000555.1:0-5443 GCA_046582475.1 Rhodospirillales bacterium
GACGAAGTTTAAATAGAATCAGTGCGTTGGGAGTTCTTCACGGTCGACTAAATAGTTCTGGAATATTTCACGAACTTAGGGGAGAGACCCATGGACGAACAGACGCAAAATTTCGAAATCAGCTTCAAACCCCGCCACCAGGCTTTCGCCTGCGCCTATGCGTCCGGGGCCTGCGGCGCGGCGGCCCATGGCTCGGCGCTCGTGACCGGGCATGAGGCGTTTTTGGACTCCCTGGAGCTTGAGGAGAACGCCATGCTGGGCGGTGAATAAAACCGGTCGGTTCCGTTAGCAACCGTTAGCAATAGTGATGAAACGGTACGGTCGGTTTGGCCAAAATATGTCGCAGCACGGCTGCATGGCCCGGCCTTCTTGTCCCAATCGGAATGCCGGGCCGAAATCAAACCGGCGCGTCGGCCAATCCCATCTGCCTGAGGAACGGCGCCGCCAGGACGCTGTCCGCATGGTTCATGTCTTGGTTCACGCTGAAATGGTGGCGGCCTTCGATCTCGGCGAATTGGCAATCGAGACCGGCGGCGCTCCAGGCGGCGGCAAATTCCCGGGATTGGCGCCGGAACTCATCGGTTTCCAGGGCGCCGACGCCGATGATCAGCGGACAGCCCAATTGGGGAATGTGGCGGATCGGGCTGTTGCGCGCCGCCGCGCCTTCATCGAGCTTCAGCCAATCGTTGCGGAAGGTGAGGCGCACCGGTTCCAGATCATACATGCCCGAGACCAGCAATCCGCCCTTGAACAGATCGGCGGGCAATCCGTCATATTGCGTCCAATCGGTCACCGCCATCATGCCGGCGACATGGGCGCCCGACGATTTGCCGTGCACGAACAGGCGGTCCTGATCGCCGCCGAAGTCCGCCGCGTTGCGCCAAATCCAGGCGGCGGCGGCCCGGCATTGGCCGATCAGCACGTCCATGGTGACGTGCGGCAAAAGGCTGAAATTGACCGAGACGAAATGAACGCCATTGCCGGTGTACATTTCGGCGGCCTCGCAGTTGGAATTCTTGCTGCCCATGGCCCAACGGCCGCCGTGGAAAAATACGACGATGGGGGCAAGGCCGCCCTCGGCCTGGCCGGTCAGATAGATATCCAGAAGCTGGTCCTCGCCGGGACCGTAGGCCACGTCGAAGCGGCCCTTGGCGGCGGCGCGCACAGCTGCGCTTTCGGCGGCCTGGGCGGCAATAAATTCATCGGCGTCGGGCACGAAATGGCGGTGCTCGTACTGCCGGTCCAGCGCTTCCTGATCGTAATCCAGATAAATTTTCATCACCCTATTCGAAACTCGCATGCGTCCGGGTGCGCCCGGCGCCGTCGCCGGCGATCTCATCCAGGGTGGCGATTTGCGCCGGGTCCGGCCCGCTCATGTTGAAGAACCGCTGCATGCGCCCGAAGACGATCTCGTGGCGGAGTTCGGGTCCTAAGCCATCGAACATGTTGAGGAAGATCGGCGACGGGTCCGGCCAGGTGCCTTGCGGGTGCGGGTAATCGGCGCCCCAGGCCAGAATATGGCGGAGGATATTGTCCTCGTGGCTGATCATCTGGGCGGCGATATCGTCTTCTTCGAAGGTGACCAGGACTTGCCGCTTGAGGTACTCGCTGGGCAGCATATCGAGGCCGGTATCGGCAAACAGGCCGGGCCGCTCCTGGGCCTGGCGGTCCATCCAGTAGGCCAGGAACGGTACCCAGCCGGCGCGGCATTCGGCGAACAAAAGTTTCAAGCCCGGATGGCGCTGAAGCGCGCCCGAATAGACGATATCGGCGATCGGGCGCGCCACCGAAAACGGCGCGCAGGAGAAATAGGCCATGCGTTCGCCACGCCCAGCCGGCGGAATCGAGGTTTCGGCGGCGCCGCCGATATGGGCGCAAAGAACCATGCCGGTTTCATCGAAGGCCTCCCAGGCCGGCTCCCACACTTCGTGGAACAAAGGCTCGGCGCCGTCGAAGGGCACGAACTCGGCGGCCTTGCAGCCCATCGCCGCCAAGCGCCGGATTTCGCCGGGCACCGAGGCAGAATCGAAAACGGGAAGGATCGGCAGAATCATCAAGCGGTCCGGATCGTGGGCGTTTAGCTCCATCACCCAATCGGCGTAGACCCGGTAAACCTCGTGCCGCAATTGGGGATCCTCGATATTCCATTTGCGGGTCGCGCCGAAGCCCACGTAGCCATATATGTTGCCGAAATCCATATGCTCCAGGATCAACGCCGGCTCCGCCGGCGGCAGCGAGCCGGCCGGGATGCGGGCGCCGGAGCGGCCGAAAAACTGGTCCAGAAATTTGGCGTTGTCGCGGCCGTCGGCGGTGCCGCCGTCGCGCCCGGCGATGATTTTGTCCTCCCAAGCCCAATATTCGCCGCCGTCTTTTTCAATAACCTTGGGCGCCCGGTCCTTGAATCTGGCGGCAACCCGGTCCTGCCAAAGATTGCGCGGCACCCAGCGCTGGTCCAGATGGTTGTCGGCGGAATTGTATTTGTAGGTTACGTCGGCCAAAGTTCGCTTCCCCAGCTTCGTCTTTCCGGCGCCGCCTTATTCCGCCGCCTCGCGGCGCCAGCCCAGATGGGAAATATCGAATATGACGCCGTTGGGATCGCGGAATTTTTCTTCGTAGAAGGTGTTCGGCGCATCGCCGTCGGGCCGGCCCATGAGGTATTTGCCGCCGGCCTTTTCCACCTGCTTTTCGGCCTCTTTCAAATCATCGACCAGGAATCCGATATGGTGCAGCCCGACGAAATCCTTGCCGCGCTCGTCCTCGCCCTTCACATAGCCCGACCATTCGTCGGTTTTGTATTTCAGCAAGGCCACGATGATCTCGCCATCGGTGACATAGCAGCCCTTGGCCAGCGGCGAATCGGTTGTGCCGCAGCGCTTCATGTCGAACGCCTCGACATAAAAATCGGCGGTTGCCTCCGGGTCGGGAACCGACATCGCAATATGTTTGATCTTGGCCATTTGCTTACCTCCGGTATGTATCGCAGCTATTGTAGACAATGCTCGGGGACTGGCAATCGATCAAGGGGAAATCGGGAATGGAGGTCAGCTTTCCGGCAATCCGGCTATTCTGAGGCCTTCGACGAACCGGTCCATGCGTTCGGCCCGGACCGACGGCAATCCCTCTAGCCGCGCCGCCACATTGACGCCCTCGCCGTGGATGTCTTCGCCATCGTCGATGATGTCGCCGAAATTGACGCCGAAGCGGAAGTCGAGGCTTGAGGATTCGAGGCCCGACTGCATGGCGATGGCGCAGTTGACCGCATCCTGGACGGTGGCGAATTCGACCAGGAAGCCGTCGCCGGTCAGCTTGACGGTTTTGCCGGAAAATTCGCCGACTTGGGGCTTGATCACGTCTTCGCGGGCATCCTGCCAGGCGGCCACGGTGCCGTCGGAATCGGCTTCCATCCGGCGCGTATAGCCGGCCACGTCGGCAGCCAAAATCGCCGCAAGCCTGCGCCTGACCTCCCGATCCGCAATGTGCCTCCCCGATCCTCCCTTTTCTTCTTGGGGGGCGGTTTGATTGGCGGCCATTCAAATTCAAGTTGTGGCTATAGCAATCATTCCGGCGGAGGGTGGGAATTGCAGCGCGCTTTTATTCCGTCGGCTACTTGCGCCGGGCCGCTGGCAAACTAAATAAGAGGCAATGCTCTTGGACATTGTAAATAGGAATATTTGATCCCACGCCGGGCGGTGCCCGTGATCTGTTTTGGTGGGCGCTCCATTTCGAGGTGCCAAGACGGACGCCGGTCTGGCCGACCCATCCATCCCCAGACCGGCTGGGCACGCGTACCCCCATAAAACCCCACAAACCCCCAACCACCCCCATGGACGATTTGGCGGTTTGTGTCGCATTTGGGGACACCATACCAGGGGTGGTATGCTTGTCTGTGATAAGAGTAAAGCGGGCTGAACCGGTAGGAACCGTTAGGAATAGTGATGAATCGGTATGGTCGATTTTGGCGAAATATGTCGCACCCGGCAATAAATTTGCCGCCGGGCATGGTGGTCTGAGCCGTTCCCGCTCAGCAGGGCGAGGCCAGGCGGACAAAACCCCAGCCGGAATATTTGTCCCACTTCTTCTTGCCCCGCGCCTTGGCGTTTTGGCGGAAATGGGCGCGGATCGGCTCGGTTCCCGTGATGCCTTGGTATTGCATCGCCGCCGCCGTAAAGCCAGCGAAGATCGGCGACGAAAACGAGGTCCCGGACATGGCCTTGCCGCCGCCGGGAACGGCGGTCCAAATGCCGACGCCGGGGGCGGTGAATTCCACATAGTCGCCGGCCGAGGAAAACCGCGCCACCCGGTCGAACGGATCGGAAGCGGCGACGGCGATAACCTGGGGGTAGGCGGCGGGATAGCTTTTCTTCTTGGTGAACGGCCCGTTGTTGCCCGCCGACGCGATCAGGATGATGCCAAGCTCGTCGGCCTTTTGCACGGCCCTGTGCATCAGCCGGTTGTTGGAGCCGCCGATGGAGAAATTGATCACCTGGACCTTCTGCTTGATCAGCCAGTTGACCGCCTGCAGGATGCTCTTGGCGCTGGCCCTGGGTTTGCCCTTGCGGTTTTTGTGGAACACGCCGGCGGCGCTCAATTTGGCGCCGGGCAACAGGCTGCCCCATTTGGTTCCGCCCACCAGCATCGAGGCCACCGCCGTGCCGTGATTATTGGCGGCGACTATTTCGCCTTTCCGGTGGAAGGCGCGGAAGGTGATGTTGCGTCCCTTGAAGGCAGTGTGGGCCACATTGACGCCGCCATCGATGATGCCCATATGGATGCCGCGCCCGCAGCCGCTGGCCGGCGCGCCCCATTGGCTGGCCTTGCGGCTGGTGTAGCCGCGATTGGGCTTGGGCTTGCGCGTGCGTTTGCGCCTGGCGTGCTGTTCGAAATGATGGTGCACGTCGGCGATCACTTCGGGATGTTTTTCCAGGTGGGCGCGCCGCGCGTGAAACGGATGCGCGCCGTCCTCGATGCGCAAATGGTACAGCATCAAATCCATGCCATCCAAATGGGTGACATCGATGATCGAAAGACCCAATTCGTCCAGGCTGTCGAGATAGTCATGGGGCGGATCGAGCACCAGCAATTCGTCGTCATGATGGGCGGTGTCGTCCTCGTGGCGGGCCAGCTCGTGGATCGGGGGAAGCCCGGTTTTGACGGCTGGCGGAGTCATTTGCGCGCACCCGGCGAGCAGCAAGACCGCCAGGGCCCGCCAAGGATTTCGAACCGACGCTATTGGTCATCACGGGCAACATATGCGGCGCATGATACCACAGGTTGGCCGGAAGATTTATGGGAAAAATGGTGCCGCAGGAAGGAATTGAACCTTCGACCTCCCCCTTACCAAGGGGGTGCGCTACCTATTTTTGATGTTATCCCCGTTACTATTGTTTCCAGGTTTCTGCCATTTCAATAAATCGCTTGTTTCTGCTGTTATTGACGTCATATG